>CALGTD010000138.1 GCA_937901895.1 uncultured Spartobacteria bacterium | reverse complement strand
CACCTCTGCGGGGCCGGGGCCGAACTCAACATCGGCTACGGAACCCAGGGCGCCTTTGCCGAGCAGGTGCTGGTGCCGAAGGCGCTGCCCGGCATGACCGTCTTCCCGCTGCCCGACTCGGTCGATGACACGACCGCCGCGATGGTCGAGCCGCTGTTCGCGATCGTGGGAATCAGCTCGCCGGTCGTCATTCACGGCGTGGCATTCGCGATCGCCTTCAGCATCATCACCTACCTCCACATCGTGCTTGGCGAACTGGCGCCAAAATCCCTCGCGATCCGAAAGTCGCTCGCCGTCACCCTCACCTGCAGCGCCCCCCTCAAGCTCTTCTACATCGTTTTCAAGCCGTTCATCTGGTTTCTTAACGGCAACGCGAACTTCCTCCTCCGCCACGTCTTCAAGATCGAACCCGCCGGCGAATCGGAGATCTTCCACAGCGAAGAGGAACTGCGCCTCATCCTCACGGAAAGCGAAAAGGCCGACGAGGTCTCCTCGCTTGGCAAGGAGATCGTCATCAACGCGCTCGACCTCAAGCGCCGCATCGTCCGCGACATCATGACGCCGCGCGGCGAGGTCGTGTATCTCGATCTGGAAGAGCCGTTCGACGAGCAGATCGCCCTTGCCCTCGAGTCGCGCCATACACGCTTTCCACTCTGTCGCGAACACCTCGATGACGCCGTCGGGCTCGTCCACATCAAGGACCTGCTCGCCCTCGTCCACTCGGGCCGGAAGGACCTGGAATCCATCCGGCGCGATCTCCTTCACGTGTCGGAAATGATGCCGCTCGAGAAGCTCCTGCGCTTCTTCCTCACGAATCACGCCCACCTTGCCGTGGCCGTCGACGAATACGGCGGCGCCGTCGGCATCGTCACCCTCGACAACGTGCTCGAGGAACTCGTCGGGGTGATTCAGGACGAATTCGACACCGCCGAGCAGGATTATCGCGAGATCAGTGAAAGTGAATTCGAGGTCGACGGCACCCACGCGCTCTACGAGCTCGAGGAGAAACTCGACTTCAAGTTCGCCGATGCGGAGGTCACCACCATCGGGGGCTACGTCACGGCGAAACTCGGCCATCTTCCCGCGAAAGGCGAAAACATCCGCGCCGGCGACTGGATCGTCACCGTCACCGATTCCGACCCGCGTCGCGTGCTCCGAGTCCACTTCAAAAAGGATCCGGTCACCGATCCCTCGGAATCCGCCGCCGCAGCCGGACGCAAGGAATAGCGCGAACCGCCTTGCCCGGACGCCGGTCGTCGGTAAGCTCTGAGCTTCCATGCACGACGCACGCTTTGACACGCTGGCCAGGGTCCTCGTCAAACATTCCACCGCGCTGAAGCCGGGGGAAAAGGCGCTCATCGACGCCTTCGACATTCCGGATGAATTTGTCATCGCCCTTATCCGCGCCGTGCGCGCGGCAAAGGCCGCGCCCTTCGTCCAGCTCCATCGTGCGCGCATCAGCCGCGAGCTGACCCTCGAGGCTTCCGACGCCCAGCTCGAGATCACCAGCAGTCTCGAACTCGCGCGGATGAAGAAAATGGACGCCTATATTGCCATTCGCGGAAGCCACAACATCACCGAGATGTCCGATGTGCCCGACGCGAAGATGCAACTCGTGATGTCGAAGATGCGGCCCGTTCTCGACTGGCGCATCAACCGGACACGCTGGGTGGTCCTTCGCTGGCCGACTCCGGCGATGGCCCAGCAGGCGCAGATGAGCACCGAGGCGTTCGAGGATTTCTACTTCAAGGTCTGCACGCTTGATTACGCGAAGATGCGGCCCGGCATGAAGGCCCTGAAGGCGTTGATGGACAAGACGGACCACGTCCACATCAAGGGTCCCGGCACCGATCTGCGATTCAGCATCAAGGGCATCGGCGCAGTCACCTGCGGCGGACTCAGGAACATTCCGGACGGCGAAGTGTTCACCGCCCCCGTGCGCGACAGCGTCCAGGGCGAGATCACCTTCAACGCGCCGACGATCTACCAGGGCATCGCCTTCGAAAACATCCGCCTCGTATTCGAGAACGGAAGAATCGTCAACGCGACCGGCAGCAACACCAAGGCGCTGAACCGGATCCTCGATAGCGACGCGGGAGCCCGTTACATCGGCGAATTCGCCATCGGTTTCAATCCGCACATCCTGCATCCGATGCGGGACATCTTGTTCGACGAGAAAATCGCCGGATCGTTCCATTTCACCCCCGGACAGGCCTACGAGATCGGTGGCAACGGCAACAAGAGCCGCATCCACTGGGACATGGTGAACATTCAACGCAAGGATTACGGGGGCGGCGAAATCTGGTTCGACGGGAAGCTCATCCGCAAGGACGGCCTGTTCGTCCCGCCCGCGCTCCGGAAGTTGAATCCCGATCACCTCGCGTAACGGGTCCCGCGCAGGTTCCCGTTTCGCGAATCCCTATTTGATCTCCTCCGCCTTCACCGTGCGCGACTTCCCGCCGTTGCGGCGGGCAAGCGCCTTGATCGTGCGTTCCTCCTCCGGGCGCACGACGGAGGTTTCGTAGAGGATCGTGTGAATGCGCGCGGGTGTGGCGAGTCCCGCCTGAAGATCCGAAACGATCTGCAACATCTCGCGCTCGTCGATCTTCCCATCTCCGCGGTTGATCTCGCCGTCGGTGATCAAATAGATCACCTCCGGCTGGAATCCAAACGTCTGCTTCATCGCGGTGTCCAGCCGCGTGCCCCCGCCCTCCATCAGTTTCGGTCCGCGACCCGGCCGGCTGCCGATCGATGCTCCGGGGTCCTCGCTGAGTCCCTCGATCCACTCCCGCGCCGCCGCCTTGTTTGCGTCCGTCGCGGGCATCAACTCCTTCGTCAAGGCCATGGAGCCGCCCTCGTAGATGACCACGTTGAAGCGCGTGTTGATGTTCAGCTTGTCGATGAGCTGCGTCGCCTGCTCCTTGATCGTCTTGAAGTTGAACCGGTGCAGCTGTCCCCGTCGCGACCGCTCGAACATCGAGTTCGACGTGTCGACCACGATCACCACGCTCCTGCCCGTGTCCTGAATACCGAAGAAGCTCATCCCCGAACCGGTGCCTCCACCTCCTGAGCCTCCCGTTCCCGCTCCGCTTCCCACGCTCTGGCCCACAATGCTCGCCACCTGATCCGAAACGATTTCGCTCGGATCGAGCGGCAGCATCTGATCCATCGGGATCTTCGGCACATCGGGCAGCGCAAACTTGGAGGGATTCAGCGACTGCAGCTTGTCATTGAAACTCGGCTTCGGAGCCATGGCGTCAAACTCCGACATGTTCATCCGATGCTCGCGCTCCTTCGCCGGAAGCTTCATTTCCTTCCGCACCTCAAACTGCGCGGGAGGCGTCAAAAAATACCGCGCCACAACGATCACGCCGGCCACGACACCCACGATCACATGGATCAGCACGGCCACGACAAGGATCGTGAAGATCAGTTTGCGCAGGCGCTTCCGCTCATCGGCCTTCTCGAGGACGGACTCCACTTTCACAGCTCGTCCTCCCCCCCGCCAAGGCTGCTGTCCGAAAACGTCACACCCACGATGCCGGCTTTCGCACATGCGTTGAGCACGTCAACAATCCGCTGATGGCTTGCGCGGTCGTCGGCATCGATCGTGATCAATGCCTCGCTCCTGTTCGCATCAGCCGCTTCCTTGAACCGCACAAGCGTTGCCAGCAGCGATGGAAGATCGCGACTTGCGGGAGTGTCCATCGGCTGGTCATTGAGCACGATCTGGCCGCTTTCCTCGATGAGAATCCGCTGCTCGTCGGGAATGTCGACGGACTCCTCCTGACTCACCGTGCCGGGCAGGCCGATGTCGATATCGCTCTCCTGCTTGATCGGCTTCGCAGTCACCATGAAGAAGACCAGCAGCAGGAACACCATGTCGATCATGGGGCCCATCTGCATTTCGACTGTCTGAACGTCGCGTCGTTTCAGCTGCATGGCGTCCTATTCCTCCTCCTTCCCGGCTTCCGCTCCGGCGAGAAATTCCTTCCCGAGCTTCGCGAAGGGAGTTCCGGGATACAGCATCAAGATGTCCTCAGCCGTCGCGATGGCATTTCCGGAGTCCCCGCCGAATTCGTAGACATTCACGGCCCCCCAGAGCCCGCGCGACGCCGCGTCGACTTCCGATCCCAGGAACAGGGCGGGATGCAGATAGAGGTCGAGCGCCTCATTGTAGAGCCGCTCGTATTCGGGACGGACAAAGACATCCTCCATCCATCGCGGATTCTCCTCCACAAGCTTCCGGAGCGCGGAAAAGGCGGCCTCCGCGAGAATGAACTTCGCCTCAATCAGCACCGACGGGTCTTCGGATTCCTCTGCAAGGCGCTGCGCCTCGTCGACTGCAGCCGCGGCATTCCCGGTGGCTACCATTGCCCGCAGGCGCCCGCGCCCTGCCGCGATCCGGTCGTCCTCGTTCCAGGCTTCCTTCTCCACACGCGAGAAGATTTCCAGCGCCTCGCCCGCCCTCGCAGGATCCTTCAGCAGCGCAGCGGCAAAGGCATTTCCCACCGCACCCGCCGGGGATTTGGCAATGGAAAGAAACGGCTGCCAGCGACGCCATTCCGAAGCCAGCGACGTCGCGGGAGCATCGGGATTGCCCAGCAGCAAATCGAGCGCCGCATCCGGCGCAAATTCGATGCGGTCCACCTCCGCCGGGGAGACGGACACCGTCGCCTTCGCGTTTGCGCCCACCGCCAGCGGCACCTCCAGCTTGAAGTGCGTGCCGTCGAATCCGGTCACGCGCCCGGCTCGTTGCGTTCCGGCGGCGTCGTTCAAAAAGATCACGTCCACGGCTTCCGCCGCCCCCCCCCGCGACGGGAAAGAAAGCGAAAGGGCCAATGCGAGAAGAAGCACTCCGCGTTTCATGCCGGACCTCCTCCCAACACATTCAACCGCTCGCGCGCGGTTCTGGCCTCCGGCGTATCCGCCAGATCCTCCCTCCGAACGAGTTCGTCATAGGTCTTTCGCGCGGCCTCGGTATCCTTGAGCTTTTCAAAGGCCTCGCCACTTCCCAGATACGCCCGGGCCACCCATTCCCTCCAGCGGCCGTGCATGATGTAAATGCGCTGGAAATACGGCACCGCGAGCTTGGGATTGCCCTCCTTCATGTGCAGCGCGCCGATCCGGTAAAGCGCTTCCGCCTTCTCCTGACCGCCCGCATATTCGTTGGCAAGGAGCGCTTCGAGCGCCTTGCGCGCGAGATCGTTCTCCCCGCGTTTTTCGAATAAAGCGGCGCGCTCGAGCATCACCTTTCCGAAGAGCATCGAGCCGGTCGTTTCCTTCTCGAAACGGTCGAAATACCGCAACGCCTCCGTCTCGTTGCCGCGTTCCGCCTCGATCAATCCAAGCGACGCGAGCGCCTGATCCTTCTGCGGCGCCCGGGGGTTCCACTTCACGAGATCACGCCACATCGTCTCCGCCTCCCCGGTGCGGCCCGCATCCGCGAGAGCGCGCGCGAAGTCCGCAAGCAGCAGCGGATTTGTGTTCGGCACATCGGCACTCTCCCCCGCCTCGATCATCAACTGCCGCGCCATGACGGGATCGGAGGCCTCCCGCGCGCGCGCCTGCGCCCACAGCGCTCGCATCGCGAGCGTCGGCTCTTCGGCGGCATCCGCCTTCGCCCGCAGGTCGCGGAGCCTGGCCAGATACTGCCGCTGCTCGTCGTCGCCCTTGTAAAGCTTCTGAAGCGCGGGAAACAGATCGTCGACCGAGCGGATGGCAGGGTTCGCGCCAAGCTCCTCGATCGCCGCCCAATACGCCTCCTTCGCCTTCTCCGGTTCGCCGGCCTGCCGGTGCGTCCAGCCGATCCAGTAAATCGCCTCGGCTACACGCGGGCTCTGCGGGTGCTCCCGCGCAAACTGCTCGAAGTGCTCGCGCATCGCATCGGGTTCCTCGAGCAGGCGATACGCCTTTCCGACCTTGAACCAGCCTTCCTCGAAGAACTTCGTGTCTGCTGGAGGGATGCGCTTGAACGTGGCGATCCCCTCCTCCATGTCGCCCGTGGCCATCAATGCGTCGCCCAGCAGAAGCAGCGCCTCGCTGTTGGACTCGTGGCCCGGATATTTCGCGAGGTAGTTGCGCAACTCCCGGATCGCGACATCGTAATCCTTCATCGACTGCGCGGCATACGCCTTCCGAAAGAGCGCCAGCCCCACGTGGTTGCCGTCGGGGTGTTTTTTCAAGTAGTCGTCGACCGCCTGACGTGTCTCCGGAAACTGCTTGTCGAGGGAATACGCCATCGTCCTCCAGTAGGCCGCGGCATCCGCCAGTTCGTGATCGGGATGCTCCTCCTCAAACTTTTCGAACGTTGCGATGGCTTCGGAATTCCGCTCCGCAAGCAGCTGGCTGAACCCGCGCATGAACAGGGCACGCGGTGCAAACGGGGAATCCGGGAACCGCTTGCAGATATTATCGAACGTCGCGATCGCCGCCGCCTGATCGTTGGCGCGCTGCTGGGCGACGCCACCGAGATAAAGCACCATGGGCAGCTCCTTCGACTTCGGAAACTTCTCCTCGAACGTCTTCGCCGCGGAGATTGCCTTCGGCCAGCGCTCCACGGCAGCCCAGCACTGGACCAGCGCCGTGGACGCCGATTCCACGACGGGATCCGGAAGCATCCGCTCAAGCATGTCCTCCATGATCAACGCCGCCTCGCGATAGCGCTCCATCCCCTGATACGCGCCGGCAAGCCGCAGACGCAGGGCGGAATCGAAGTTCTCGATCTTCCCGAGATTGACAATCTCCCGCTTGACCTTCCCGATCATCTGCTTGAGCTGGACCTTCCGATACGGGTCGCTCTTCGGCTGCGCTTCCGCGGCGGCCAGCGCATCCTCGAGCTCGGACAGCCGCCGCTCCTGGTATTTCATCAGCCGCTCCTTCGTCCAGATGCGCTGCAGCACCTGGATCGCCTTCCGGTATTCCTCCGCATCGAGGAAATCCGAGCCGAGACCGAGTGCAAGCGTCTGGAACGTCGCGATCTGCAGCATGCTGCTCATCCGCGGAAATTCCTCCACCACGAGCGCCAGCGCGGCATCGCGCTGCTCCCCCTCGATCAACGCATAGAGCTCCAGCACCGCCGCGCGGCCGCGGTTCACCCCGTCCAGCTTCGGCCGGATTGCGGCAAACTCCTTCGCGGCCTCCTCGTATTTGTCCTCAAGAAGCCACATCGTCGCGAGCAGCAGCAGAGCCTCCTGGGTCTGCTTCGATGCGGGAAACTCCCGGACAAATCCCGCAAACACCTCGCGGGCGGTTTCGGTTTCCTCCGCCTGCATCAGGCAGACTCCCTTGTAAAACACGAGATCCTCCCGCTGCTCCGGAGTCGGCTTCGGATCTCCCTTCAGGCATTCATCGATCGCCTCGAGCGCCTCGTCGAACTTCTGGAGATGCAGCAGGCTCATCGCGAGCGGGTGGCGGATCGTCGCCAGCACGGCCTTCCCCTGCTCGGATGCTCCGTATTCCTTCTCGAAGCGGTCGAACCCCGCGACCGCCGCGGTGTAGTCGCCCGAGTTGTAGGCGTTGATCGCCTGCAGATAGAGTTCCTCGGCCGTCATCCGGTCCGCAGGTGCCTGTGCGAGCACGGGACACGCTGCAAACACGAGGAGTGCGAGGAAGAGGACGATCCGCATGTCGACTACTCCGCTACCGGATTCGCCGTGAAATCACCTGTGACAATTTCGGCACAACGCGCATTCTTACGCCCGTGAACGCCCTCGCCGCCAGTCTGGAATCCCGAATCCTCGATTGGATTGCCGATCCCCCTGCGGCCGACTTTGAGCGCATGGCGCTCGAGGTCCACCGATTTCAGCTCGCCGGGAATCCCGCATACCGCCGTTATTGCGAAACACTTCCCCCGGCCCGCGACTGGCGGCAAATTCCCGCGCTTCCCCAACAGGTCTTCAAACAGGAGGCCGTGCGCAGCTTCCCGGCGGAAGCAACGGCGCGGACGTTCCGCACCAGCGGAACGACGGGGGAGGGCTTCGGCGAACATCATTTTCACTCTTTACGACTTTACCAGGCGGCTGCGTTGCGCGGATGGGAACTCGCCGGGCTCGGCGGTCGCAGGGTGCTCGCCCTGGTTCCGTCGCCCGTCGAAGCGCCGCATTCCTCACTCAGCCAGATGGCCGCGTGGCTTTGTGAGGATGATTCAGCATTTTTTGTGCGCGGCGGGGCCGGAGAATGGAACCGGCTCGAGCAAACTCTGGAATCGGCCACCGAACCGCTGGTGCTCTTCGGCACGGCCCTCGCGTTTCTCGACTGGATGGAACGCGGACATTCGTGCCGTCTGCCCGACGGTTCGCTGATCGTGGAAACCGGCGGTTACAAGGGTTCGGGCCGCGAGATTCCAAAGGCCGAACTCTACGACCGCATTGCGGAATTCCTCGGAATCGACCCCGCAGCGATCGTCAACGAATACGGAATGACGGAGCTGTCCTCGCAGTTTTACGCACGCGGAGTCGGCACTCCCCATCTGGGGCCGCCATGGGCTCGCGCCCTCGTCATCCATCCGGAGACCGGCACGGAGGTCGCGGACGGAGAAACCGGCATCCTGCGTCTGGTCGACACCGCCAATCTCTGGTCCGTCTGCGCCGTGCAAACGCGGGACCTCGCCATCCGGCGCGGCGACGCATTCGAGCTCATCGGCCGCGACCCCTCCGCCCTGCCCCGCGGATGCTCCCGCACGGCCGACGAGATGCTGCGGAGCCGCCGTTAGCCCGCCCGACTACTCGTGCCGCAGAGCCTTCACCGGCTCGAGTCGCGCAGCGAAATACGCCGGAATCAACGCCGCCACCGAGCAAATCGCAAACGCGCTCATGCAAATGATCGCGACATCGGACGGCACGATCTTCGCCGGAATCTCACTGAATTGATAGACCTCCGCGGGAAACACCGTCACACCGAGCGCGTTCGATAGAAAGGCCCGCACCTCGTTCCGAAACTGCACGAACAGGATTCCCATGCCCAGACCGGTGAGGGTCCCGAAGAAGCCCACCACCATTCCCTGAAACGCGAAAATGCCGACGATCTGGGGAGTGCGCGCACCCAACGCCTTCAGGATTCCGATTTCCCGTGTCTTCTGGACGGTCACGGTGATCAGGGTGTTCATGATCCCGAACGCGGCGACCACGATGATGAACATCAGGATGAAGAACATCACGACGCGCTCCATCCGGATCGCGTCGAAAAACGTCTGATTGTTGTCCACCCATGTCCGGACGATGTTCGTGGGTCCGAGCCGCTTCATGATCGCCCGCTTCACCCCTTCGGCGTAAAACGGATCGCGCGTCTTCACGGAGATCGATGTAACCCCGCCTTCCATCTGGGCCATTTCCTGCCCGATGTGGAGCGGCACGATGACGAACTGGCTGTCGTAGTCGTAGCGTCCGCTCTCGAAGATTCCGGCAACGACAAGGTCGGTCGGCAGCACCATCTCACGGATCCGCTCGAAGGCATCGTGATTGTTTCCCCCTTCCTTTTCGGCCTCATCGATCGCCGAAAGGACCTCCTCGACATTGCTGCTCGAGGTAAGGCTGAGCGTATCGCCCACCGTGATCTCCAGCATATACGCCAGATCCGAGCCGATCAGGCACGCATCGCCATTCCCAAGGTCTTCGTAGCTGCCCTGGTAGATGAATTGCTCGATGTCCGTGATCCCCCGCTCGGCATCGAGGTCGATGCCACGGATAACGGGCGCCCGATAGCGATTCCCGAACTTCGCGATCGCGAGACCCATCGTGTTCGGAGCAACCGCCTTCACCCCCTCCACCTTGGCGATCTCCGCAGCCAGTTCCTCCCAATCCGGCATCACCTCGCCACGCGAGACCACGATGTGCGGATCGAATCCCAGCACCTTTTTCTGCAGCTCGAGTTCGAAGCCCTTCATCACGGAAATCACCACGATCAGCACCGTGATCCCCAGCGTGACGCCGAGGATGGAAATGACCGTGATGATCGAAACAAAGGTGCGCTTCGGCTTCAGGTAGCGCAGGGCGAGAAACAGGCTGAACGGCTTCTTCACAAGTCGAGGCGGGAACCATGCCCCGCGTCCCCTTCCGCGCAAAGCGGAATCTGATCGGAGTGCCACCCCGAGACGCCAGCTTGCCCGCTGATCATCCTTCGGCTACCTTGAGGCAACCACCAAGACCGGCCTGCTGCGTGGGGGAGGGGCCGGCGCTATTTTATGGCAAACGCAATGGTCATCGGAATCGGCGGCGTCGGTTCCGTCATTGGACAGCGGCTCCACGAATACGATTGCTTCGATCGCATCGTGCTGGCGGACATCGACACCACCTTCGCGGAGCAGCTGGCGGCAAGGATTCCCAAGAACCGGTTCATCATCGCGCAGGTGAACGCCCTGCAGACGGAGCGTCTCGCCGCGCTCATGAAGGAGAACCGGATCACGGTGACGTGCAACGCCTGCACGTGTCAGACGAACCACTCCGTTCTCGAGGCGTGTGTGCGCGCCGGTTCGCACTACATCGACATGGCGGCCGACATCTACTCGGCGCCGGGCGTGAAGAAGCCGGGCAAGAATTCCTTCGAAGCGGAAATCGAGAAATTCAATCAACGCTACCTCGACGCGGGCCTTGCCGGCATTCTCTGCATGGGCATGGATCCCGGCGCGGTGAACGTGTTCGCGCGCTGGGCGATCGACCGGCTGGATACGGCCAGCTCGATCCGTGTGCTCGACGCGGACAATGCGGAGGTTCGCGGCTACCGGTTTGCCGTGCTGTTTTCTCCGGAGACGTTTTTCGAGGAACTCGGCGCCGTGCCCTACTACGTGAAGGACGGTCGAGTCACGAGCGGACGTCCGCTCGAGACCGAGGTCGAATGGGTCCGCTTCCCCGATCCCATCGGCCTTCAGAAGACGTATGCCGTCGCGCACGAGGAGGGCGTCAGCCTGGGGATTTATCCGCCCTTTGTCGAAAAGGGGGTCCGCTACTCCGTCTTCAAATACTCGTTGCCGGACAAGGTCGTGAACATTTCCAAATCCCTGGCCCTCCTCAACCTCGACACCTGGAAAAAGGTGCGCGTGGACGGCGTCGAGGTCGCGCCGGTGCGCGTCGCCAGCGCAAGCCTCCCAAAGCCCGCCGCATTGGGAGCCACCGTGGACGGCTATTCCTGCGTCGGCACCGAGGTTCGCGGCACGAAGAACCGGCGGCGCGTGGAGTATTTCGTCTACTCGATGGACAGCCACCGCGACACCTACGAGAAATACGGCTACTCGCTCACCGTCGTGCAAACCGGCATCCCTCCCGCCCTCACCGCCCGGCTGCTGGCGCAGGGAAAAATCCCCGAGCGCGGGGTCATGATGCCCGAGCACCTCGACCCTGAGGAACTGATGAGCAACTTCTCGCGCGAAGGCCTGCCGATCTTCGTCGAAAAGCGCGAGGTCGAGCGGTTGTAGGAACCCGATGAGCTTCCCCTACCGCACCCGGCGGACGGTCAAACCAGCCGCAATGGATCCCACCCGGGCCGTGCCGGATGACGTGCTTCGCGAGATCCTTGAAGACGCCCACTGGGCGCCAACGCACGGCCTCACCCAACCCTGGCGTTTTCACGTCTTCACCGGCACCGCCCGTGAGCGGCTTGCCTGCACCCTGGAGGTCATCCACGACCGCATCACCACCCCTCCGCGGCCGGAAAAGCGCGCCAAGCTTCGGAAAAACGCGCTCGCCGCACCGGTGGTCATTGCGGTTGGCATCCAGTTCGACACGTCCGGGAAAATTTCGGAAGTCGACGAGATCTCCGCGGTCGCGTGTGCGGTCCAGAACCTCATGCTCTCCGCGCACGAACGCGGCATTGCCTCATTCTGGGCAACTCCCCCGGCAGCATGCGGAACGGAATTCGGAAGCTGGCTCGGAAATGCCAACCGCGGACTCGGACTCATCTTTCTGGGTCACGCCCGCGATGCCAATCCTCCCCCGCCCACCCGAGTCCCGCTCGCGGATCGGGTGACCTTCCATCCCGGGTGAGATCGCGCCCTGCGGAGGGAACTTCATCGGCTCCGACGCGAAGACCGAAACCCGGCCGCGACGGCAATGGCCCCGGCCGGATCCCGGTGCTCCACGCGGTGGTCAGTGGCAGCCGCCGGTGACGAGCGCGACCTTGCTATTCATGCCCGGTCGGGTTCGATGACTCCGTCCTTCATGCGGCGAGTTTCTCCAGCAGGCGTTGCTTGCTTGCGAGGCCGACGATCGTGTCCTGGACCTCGCCGTCGCGAAAGACGAGCAGTGTAGGAATCGAACGCACTCCAAATCGCGCGGCCAGCGCGGGATTCTCATCCACGTCGACCTTCACCACCCGGATACGGCCGGCATTTTCCTGCGCGATCTCGTCGAGCAGCGGAGCAATCATGCGGCACGGGCCGCACCATGGCGCCCAGAAGTCCACGAGCACCGGGACGTTGGATTGTTCAACGGCTTCCGCAAAGGAAGCCCCGTCGATGGGTGTTGGTGTATTCATGAATTCACAGAAGCATGGGACTCGACCGGTGTGATCGGAAGCGTCAGCACCTGCGTGTGCCGGACCACGGTCACTTCGGAGCGAACCCCGATTTCGCGTCCGACGAGGTAGCGGTGAATGTCTGCGGTGCCCCGCACGGGCCGGCCATTGAACGCGATGATCACATCGCCGACCTCGACGCCGGCGGACGCAGCCGGGCCGCCCGGATCCACCCCCACCGCCAGCACGCCGCTTTCCACAGCGAGCGCGTGAAACCGCACCACTCGACGATGCAGAGGCACGTCCTGTCCGTGGATGCCCAGGCTCGCGCGGCGCACGCGTCCCTCCTTGATCAGCCATGCCGCGACAAACTTCGCGGTGTCGCTCGCCGTCGCGAAGCAGATCCCCTGCGCCGGGCGAATGATCGCCGTGTTCACGCCGATCACCCGTCCGCCCGAATCCACAAGCGGACCGCCGGAGTTGCCCGGGTTCAGGGCCGCGTCGGTCTGGATGACATTCTCAATCAATCTGCCGGATTGCGCCCGCAAAGACCGCCCCACGGCGCTCACGACCCCCGCGGTCACCGTGGCCTGGAAGCCGAACGGGTTTCCAATGGCGATCGCAAGCTGGCCGACCCGAACCTGCGACGAGTCGCCAAGTTCGAGATGCACAAGGTTCGGTGCATCGATGCGGATTACCGCAAGATCCGTGTCGGGGTCGTCGCCGATCAGATCCGCACGACAGCTGCGCCCATCGGAAAGCATCACGTCGATACGGCTTGCACCATGCACGACATGACTGTTGGTCAGAATGAATCCATCCCTCGCGATCACAAATCCCGAGCCACCCCCTCCGACGACGTCACGGCCATCGGCCGTTTTCTGCGAGACCTCGATGTTGACCACGGCGGGCCCCGCCTTCTCCACCACCTTCACGACCGCCTGTGAATAGCTGTCGAGAAGCTCCAGATCAGACACCCCGGAAGGATCGGGGATTCCGTATTCCGCAAGGCGGTTTACCGGCCCGACAGTGCGCTGAAATTCAGGAACCAGTTTCATGTTTGTCCTTTCGTAGGGACAAGCATCGGACTACATTCCCATTCGTCAACTACCCACTATTTTGTTCCATACATACCTTTTGGTTCCTTTAAGATGACAAAAAACAAGTCCCGCCCGTCCGTGATGAATCCGGAGTGCGCCTCCCGCGCAGCGCTCGACCGCATCGCCGACAAGTGGACCGCGCTGGTGATTCACGCCCTTGCCGCCGGCACGAAGCGTCACAACGAGCTTCTCCGCGAGATCAGCGGCGTGTCCCAGAAAATGCTTACGCAGACGCTGCGCAGCCTCGAAGCAGACGGCATTGTCGCGCGCACCGTCTATCCGGTCGTCCCTCCAAAGGTGGAGTATTCCCTCACCCCGCTTGGCCGCAGTCTTATCGAGCCGCTGGAGGCGATTTGCCGCTGGGCGGAAAAGCACGTTCCAGAAATGCAGGCGGCAAGGGAGGCCAGCCGGCGGCACAAACGATAGTTCCTGCGTCGCTCAGACATCCGCAACCAGGCGGCGCGCCGGGATCGCAATTGGATCAGCCTACGAGAGGCGGGGCTCCTGCCCGCTCAGAAATTCCACATTTTGCCTTCGCGCGCGTCGCTGAAGACTTTCGGACTGAGCATGTAGGACATCGGTGGATCGGGAAGCCTGCTGTCGTCGAGCGTGGGAAGGCTCTTGCCGATGGTGGCATCCCACGGCTGGCTGGTCGCGACATGGACCGGCGTGCCGACGCGCACGAGGGCAAAAACTTTCTTCGCGGCCTTGAGGGGAATCCGAACGCATCCATGCGTGCTCGGGTAGGGTTTGATGAATCCCCAGTGCATGCCGTAGGCCGGGCTGTAAAACTGCATCCAATAGGTCATCGGATATCCGGAGCCCGGGCTGCTCACACGGCGGCGCTGCTCGACCTTGGCCTGAATGGGAAACGTGCCGTGTGGTGTCGGCGAGGACGCCTTGCCGACAGTGACCGGCGTCGCGAGAAGCACGGTATCTCCCTCGACGACGTAGAGCCGCTGCGCACCGGTGCTGAGCTTCACCTTCACGGCGGCGGGATTTTTGGGCTTCTGGACCGGCGGGTCGAACGTGAACGAGTTCCGGGGACCGGCGGGCTTGGTCGTCTCACAGGCGCCGAGAGCGAGAGCGAGCACTGCGAGGGCTGTCAGCGAGAGGAAGCGGAAAATCGTTGGGTTCATCGGCCTGTTCGGAATGGCGCGAACGTGCGGCAAGTTTTCCGGAAGCGCAAGCGGGAACCACGCGCATTTGGCCCGGCCAGTCATACCTCCGCGAGGATGCCGGCCAGTTCGTCGAAATTGACGGGCTTCGTCAGGTGGTGATCGAAACCGGCCGCCCGCGTTTTCGCCCGGTCCTCCGCCTGCCCCCATCCGGTCTGGGCGATCAACGTCGCCTTCGCAAACCTCGGGTCACGGCGGAGCTGCCTGCATACCTCGCAGCCGTCCATCCCGGGCATTCCGAGATCGAGCACGACCACGTCCGGCAGGGTTTGACTGGAGAGCTCCAGTGCGGACGCGCCGTCGTGGGCGAAAACAACTTCGTGACCAATCATCGACAGGATCCGGGCCGTCGCCTCTGCGGATGAGGTGTCGTCGTCCGCGATGACAATCTTCAGCGGCTTGCGATGACCGGCCTCGATGTTTCCCGGCGGGGAGTGTTCCGGCCCGGTCTCCTGCAACGGCAGCCGGAGCGTGAACGTCGTCCCCGCGCCATCGCCGGGGCTCCGCGCATCGAGACTCCCGCCGTGTAACTCCACCAGCTGACGAGCAAGCGCGAGGCCGATCCCAAGTCCGCTCCGCGCGCGCTCGGAATCCCGCTCCACCTGCGTGAAGAGCTCGAAGATTTGCATGAGCATTTCCCCGGGGATGCCGATGCCATTGTCGGTAATGTCCAGCTCTGCGAAGGCGCCCGACCGCCGCAGGGAGATTCCAATCCGCCCACCGTCCGCGGTGTATTTGGCGGCATTGTTCAGCAGATTGCACAGGACCTGGGAAAGCCGGGTGATGTCGCCCTCCACCCACAGCGGTTCCCCGGGGATTTCGAAATCCAGCTGGTGTCCCTTCGAATCGATGAGCGGACGACTCGCCTCCACCGCCGCCTCGACGGCGGACTGGATCGCGATGCGTTCCCGGCGCAGCTCGATTTTTCCACGACTGATTCGGGAAACGTCCATCAGATCATCGATGAGACGGACGAGATGCGTGAGCTGACGGTCCATCATCGCCCGGATGTCTCCCTCGAGTGGCTTGTCGGGAAAGAGCCGCATGATGTCGAGCCCGTAGCGCAGCGGAGTCAGCGGATTGCGGAGCTCGTGCGCGAGCACGGCGAGAAACTCGTCCTTGCGCCTGTCGGCAAGCTCGAGTGCGTCCCGCTGGCTGGCGATCTGCTGGCGCTGCCGAAAGAGTTCGAAGAACACCTCCGCCTTGCTGCGCAGGATGTCCGGCTCGATCGGCTTGTGCA
Organism: uncultured Spartobacteria bacterium; assembly: GCA_937901895.1. Lineage (GTDB taxonomy): Bacteria > Verrucomicrobiota > Verrucomicrobiia > Chthoniobacterales > JAATET01 > JAATET01. Next base: position 138,772 of record CALGTD010000138.1, on the reverse strand, counting down.
AAAAGTCGACGGCTCCCGCCTCGTAGCCGCGAAAGCGGCGCTGGTAGTCGGCGCTCCCGGCTGTGAGAAACACGATCGGCACCCGCCGGGTGCGCTCGTTGCCGCGCATGAGTTCCGCCAGTTCAAACCCATCCATCCCCGGCATCTGCACATCCACGATGGCCAGGGCGACTTCATGCTCGAGCAGCAGTTCCAGCGCCTCGACGCCGGAAGTCGCCTTCAGACATTGAAGCCCATCCCGACGCAACACCGCCTCGAGCGACAGGAGATTTCCCTCAAGGTCGTCTACGAGCAGAAAGTGAACGACATCATCCGACATTGCTCTGGAGCCTCCATAGTTGTTTCGCAATCCCTACCGGCGGGGACACGATTGCGCCTTCGCACGCGGCCATCGCCGCCTCCGGCATTTCCCGCGACCCGGCGGTCTCCGGCGCCTGAACGAGCGCCACTCCGCCTTCCGCGGCTATTGCCCGCAAACCGGCCGCACCATCGGCATTCGCGCCACTCAATACAACGCCGGCAAGAGAGCTTCCGAAAACGTCGGCCGCCGACTCGAACAGCAGGTCAATCGATGGTCTCGAGAACATGTGCGGCAGGTCGTAGTCGAGCGAGAGGCTGCGATCGGACTCCACGAGGAGGTGGTAGTCCGGCGGCGCGAAATAAATCGCACCCGGCAGGATCGGTTCGGTATCCCGTGCCTCGCGCACGGCGAGCGACGTTCTTCCCCCAATCAGCTCGGGAATGATGCTGTCGCGGTCGGGCGGCACGTGGATCACCACAAGGACCGGCAGATCAAAGCCTGCAGGCAGCGAGGAGACGATTTCGCCGAGCGCCTCCAGCGATCCCGCGGATCCGCCAATCACAACCGCTTCCGTTGGCTGGGTCCTCATTGATCCCCGCGCCTCTGGTAGATCCGCTGTTCGCGCACGAAATCCGCGAATGCGTTCGAGTTGTCCGAAAACCGGAGGGTCTCCTTCGAGCCAAGACCGAGGAAGCCGTTGCGGACCAGCGCATCCCGGAACAAACCGATCGCACGGTTTTGAAGCTCCCGGTCGAAGTAGATCAGGACATTCCTGCACGAAATGAGATGCACCTCGGCAAACACCTCGTCACTGACGAGACTGTGATCGGAAAAAACCGTCCGCTCGCGGAGCGATTCATCGAATCGCGCGCCTCCATACGCAGCGGTATAATAGTCGGACAACGACGATTTTCCACCCGACTTGCGGTGGTTCTCGGTAAACTGCCTGATGCGATCGAGCGGATAGACACCCGCGCGGGCGCGGCGCAGAGCCTCCGGATTGATGTCGGTCGCGTAAAACATCGTCTTCTGCTCCAGCCCCTCCTCACGGAACAGAATGGCGAAGGAATAAAGCTCCTCGCCATCGCTGCAGCCCGCCACCCACACCTTCAGCGACGGATAGGTGCGAAGGTGGGGAACGACCTTTCGACGGATCGCCTCGAAATAGGCCGGATCCCGAAACACCTCACTGACCTGCACCGTGAGAAACCCCAGTAGCTGCGCAAACATCGCGGGATCGCGCAGCACGCGGTCCTGCAGAATGGAGATGCTTCCGCAGCCGAAGCGATCCTTCGCCTGCCGCAGGCGTCGCTTGATCGAAGCGATCGAATAGCCGCGGAAATCGTAATGATACCGCAGATGGATGGCCTCGAGCAGGAGGCGAACCTCGATGTCTTCGATCTTGTGAGGCATGCGTTATCGAGGCATCCAGACCCGCACGAGGGAGAGCAGCTTCTCCACATCGAGCGGCTTCGCCATGTAGTCATTCGCTCCCGCTTCCAAACAGCGTTCCTGATCGCTCTTCATCGCCTTCGCGGTCAGCATGATCACCGGCAGTTTCCTCCACTCGGGTCGCCGTCGGATCTCCCGCGTAGCGGTCAATCCATCCATTTCCGGCATCATCACATCCATGAGGACCAGATCGATCGAAGCGGCCCCGGCAGCCGTGCCTTTCTCGAGGGCTTCGAGCGCCTCCCGTCCGTTGCGTGCGATCTGAACAACCGCACCCCTCGGCTCGAGAATATTCGTGAGAGCGAAGATGTTTCGCACATCGTCCTCGACCACGAGAATCCGCCGGCCCTCGAGAATCGCGTCGCGATTGTGTGCGATCTCGAGCATCTTCTGCTTCTCGCGCGGCAGCTCGGAAACCACGTGGTGGAGGAACAGCGTGACCTCGTCGAGCAGCCGCTCGGGAGATTTCGCGCCCTTGATGATGATCGACTTCGAGTATTTGCGCAGCTGCTGTTCCTCGGCACTCGACAGGTCGCGTCCGGTGTAAACGATGACCGGCGGAAAGGAATAGGCTTCCTCCCGGCTCAAGGTCTCCAGCAGCGAGTAGCCCGACGCGTCGGGCAGCGACAGATCGAGGACCATGCAGTCGAACGTGGAATCCTTCAGCCGCGCGAGGCAGTCCGCAGCCGTCCCGACCGCAACGATCTCAACGTCGCCCGACCGCAACAGCTGTGTAACGCTCTCGCGTTGCACCGCATCGTCCTCCACGACCAGCACACGTCGCGGACCTCCTGCAATGCGGGCTTCGATGCCCGCGAGCGCATCGACGAGGTCCTCCCGCTTCACCGGCTTCAACATCGATCCGATCGCACCCAGCGACAGCGCTGTTCGCGAGTGATCCTCGGCCGAAATCACGTGCACCGGGATGTGCCGGGTGCGCGTGTTCTGTTTCAACCGGTCGAGAACGGAAAGCCCGGAGTGGTCGGGCAGTCCAACGTCGAGCAGCACCGCATTTGGCAGATACTGCTTCGCCAGCGAGAGGGCGTCCTCCGCCGTGCGCGCCATGAGGCATCGGAAGTCCATCTCGTGGGCAAGGTCGCGAAGGATGCTGGCAAACGATTCGTCGTCCTCCACAACGAGAATCGAACGGTCCCCGACCGAAAGACTCTCGCGATCATCCGTTACAAAACCAGCGACCGGCGAACCGACGGGTTCCGCAGAAGAGGATTTCCGTGATTCCTCCGCGACCGGCTGGATGTCGTCGCGCCGTCCCGGCAACACCACGGAGAAGGTGCTGCCCTCCCCGGGCGTGCTCTCAAGCGTGATCGCGCCACCGAGCAGACGCGCCAGTTCCCGGGAAATCGACAGTCCCAATCCGGTGCCGCCGTATTTGCGACTGATCGTTCCGTCCGCCTGTCGAAAGGCTTCGAACACGTCGCGCTGGTGTTCGGTGGCGATGCCGATTCCGGTGTCCTTCACGACAAACGAGACCCTTCCGTCGGGCAGACCGACCACCGTCAGGGAAACGCTGCCGTGCTCCGTAAACTTCACGGCATTGGAAAGCAGATTGCGGAGAATCTGCTCCAGCCGCTGCTTGTCCGTCTCGATCGCATCGGGACACCCCTCCCCACGGGAAGCATGAAATGACAGCCCTTTCTGGCCGGCGATCGGTTCAAACACCTGCGCGAGGTCCGCTACGAGCCGCTGAATCGTGATCGGCTCGGGATGAATCTCCATGTGCCCGGCCTCGATCTTCGAGAGGTCGAGGATGTCGTTGATCAGGGCAAGCAGATCATTCCCCGAGGAGTGGATCGTTTGCGCGTATTTGACCTGCTCGTCGGTGAGATTGCCCGCGGGGTTGTCGGCGAGCAACTTCGAGAGAATGAGCGAGGAGTTCAGCGGCGTGCGAAGCTCGTGCGACATGTTGGCGAGGAAGTCCGATTTGTATCGCCCGGAGCGTTCGAGTTCGTCCGCCTTCGCCTGCACGGCGGCCTTTGCAATCTCGAGATCGTTGCGCTGGATCTCGAGAAGCTGAGTCTGCTCCTCGAGCTGGGAATTGGTCTGCTCGAGCTCGCTCTGCTGCTGCTCGAGCCGCGACTGCGATTCCTTCAGCGCGCGACTCTGCTCCTCGAGCTCCTCGTTGCTCACCCTGAGTTCCTCCCCCTGGGCTTGCAATTCCTCCGCCTGGCGCTGGGTTTCCTCTAAAAGCTCCTGAAGGTGTTCGCGATAAAGCGCGGATTTCACCGCGACGCCGACCGGCTCCGAAATCTGCGCCAGCAGATCCAGCGCATGCTGGCCGGGTGGTTGCAGAAATCCAAACTCGACCACCGCATTGACCACGCCGTCGGAAACCGCCGGCAGAATCACGAGGTGGCGGGGATTTCCCCTGCCGAGCGCGGAGCCGATCGTCAGGTAGCCGTCGGGCACGTCGTCGAGGCGGATCACCTCCGGGCCGGTCGCCGCCTTTCCCAGGAGCCCGTCGCCTTCCTCGAATTTCGCGGGGACACCGGACTCGGCGGGAACCCCATGAGTGGCCAGCCGTTTGAAACCGGATTTGTCGCGAATGAAGAACGCCCCGGCCTGTGCCCCGAGCCTGCTTGCGAGAAAGTCGAGCACGATCGAGCCGAGGCTTGCAGCCTGCCGTTCGCCCGAGAGCGCCATCGCCAGCTCCAGCCTGCCGGTGTGCAGCCACTCCTGCCGTATGCGGGCCGAAAGCGTGCGATGAATCAACACGGCGACCGTGATGGAGAGTGCAATGCCAAAGGCCGACGTAAGAAGCCCGCTGATCGTCGCCGCCCGGGAGGCCGCCTGCACTTGCACAACCTTCTCCGCTCGGGTGCGGGTTTCGGCGAATACCATACGCTCGATGGTCGACCGAAGCGCCTCCATGGCCGCCTTTCCGCGATTCGTCCTCACGATATCCTGTGCCGCATCGAATCCACTCGTGCGGCGCAGGGCGACCGTTTCATCAAGTTCCGCAAGCTTCGCGGCAACCTGCGTTTTCACCGAGGTCAGAAGGACCTGTTGCGCCGGATCGGCGGCCGTGAGTCTCTCGACATTGGCGATCTCGTCCTCCACGAGCGCGCGGGACGCCGTCAGCGGCTCGAGGTAAACGTCCTCTCCCGTAATGAGAAATCCACGCTGCCCGGTCTCGGCATCCTTCATCAGCGAGAGGATCCGCCCCACGCTCGTGATCACCTCATGCGTGTGCGCAACCGCCGACGCGTCACCGGTCAGAGTCCGGATGTTGCGATACCACACCACGCCGCTGCCGACGAAAAAGACGATGGCCGCCGTAATGCCGAGTGCGAGGGGAACGTAGCTGCTGGTGGACCGTCGCTGGCGGGAACCCACGACATCGCGCGCGGTGGAGAAAGGCTTGGTATCCAAGTCCGCAGGCTAGAAGACGGGCTCGTGCCGCCGCAATCGGGCGATTCCCTGATGGAAGCCGGGCGACCACACGGACCCCGATTTGCGAAGGAGAAACGGAACCGCATCTCCACGTCATGGCGTTACACGATACCGCAAAAAAGCCCCCGCTCTCCATTCTCCTCGTGGAGGATCACGTCGATACCGCCGCGGCCATTCGCAGCATCCTCTCCGCGATGGGACATGAAGTCCGCACAGCCGGCTCGGTTGAGGCGGCGGTTCGCGAGGTAGTAGGTTCCAACTTCGATCTCATCGTGAGCGACATCAGTCTGCCCGATGGCAACGGGATCAGCCTGATTCACGGCATCCGTCCGTTCTGCTCGACTCCTGCAATCGCCGTGACGGCCTACGGCAGTCCGGAGGACATCGCCCGGTGCAAACGCGCAGGCTTCGATCTGCATCTGACGAAACCCGTCGGCTTCGACGCACTCGAGAACGCCGTCGCAATCATGAGCCGGTAAACTCGGGCTCGCGAAAGGTGGACGTCAGGACAATGCAAACTCCAGAATCGCGTCAGCATGGAGTTCCATGGTGTCGTAGAGGGGAATCGCGATATCGCTGGAACGGATGAGCAATCCAAGTTCCGTGCAGCCGAGAATGACGGCCTCCGCTCCCTGACGTTCCAGCTCCTCCATCATTTTCCTGGCGATCGCGCGGGACTCGGGCTGAACGACACCGTGGGACAACTCGCTCCAGATAATGCGATCCAGTGTCTCGCGCCCGGCTGAATTGGGAACTATCGCCTCGATGCCACACGCCGCGAAATGCCTCTGGAAGAACCCGAATTCCATCGTCGCTCTCGTCCCCAGCAAAGCGACCTTCCTCCGACCATCGCGCGTCAGTCCGCGGGACGTCGCCTCCATGATCGTCAGAATTTCCAGCGGCGCGGAATCGCGAAGGCGGTCGTAGGCGTTGTGAGGTGTATTCGCAAGGATTGCAGCGAATTCGGCGCCAGCCTCCTTGAGGCGGTGCAACGCGGCGAGAAGAATTGCCGCCACGCCATCCCAATCGTTCCTTTCGAACAAGTCGACCAGTTGCTGCAGATTCAGACTCTCGAGCGTGATCTCCGGGAAATTCAGCCCGCCAAGCTCCCGGTTTCCAGCGCGGCAGAGACGCTGGTAGTAGTGAACCGTGGATTCCGGGCTCAACCCTCCGATGAGTCCAATGCGCTTCATGGGATCAATGCAACCTCCCGTTGAAGTCGGAAACGGGATCACCATGGATTGAAGCGGAAATGCGGTTCCCGCCAATCGTTTCGGGAATGCCCTCCGTCGCGGCGTCGACAACACCGGCTTCGATTTCGAGATGAAACTGCTCCGCCGTGATCTCCCGGTGCGGATGTGCTCGCTCCCAATAATCGCTGAATGTCTCGCCGGCGGTGCGCGCTGAGACAAATTCCCTCAGAATGCGCTCCACGAGGCCCGCGAGATCTTCGAAGGGAACGCTTTTGTGAATGAGGGAGACCAGCCGGTCGCCCCGATGGGATCCGCCTACATATACGGCATATCTTCCGGGCGCTCTTCCGACGAACGCGAAGTCCGCATTGTAGGGGCGTGCGCAGCCGTTGGGACAGCCGCTCATCCGAAACAGAAGAGGTTCCCGTTCCAGCCGAAGCTCCACAAGGATCCTGTCGATGCGGGACATCAGCTCCGGAAACACGCGCTCACTTTCGGCGAGCGCCAGTCCGCACGTCGGCAGCGCGACGCAGGCGTGTGACATCTGGCGCGCCCGTGTGAGCACATCCGCCACGGGGATTCCGTTTGCCCTGAGTATTCGCTCGATCCACGACCGCCTGGCGGGATCCACATTGTAAAAATAAACGTTGCTGTTCGGCGTGATCCGCATGGGCGCACCGATCTCCCGGCACACCGCGCGGAGCGCACTCCGGTAGTTGCAGCCGCCAACATCGGCGACCCGGCCTTCCGGAATCCAGACTCCGCAGAAGAGTCTGCCATCCCCCTGTTCGTGCCAGCCAAGGAGATCTTCCGTCGAACCGAAGGAAACAGCCCGGGGCGCTTCGACCGGAACATTCAGACGGGCCTGCACCTGTTCACGGAACCACTCCACTCCACGGTCCAGAATCACATACTTCAATCGCGCCTGTTTGCGGTCGTCGCGACGCCCGTGCGCGCGCTGTGCGGAGACGATGGCGTTCAACGCCGCGAGGATGTTTCGCTTGTCGACGTAAAAGAGCGGCTGCCCCAACGCCGGACGGGTTTTCATCTGGCCAAACGACATCCCGAATCCGCCGCCGACAAAAACGTTGTATCCGGCAATGACGCCGGCCTCGACGATCGCAAGGAGTCCAACATCGTGGGAGAGAACGTCCACGTCATTGTGCGGCGGGACCGCTATGCCAACCTTGAACTTCCGGGGCAGATACGTGTCACCGTAGACCGGATCCCCGGGCTCCGGCTCCCCGGTGATCTTCTCGTCATCGAGCCAGATCTCACTGTAGCCGCGGGTGCTGGGATAGAATGTGCGACTGATGACCTTCGCGAGTTCCTGCACTTCCCGGTGGGGCGGACCGCTGAACGGAATCGCGCTCGCGACCGTGTTGCGCACGACATCCCCGCATGCACCGCGAGTGGTGAGTCCACACCGGTTGATGCGGGCAATGCAGTCGCGCAGGGAACCGAAGAGCACCCCGTGCATCTGGATCCCCTGTCGATTGGTAAAGCGGATGGTGTGATTGGCCAGCTCGTCCGCCATGCGATCATGAACGAGGTATTGCTCGGCCGTCAGGTCTCCTCCCGGAATTTTGCTTCGCACCATGAACTGCCACGCCTTTTCCAGCCCCTCCGCCTTCCGTTTGCTGCGCAGGTCCCGGTCGTCCTGTTGATAGGTGCCGTGAAATTTCAGCAGCTGGAAGTCCTCCTCCTCGAAATGCGTGGCGTTCGAACGAAGCGTTTCTCCGATGCGACCACGCAATCCCCGACTGTTCCGCTTGATGTCTTCAACGTTGCCCGCCATTCAGTCTTCCTCCTCCAAAAAACAAACAGGACTGGCGTTGCGACGCCGGCCACTCGAGCGATCCATGGGCAGGTTCGCATCCGCGGATTCGATCAATGCCTTCAAAACCGGGCGGTGGCAGAGGCCCTCGCACTCACAGAAGCATCCGAGCCGGATCGACTGCCTTCTCGAGAACAGAGCCAGCAGCTCGATGACCTGGCGGGGCTCTGGTCGGCCCATTTCCGCCCGGTAGCCAATCTCAAACTCACGAAACGTGATCTGCTTCCCGCGATAACGACGGACCAGCGCCGAAGACGGACTGAGGATCCGCAACCAAAGGTCGAAATGATTTTTCCGCCGCCAGTCCTCGCGCCGCACCCCGCGTGGAGGTTGCCGCGCGACCCCGATTCGGAGCGCAGCATCCGTCCGCGGCTCTCCATATTGATACGTTCCAATCATGGGGCAAATGCGTGATCCGTTTGCCACGTCGCCTCCTGCAGGGATCGGGTGACGCTCGTCTTTGGACGCCGCAACTTGGCCTGATCTGCAACGGAGAAGAGACGGAGCATTCTCATTGTTCCGTTTCCAATGTCCCCGTCACGCGACCGAGAAGCTTCACAAGGAGGGGAGCGACTTTTCGAAGTTCGCTCCGATGCACCGAGGCGAGCTTTTCCAGAATCCGCTCCCCTTTCCGTGTCAACGACACGAAAACGCAGCGACGGTCTTCTTCACAGGACTCGCGCTTCACATAGCCGTGCTCTTCAAGCCGGTTTACCAGCCCCACCGCACTGTGAGCCGTGATCTGCAACCGATCCGCCAGCTCCCCCACCGTCACCCGTTCCTCGTTCCGAAATCCCTTGATCTGGAGGAGTGCGAGATATTGCCGAGGCGCAAGGTCCTGCCGCGCAGCCGCACGTTCGCTGAAATGCAAAAACTTGCGCAGCTCATAACGAAATTCCGCAAGGGTTCTGTATTCGCTTTTTGTCACTGGATTCTTCGACGGATTTATATATCGTATTACGATATATTCAACCAAAACATACATCGTTGCTGCCTGAAAATTCCGAAAACAACCTTTCAGAAAACTATCGCCGCACGATCTTTTTATAGAAAACCACCAAACCCATGACCGCCCCACGGAATCTGTCGGATATCGAAGGGCACTCCGACATTGTGCAAATCGTCGACCGCTTCTACGCAAAGGTCCGCGCCGACGATCTTCTCGGTCCGATCTTCGACGACATCGCCAAGGTGAACTGGGAGGTTCATCTTCCGAAACTATACGCCTTCTGGCAGACGGTTCTTTTCGGCAACGGCGGATTCCGTGGAAATCCCCTGTTCGTCCATGCGAACCTCCTGCCCAGGACTCCGATGGACTGGCCCAGATTCCAAAGGTGGCTAGACCTGTTTTGCGCAACCGTGGACGAGCTTTACCAGGGAGAGCGGGCCGAACATATGAAGAACGCTGCGATCGATATGGCCCACGTGATTTACTCGCGGATCAATGGCGTTCCGGACCCGCGATTCGATCCCTCCAGGCTCACTCCCGAGCAGAAATTGAGATACAAAAACTACCGTGGGGAGGTCGCGGATTGATCCGGACCAAAGGTCAGCCGAGTTTGCCGAATACCGGCAACCTTGTCCGAAGGAGCGGGAAGAGAGGGACGGAATCGAGCTGCCCCGCGCCTGGAACGTCGTTCATGCCAATATTGATGATCGCGACATCCGTGAGAGCGCCGCAGCGGCGGGCGATTTCTGACTCCCGTTTTAGGACGTCTTGATGCTCCAGCAGCCCTCAGAATCCCTGTCGAACGGCGTATCGTCGTTCGGATAGATGTCGGAATAGGCGCTTCTTCCTGCTGTAGGAAAAAGAGCATGGTTGCCGATGAAGTCCACGTCGTAGCCGGTCTCGACGAGATGAAAATGCAGGTCGTCGCGGTGCCGACCTCGTTCCGCCCACCATTGGTGCTCGCAGAGAGCGGTGCAGCCCACGAAGGACTCCCGGACCTCATTTGGAATCGCCACTCTTCAGGGAGACAGGCGACCCGGCGTGGTCCTCACCGGGTCGCTGTCGTCCCCAAATCGTCGCGACGGTCAGGCGCGGATGCGGCGCCGGCCGAATGCGATGAGGAAACCAAGTCCGGCCATCGCGAGAACCGCGGTCGCCGGCTCCGGAACCGCAATCGTCGTGATGTTGGTTTCCGGATCGTAGATCGCTGACACGGTGCCACCCGCACCGGACGTGTCGAACCACGCCTCATCGAGAATCGTTGAATAGTCGCCTTCGATCTGAAGCAGACCTCCGGAAAAGTCGAACGAGCCCAAGCTGTAAGTGATACCGCCGAGGGAAACGACACCTCCGGTCATGGTCACAAAACCCGCTCCTCCCCCTCCAATGACAAGGAAGCCATCGAGATCGAGGGTTCCGGCAGAGATCGTAAGCGACCCGGAGTCGTTGAATCCCAGGTGGAGATCCGTGCCGGAAATGGTGAGCTTGCCACCATCAACGATGACCTCGTTCTCCGAGGTGCCGGCATTGTTGTATCCCACATAAAAATGGGAGTAGTTGGTGAAGGTCACCTCGGCCGTGCCACTGACCTGCAGCTTCGAGTTGCGTGAAATCATCACGCCAGCCTCATTGGATCCGACGCGGGTAAAGGTAGCCGTGCCGCCAGTGGCGTGAAACTTGTCACCAATCAGTGGGCTGGCGCCCCCCGAACCCTTCCCAAACCACACACTGCGCAGCCACCATTCCGGAGGAGGATTGCCGGTTGTGGAGTTCACGATCAACGTGCCACCGGAAAGATTGTAGGTCGTCCCGGATTCGTTGGACTCGTTGTTCGAAAGGAAGAATCCACGGCTGTGGTTGGATGTCACAACGCCGCCCGACTGGTTGAACGTGCCCACTCCGGTGTGCCCGACGAGGAAGTATTCGCCGGTATGGGATAGGGATCCGCCCGAAACGGTGAACGTCGACTGGCCGTTGATGAACCTGCCGGCGTTCAAAGTCAGCGAACCCGTGTCGCTGATGGTGGTGTTCGCGAACCGCTCGAGGTTTCCAGACGCCAACACAGCCGGATTCACCGCACTGCTGTCGATGATCACCTCGGTGGTATTGGAAGGCGCGACTGCGGAGTCCCAGTTTGCCCCGACCGAATAGTCATCGCTGACATCTCCCGTCCATCTGACCTGGGCGTGCGCGGCAAATGGGACCACCGCTGCCGCCAGGCAGATCGTAAGGCAAGGGAGGGATTTTCTCAGGAGGATGGAGGTGTGAAACATAGCACGGGGATATTACTCAGATGGGGATTTCACTTCGTCGCCAGACTCTCGACCGGCGTTGCACGACGGGCGATCTGGGTATTTGGCTGAGGCACAGCCGCCCTCCTTCCGTCGGGCAGTGTCAGCGAGGAGCCCAGAACAAACTCGAGCGGCGCACAGTAGGATTCGGTGGATGGGGAGCCGTTGGCGACGGACTGAACCCAACGGATCACATGCAGGCGGAGGAGCTCGGTATCCGTCCGATAGTGGGCGGGGGCGGAGGCGGTCCATTCGATTTCGCCGTCGCAGAATCCTGCGATCAACGACACCTGCCCGGGCACGCGAATGCCCCGCGAGGCCATAAACGTCAGCGTGGAAAGCAGGATCCGCATGTCCTGGACGAACAACGCAGTCGGCGGAGTGACCCGGAAGAGTGCGTCCAGCACTTGGTAGAGCCCCTCTTCGGTTTCCTCCCAGACGGGCGTGTTGTAGGCCGCGCTGGAAGGAATTTGCAGGGCTGCGAATCGGGACAGAATCGCCTTGGAAACAGGAGAATGCGGCGATTGAAACGGCTCACCAAGGAGGAAGGTAATGCGCCGATGTCCCTGCTGAGTCAGCCGGAGCGTCGCATCCAGCAGCATTTCCTGCATGTTCCGGGAAACGCGGACGATTCCGGGAACGTCAGCTCCGTCGAGAGCAAGGGCCGGGAACTTTTGATTCGCAAACCATTCCAGCACATTGGCGCGCCCATTGAGAATGATCCACGCCTCCGCCTCCACCTCGCGGGCAAAGCGGGCGATGCGCGCCGTATTATGCGCGAGTTCCACCTGGGTCTTCGGGGCGAAGAAACAGGAGTAACCGGCTCCCTGCACGCCGAGTTGAATCTTCAGTAGAAACTCCCGCTCGGAGGCGAGTTGCGCCTCCATGGGCCGATCCATCAGAATGCAGACGCGCAATGGCCCTGAGGAAACCGCGTGGTTTCCTCCTCGATGGTTCACCACAACGCGTGCTCCCCGCTGCCCTGCCTTGGCGATCAGTCCCTCGGCCTCGATAATACGCAACGCCGCCCGCATGGTCGCTTTCGCGACGTCGAATTCCGCGGCGAGACGGAGCACGCCCGGAAGCTCCCGCTGCAGACGACCGCTTCGAATTCCTTCGCGCAGAGCCCCGGCAACTTGTTGAACAACAGTGGAACGGTGCAAGGTCGTTGTCACGGGCGGAGCAAGAGGTTTTTCCCGAAATGCACCGGACGCGTGCAGCCACTGACGGTCGCGTGAAGCGAGCCGGCTGGAAATGAGCGGTGCATTGGGAGGATTGGGATTCCCATAGGGGTCATCAGACTCAAGGGGGATTCAGGGTCTGACAAAAGCTACCACCCGTGACGTTTTCGTCACCATGACGCAAATGTGTCAGAAGGCGACAAATCAATTGAGATGTCACTGAAAATAAGAAGATTATCCTGCTCGAAAATCCTCTCCTCATGGTTCACGACGCAAATCGGAGCAAACCTCGTCCGAAGCCGAATTAATGAGCCACGACGCCGGAACAACCGAGATTCCAATCGACAGGAGCCGGGAGATTAGAGGCGAACCGGAATCCCTGCCTTGGGTGAATGGACATTACCGTGAACCTCAATTGTTATTACAACTTTTGAGGGAGCTCCGTTGGGTCAATCCACGGGCAATGGTTGCAGGGAGGGGCCCTTCGCAACCGGTCGTGAGGAAGCGGGGCTATAGCGGAATCGCTCCAATCGAGGCCCAGAGAAACCGTTGCGACCCGGTGCGGAACATCGCACTTGGAAGTTTGCGAAAGGATTTCCAGATCCTGGACACCAACCAATTTCCGGACCACCCGTTTCACGCGGCATCGCCTCACGACAAAAACATTCTCCCGCTTCAGCCCGGGAAAATCGAACGCAGTCGCCGCCTTGGCACCCCCGGCGGGTCTTGCCCCGCCCCCAAGCCATTTTGCGGGGCGAAGAACTCGCTCACGCGTCAGCGGATTCCCCGGCATCTCGTGCAGGACTGGCACCATTTTTGCGTCGCCCTTCGCCACGCCCCGCTCTTTCAACCACTGCCCGATGTTATCTCAACTATGACGGAGCGCACACTATCGAATAGATTGCATTTTTCAGAACCGATTGTAACAGTGCAAACAGCCTTTGGTCATGAAATCCGTGTCAAGCACTACGCTCTGCACTCTTGATCAGCCGCACGTGTGCATCGGTGCGGAATCGGCTTCCCCCTGTAAATACAGGCTTCGGCCTGCTCCTCCCGTCATTTCCACCAGAAAATTGGATGCCTCCAATGACGACCACCCAGAACACCCTTCCATTCGATGATTGCGGGCATTTCAGAACACGCGTTGTGCGAAAGCCACTGCGCGCGCGACAACACGGCTTCTCGCTGATCGAAGTCACGATCGCTCTCGGCATCGTTGGATTTTGCCTGTCCGTTTTGCTGGGTCTCCTGGGATCCGGCCTTTCGCTGGCGCGAAGTGCCTCGGATCGCACGGTTTCCGCGCAGATCGCCCAACGTCTCATCGGAATGGCGCAGCAAACCGACTGGTCGCAGAAGGCTTCCCTGGAAAGCGGCTACTTCTATTTCGACGGAGATGGACAGCCGCTCGAAAGCTCGGCACAGGATTCCGTATTTTCGGCGTGCGTTCTCATCGATGAAGGCACCCGGATCCCCGGCAGTTCCGCGGGAGGTCTCAACGACCGGCTGGCAAAAGTGCGGGTGCGCGTCGTCCGCGACCCCAGTCGGCAGTTGAAAGGGTCGCCGGCAGAGGAATTGCGAAACCAGGCGCTTGAAGCGCAGTCCTCAGAATTCATCGCGTTTCTCGCCGACAATGGGTCGTAAATTTTTCCGCACACCGCGCGCGTTCACGCTCGTGGAGCTCCTTGTGACGCTCACGATCCTGGCGCTGCTGGCAACCATTCTTTTCCGGGTTCTGGGGCATACCAGTGACATCTGGCGGCGCAACCGTTCGCGCGTGGAGGCCTTCCAGGCCGCCCGGGCGGGCTTCGAGCGCCTGACGCGCCAGCTCAGCCAGGCCACCCTCGACACCTATCTCGACTACTATTCCTCGAGCGACGAAAGCCGCACCGACTGGGCGCGCAAGGGGGGCAATGTCGTCAGCGGAGATTTCCCGGTGGAGAAATACGACTGGGCGTCGGACCTCCACTTCGTCATGGGAGACGCATCGGACCTGATTTCCAGTGCCTCGGGTGACACCCCCACCCATGCGGTTTTCTTTGTCTCCCCGGCGGGATTGGTGGGAAGCAATTCTCCGCAGTATCGCGGCCTGAACCGGCTTCTGAACGCGATGGGCTTCTACATTGAATACCTCAGCGACGATTCGGAAATCCCCCCATTTCTGCGCGGGCGGGTGCCGCAACGCTCACGCTACCGGCTGGTCGAGATGAATCAGCCGTCCGAGGAACTCAGCATCTACGAGGAGAGCTTCAGCAAGCCGTATAATTGGTTCAACGAGGCGATCACCCCGCCGGACAACACCAACCCGTCCACGTTCATCCTCGCGGACAACGTGATCGCGCTCATTCTGCGCCCGAGGGTTTCCACCGCCGACAGCACTTCCTCGGTGGGGGCGGCCGTCGAGTCGAGCTATGCCTTCGATTCGAAGGGGTATCTGAACGGCGGAAACTCCCTGGTCAAAAATCAGCTTCCGCCCCTCGTGCAGGTCACGATGGTGACCATCGACGAAGCCTCCGCGGAACGTTACGAACGGATGCACGGTTCCGGGACTCCGAACTTCATTCCATCCGGCCTTTTCAACAACCCGGCAAGCTTCGAGAGCGACCTCGAGGAACTCGAGCGTCACCTTGCCGACCTGAAGCTGAACTACCGCATTCTCACCACCGACGTCAGTCTGCGTGGAGCAAAGACGACTCTGAATTAAGTCCATGGCCCGACCGATCCCGAATCTCAATCGACACCGCAATTCCGGTGTCGCACTGGTGATGGTGCTCCTCATCGTCGTTTTGCTCAGCATTCTCGTGGTGAGCTTTTTCTTCGATGTGCGGACGGAGACCGTTTCTGCAGACAGTTACGCCGAACGGACCCGCGTGCGAATGCTCGCGGATTCCGTGCAGAGTCTGGCGGTTGCGCAGATCCAAAAGGCCACCGAAGGCGTCAGTCCCGACGGGAAAATCGTCGCGTGGGCCTCTCAACCCGGAATGATTCGCACCTGGGACGATGCGGGCTCCCCCGTCGAGGCCTACAAGCTTTACTCGTCCGATCAGATGGTCGTGAACGGAAGCTTCTCTTCCGAGAGCGACCTGCTTTCGGATGTCCCGACGGACTGGAAGTCGAGGCCGGCGGAATTCACGGACCTCAACAGTCCGGTCCTCGTCGAGGACCCCAACGGAAACGTTTCCCGTCCCGGCGACAACCGGAAATATGCCGCCCATTTTCCGATCATCAGCGGCAACAACCTGGTGTCGGGCCAGTATGCTGGGAAATCGGTGCTCACCTACGAGGCCTCGATCGAAGGCTTCGGAATCGAGACGGACTGGAGCTCCGGGGGCTCCATCGCCCCGGACAACAACCCCGTTCCAATGCCCGTCCGATGGCTGTATGTCCTGAAAGACGGCACCATCGCCCCGGCCGGAAGCGGCGGCTCTGTCCCCGGGGCCAGCAATGAGAACCCGATCGTGGGGCGTGTTGCCTTCTGGACGGACGACGATACCTGCAAACTGAACATCAACACCGCCTCCGAGGGTGCCTATTGGGGCCGACCCTACACGACCTCCAAACTGGAGAAGGACCTATCGCGAAACATCCCGGCCCAGAACGAGTTCCCCACGTTCCCCGGACACCCCGCCGCCACCTCCCTGAGTCCCGTGCTTGGGTCGATCTTTCCCATCCCCGCAAATACAAACGGGGTTCCCGACTGGCTTACCGGGTCGACCTACTCGAGCCGTCTCCCCTACTACGATCTGATACCCCGCGTGACCGGCGGCGGCTCGAACGGCGGCACCCGCACCCCGAACGCAAACCAGGTGGTGAACTATGATGCGGACCGCCTCTACGCATCGGTGGACGAGTTCATTTTCAAGGCAAAATCCTCAGGCGCCAGCCGACAGGAGAACGATCCCGCGATCGACAACGAATTCCTCGAGCAGGCGCGGTTTTTCCTCACGGCCCACAGCCGTGCCCCGGAGGTGAACCTGTTCAATCTCCCGCGAATCTCCCTTTGGCCTCTGGATCCGAACGTCCAAAACGCAAAGGACAAGCTCATCGCGTTTTGCTCGACCTTCAAAGGATGGCCATACTTCTTCCAGCGCACCGTGGTTCCTGGAGCCTCCCCCGATGTCAGCGCCTTCCGGAATACGAGCCAGAGTTCCACGACCGACTGGGACAAATATCCCCGGAACAAACAGCTCTACAACTACCTCCAGAAGCTGACCGATCGCCCCATTCCTGGTCTCGGCGGCCAGCTCAGCGCGAAATATCCGGGCATCTATCGCGACCAGATCCTCACCGAAATGGTCGACTTCATCCGCTCGGGAATCAACATCACCTCGACCGCAGGCAACCCACCCTATCACTTCGTTCCGCCCGCCGGCAAACCAGGATCCGGACAGGTCGTTCCACTGACTCTCTCCAGGGATGGGTCTTCCGGAAACGATACCCGGGGCTTCGGTCGGTTCATTACCATCAGCGAGGCCGCTCTGGTTCTGTATCGAGTCAATCAAGCCGCCATCAAGGCCATGTTCGTGGTGGAACCCTACTGCCCGTCACCGGGTCTTCCCCCGATCAATCCGAACTTCACCATCGAGATCGACGGTCTTGAAGGCTTCCAGGTGAACGGCCAGTCGCTCCAGATGCCTGCAAACGCGAGGATGACTTGCGACGCTTTTCAGCTTAGTGCACCGGAAAGCCTGATCCGGCTGTTTCCCGGGCTGCTGCCCTCCGGAAGCACGGCCTATCCCGCCACGCGTTTAATGTTCTACCGCAGGGCGAGTGACACGAATGTCGTTCCGAGGACGGCAAACGAGTATCCCTTCCAAAGCTCGGGAGCCATTCCGCTGGCCGAGGGTGCCTCCACCGTTTCGCTCACAGGCGGTCGCGTCACCATCCGCATCTACGGACCAAACGACAGCAGCACCCCGCTGCAGGAGCTGGTCTTCGATTTCCGCAACACCAGTTTCGACCCCATCGGGAAAGCGGTGCTGCAGGAACCGGCGATCATTCCCGCGCCGGAGAAGGTCGCCAACGTCTACTACGATTTCAACACCCGCATCCCGGCCATTCGCAGCGCTGTGGACATCAAGGACACGCTGATTCGAAAGGTTCCCGGCAATTGGAGCGCCGTGCAGACAGCGAACAACTCGAACCCTCCGACTGGACGTGGCGATGTGGTTCGCGGCATGGAGCCCAATATCAAGGCCCCCCTCTGGGGCGACCAGCGCGCTCTCGCCCTGGTGATGAAGGACAACACCTCCAATCAGCATCCACTCTTTGTCAGGCATCCCTTTTACGACTGGAATCCCACCCAGCGGCTGCTCGTCAGCAACGACACCCGCGCCTCCCTGGTCTACGACCCGCAGCTCACCGACACCGGCGGCCTGAGGAGCTACAACCAGCGATTTGCGGAGAGCCTTCGCAGCGACGAGCTCGTTTTCCGCGGGCAGTTCGGGGCCTACGCCACGCAGACCAACGAGGGGGAATACAACCACAGTCCGGGAACCGGTCGGAAGGGAACCATGATGACCGGTGGTTCCCTGATCTCGATGCTCACCGGCATCCTCCAACGTGATGCCGTTCCCTCCGTCCCCTACGGACTCGACGGCGCATACATCCGGACCAAGAGCGGGCAGATTCTCGGCTACGGGGATTGGGACACCGGCCTGGGAACGACCTCCGACGGCCCCTACATCAACTACCCCGATCAGGGAAATTCCAACACCGCAACCGGCAGCTACGAGCTGGCTGTCGGAGACGGGCGCGTCATTGTCGGCGGATACTTCGGCAGAGGCGATTGGGGCAATGAAACGGGAGCCACCTTCTCACCGAACCGGCAAATCGCGTCGGCCGTTTCGTTCGGGTCTCTGGCCACGATGGTGGCTCCGAACTCCCCGGACGACATGCAACCGTGGAGAACGCTGCTGTTCTGTCCGAATCCCGCCGCGCAGACTACGGGAAATGTCCAGAGCACCTCGCATGCGTCGACGCTCGCACATCCCGGCTTCGGACGATCAAGCGACGGCAAAAACCCCTATCCTCCGTATAGCGAGCCGCCGGACCACGCATTCCTCGACCTTTTCACAATGCCGATCGTCGAGGGCTACCCGATCAGTGAGCCGATGTCGACGGCGGGCAAGGTGAACATGAATTACCAGATCGCTCCCTTTACCTACATCCATCGGAGCACGGCGATCCGCGGTGTTTTGAAGAACGAGCGTCTCACGGCGATTCCCACCGGCGCACCCACGGAACCCAACGACGACAATGCCTACAAATCCGCAGGCATCAACGACCGCCAGGGGTGGACGACCCAGATCCGCTACGGCATCAATCTCGACGAGTCGACCGGAACCCTCAGGCAGTTCGAGGCGCGTTTCAACAAGGGCGACCTGTTCCGCTCGGCCAGTGAGATTTGCGACCTGTTTCTCGTGCCCCAGCAACTCCGCACACCGGGTTACTCGCTCACCTATCCTGCGGGCGCGAACGCCCCAACCTTCGGCAGCGGAACCGACGAAATCGACTTCATTGGAAACGCCGTCGCCCGGTGGTGGGATCGATTCCTCGCCACGGGTGACAATCTCCGCGAGGAACCCTACGGCCGCATCTACCCCCGCCTGACCACCAAATCCAACAGCTACACGGTGCATGTCCGTGTGCAGGCTCTCAAGAAGAGCCCGAACACCCCGCCCGGTGCCTTCGTCGATCCGTCCGGGTCGGGCACCACGGACCTCGTGACCGGCGAATTCCGCGGCTCGTTCCAGGTGGAGCGCTATCTCGATCCAAACGCGGTCAACAGCGCCAACGTGGACTTCGCCAGCGTCTCTCTGGACGATCCCAGCAACCGGCTCAACCGCTACTACAAATATCGCACGATCAGTTCGAAGGAGTTCAAACCATGATCCGACGTTCCGGATCCCCGGCTTTTTCATTGGTTGAGCTCCTCCTGGTGGTGCTCATCGTTTCGATCATTCTCGGCTTTCTGGTGCCCACCGCCGATCAGGCGCTGCGAGGCTCGACGCTGGCGCAATCGGGCCAGATGGTCGGAGATCTGATCTCATCGGCACGACAGGCCGCCGTCGCGCGAAACCAGCCCGTCGTCGTGCGGTTCTACAAAATGCCCGGCGTCCCGCCCAACACCGAAGAGGAATTTTGCGCGGTGCAGATCATGGCGCAGAACGAAGACGGCACGTTCAAGCCCATTACGAAGCTGAACCGCCTGCACGAAAACGTGATGATCTCCGACTCGGCGACCTACAGCACGCTGATCGCCGACTCGCGTGACATGGGATCGGACACGGTATCCGGCCAGAATGCGAGCTATGTGGGATTTCGATTCCTGCCCGATGGCTCGACGGACCTGGATCCCACCAAGTCCGGCGGCTGGTTTGTCACATTGATGAACCGCGGACCATCCGGGGCGGATGATGGATTCCCGAAAAATTTCTACACCATCCGCGTGAATCCCTACACGGGCCAGACGCGCGTGTTCCGGCCGTAATTCCCGGCACCGGGAGCTTCACTCCCAGCGAACATTAGGCTGGCGCAGGATGTCGAGCCCTTCACGCACCGTGAGGGCGTTCCGGGCGCGGGCGACCCATTCGGCCTTTACCTTGTCCCAGCGAATCCGCTCATCCGGTGTCGCGGAGTATTTGCGATCGTGCGGCACCTTCATCCCGAGGAACATCGAGTAGTAGCCCTCGAGACCGAACTGATGCAGGCCTTTGAAGATCGTGTTGTTTGCGAGCGGACTCGGACCATTCTCGCGATAAAACTCCAGCAACGGCTCCGCGGAATGCAACGGCGTGTTCTCCCGGCAATGCTTCCAGAACGGCGTGTCGAGCAGCGTGTTGAACCGGTAGTGCACCGCTAGGAAGTCGCGGATGTCGCACCACTCCGTGCGCGCAAAATCGTTGTAGATCTTCATCACGGTCGGTGAGGGATCGAGTGCGGATTCCCACAGGCACACCGCGAGATTCTTCGAGTGCGCGCACAACACGCCCAGCGCGGTGGCCTCGAGCGGCTCGACAAAACCGGCGGCGTTTCCGATGGCACAAACATTTCCCACCCACGTCCGGCGGTAGGTGCCGGAGCGGAACACAATCCGTCGCGTGGACTCGATCGCGGGGTTTTTGCGGCGGAATTCCGCCTCCGCTTCGTCGTCGGAAACAAATGCCGACGAGTAGACGTAGCCGCGATTGACGTGGTTCTCGTGGTCGATCCTCCAGCACCATCCGTGGTCCATCGTCTCGACGGTCGTGTAGGGGCGGATGGGCTCGTCGGGCTCCCGTTCCCGGGGGCCGGCAACTGCGCGATCACAAAAAAGCGTGTCCGAAAAATCGACGAACGGTTCCTCCATGGTCCGCCCAAGGAGTTGCGAGCGGAAGCCGGAGGCATCGACGTAGAAATCGCCCTCCGCCTGGCGGCCATCCTCGAGCGTGAGATGCGTCACGCGATCCTCGTCGCGCCCGACCTCGACGACCTTCGCGTCCTCGAGCGTGACACCGTCCGCCTCCGCACGCCACTCGAGATACCCGACAAGGCTCACATTCTCGATGTGGTAGGCCAGATCGCGGAAGGCGATGTCCGGCTGACCGTTCGCATCGCGCGGGAAGATCCGGTTCCGCTTCATCAACGCCGAATCGGGATTCGCGTCGGTGAAGTCCACCTCGCAAAAGTAGGCGTTGTTCCGCGGAAGGCCCGGCGTAAAGGCGGTGAGCCCCGGAGCGAAGGTATAGTGAAACTCCTTCCGCGGTCCCCACAGCATGCGCAATCCGAGCTTCCACGTCGGGTTTGCCCGCTCGTGAAACTCGCGGTGGGTAATGCGCAAACAATCGTGAAAGTGTGTGAGGAAGCCGGGGGTGGTTCCCTCGCCCACACCGATCACGCCGATCTCCTTGCTGCGGATCACCCGCACGTCCAGCATGGGGAGCATTCGCTTGAGGGTGATTGCGGCGATCAATCCGGCACTGCCGCCGCCGAGGACGATGATTTTCTGGATGCGCATGGGATCAGTCGTTGATCTGCAGACGTCCGCTGCCGGAACCGCCGGGTGACGGCATTCGGACTCCGGTCGTCGAATCCGCAAAGGCATGCGTCAGCGACTTTGCCCGGCAGACACGCAACTGGAGAAACGGGGGAGGATTCCTCATTCGGCGTCGCAACTATGAAGCCCAGCGACGATCAGAATCCACCGCCAAAATGCAATGGTTTTGGCCACCCTTTTTGAAGTGGGCTGCAGATTTTCGCAATCCACGCCAAACGTAAGCAAGCTACGCAAAGACGGCATCCACTCGTTTTCATACACATGAGGGAAACGCCGGATTCCCCCAAGGACGTCCGGGTCAACCCCACCTCATTCCCCTGACATCAACCTATGTCTTCAAAAACCTCGCTCCTGAGTGCGCGACTGTTCATTCCGGCGGGACTTTTTCTGCCCATCGCCGCGTCGCTCGCCGCCGACGTCACTTGGAACAACCCAGCCACCGGCGCCTTCACCACCGGCACGAACTGGACCCCCACGGGTGTCCCCGGTTCCGGTGACAATGCCATCATCGCCAACGGTGGCACCGCCGAGCTAACGACTGGCGAATCCGCATCCGTCCGACAGCTCCGGATCAACAACGGCGCATTCACGCAGGACAACGCGACTCTCAACACGGGTATCACCTCGAGCAGCTGGCAGACGACGGGCGACCTTCAGGTCGGAAGTCCTGGCTTGCCGGGATCGATGACGGTCAGTGGTGCCTCGACAATCAACACCGGTCGCGTCCGAATCGGCGGATACAACAACGGCAGCGACTCCTCCGCCGTCCACGGCAGCCTCACCATGACCGGCGGCACGTTGACCACCGCGAGTGGATACGATTTCTGGCTCGGAAGCGGACCGGGTGGAACCGCGAATCTCACCATGAGCGGTGACTCGCAGATCGACGTGCGAAACTCCGGCACCGCAGGCCGCAATGGAGCCTCGGCCACGGCGACTCAATCAGGAACAAGCAAGTTCAAGATCGAAACCGGCTTCGCATTCAGCGAAGGTGGCTCCGCAACCTGGACGGTCGAAGACAATGCCTCGCTGGAGATTGGCGGTCAGGCCAATATCGCACAAGGCGGCACCGGAAGCATTACGGTCAAGGACAACGCAAAGTTTTCAGCCGGCGGCAACCTGAGCGTCGGTCAGGGCGGGAACGCAACACTGACTGTCACCGGTGGGAAGGTTTCATCCGGCGGGGAGTTCTGGGTGGGAAACGGCGGCTCCTCCGATGGCACCGTGAATCTTTCCGGCGGCACCATCACGTCGGGAAGCTGGGTCGCTGTGGGACGTGATGGCGCAAAGGGCACACTCAACGTGTCCGGGGGATCCCTCACCAAAAACGGAACATCAAGTAACTTCGTCACGAATGGCACGGCGGACAAAGTCGCCACGATCAACCACACCGGCGGAACCATCACGAATACCATTTCCGAAACACAGCTTGCGGAGAACGCCGGCAATGTCACCGCCTGGAGTGCCTCCGGTGGCACCGGAAACTTTGCGGATCTGCAGGTCGGACGCTCGGGAATGGCGACACTGACCATCAGCGGAACCGCAAACTACACCGCCACCACCGTGCGCCTGGGTGTCAATGCCTCCGGCACCGGCGTGCTGAACCTGAACGGGGGCACCCTCACGGCGAACTCGGTCTCCAAGGTCGACGGCGGCGGCACGATCAACTTCGACGGAGGAACCCTTCGCGCAGGAGCAGCGAGCGGGAACTTCCTTGCAGGTTTCGAAGACGCCGATCTGCACATCCAGGACGGCGGGCTGGTCTTTGACACGAACGGCCACTCGGTCTCCATCCTTCAGGGGCTTTCGGGAACCGGCGGTGTGACGAAACTCGGCGCGGGCACTCTGACGTTCGCATCGATCAACGTCTCCTATCTCGGCGACACCACGATCGCCGGAGGAACCCTGTCGATCAGCACGGCATTCCTGTCCGACGCATCCAGCGTGTGGATCTCCGGTTCCGGCGTCTTCGACCTGAACTTCGTGGGAACGGATACCATCGACCGTCTCTTCATCAACGGCGTCGCCCAGAGCGCCGGCACATGGGGAGCCATCGGGTCCGGAGCGCAGTTTGAGTCGGCACTCTTCACAGGTGACGGACTGCTCCTCGTGGCCGTTCCGGAACCGGCTCACTACGCGATCGGCGTCCTTGTGATGCTCGGTCTCGCCATCACCACCCGGCGGAAACGAGCCGCCTAGAGTTCCATTCAGCACCGTGCGGTGAGGAGGTCACCGCACCTTCGAGGCGCGGCACAATTGGGGATGCCGCGCCTCTTTTTTTGTGCGCGCGGGATCCCTTACACCGCGGGCACCAGAGCTCCGGCATCCTGCCGCAGGCTCCGTTGAAAAGTCATTTCGGCCCGCTCAACGGCCGCATGAGCCATCGACGGCTGTGAATCCGCGGCGTCGAAATTCGCAAGCCACGCAAAGACGGATCCCCGGACGCCCCCTAAGGTGTCGTGATACCTTGCGGAAGAACCGGAAGGTGTTCTCCCGCCAAACCTCAATTCAAACCCCCGCCATGTCATACAAGCCTCTGCTTTTGACCACCGCATTCGTGATTCCTGCGAGCCTCTCGCTTCCCCTGGCGTCGAGCCTCGCCGCCGATATCTCCTGGGATAACGCGGCAAGCGGTCTCTTCCTGGATGCCACAAACTGGGATACAGACACCGTCCCATCGAGTGAGGACAATGCCATCATCGCCAACGGTGGCACGGCGGAGTTGCTCGAAGAGGAATTCGCCGGCGTCAACACGCTTCGAATCCTCGATGGCGTCATGGAATCCAAGCAGGACTCTGTCATTCAAACCGGCATTTCCTCCTCGAGCTGGCAGACCACCGGCGACCTGCAGGTTGGCGGGACTCCGGGGCAAATGGGAACGCTCACCACCGCAGGAACGGGGATTCTCACCGGACGCGTCCGCATCGGCGGCTACAACCTTCCCGGAGGAGATTCCAGCGATGTCCACGGCACGCTGAACATGTCTGGAAACAGCACCCTGGCCACCGCGGAGGGAGGCAACGCCTACGATTTCTGGGTGGGCAACGGCGCAGGCAGCACGGGAACGCTCAACATGAGCGACACTTCGACGATCACCGTGAACAGCAGCATGACCTCCGGTCGCGCAGGCGGAAGCGCAACCGTCAATCTCACGGGAAGCAGCGAGTTCAAAGTGGCCACATACGGCAATATCGCCGAAGGCGGCACGGCCTACTGGACGGTCAAAGACAATGCCTCGCTCACGCTCGGCGGCAACCTCACCATGGGAGGCAGCGAAGCCAGGCTTACCGTGCAGGACTCCGCGACGGTATCGGTCGGCGGGGAATTCCAGATCGGCAATGGCACCGGCAATACGGGCATTGTCGAAGCCTCAGGCGGAACGATCACCGCGAGCAGCTGGATGTCCATTGGGCGCGAGGGCGGCACTGGAACTGTGACGATGTCCGGCGATGCCATTCTCATCAAAAACGGCGGCGGCAACCTGATCGTCGGTGATGGCACCACCGGCACCATGACCGTCTCGGGCAACGCCTCGATCGTCTCGAACAGCGACATCTGGGTCGGCCTCAACAACGGTGGCAACGGCACGCTCACCATTTCCGGCGGTTCGAGCCAGACCTCCGGCACGGTGATCATCGCGCGGGGCAACGGCTCGCAGGGTCGCCTCGAGCTCAACGATGGAGTCCTCACAACGAATGGCCTGCAAAAAGGAGATGACACCGGAGTCGGCACGGGAAGCGTGCGTTTCAATGGCGGCACCCTGCGTGCCGGAGCCTCCAGCATCGACTTCATCGCGAACTTCCAGACGGGCGAGGTCGTGATCGACGCCGGCGGCGTGAGAATTGACACGAACAACTTCGACGTCGAGATCTCGCTGGCACTCGTCGGTGACGGCGGCTTGATCAAGGCCGGGCTCGGCACGCTCACACTCACCGGGGAGAACGTCTATCTCGGCGATACGACCGTGGAAACCGGCACCCTGAGCATCACGTCCGGATTCCTGAGTGACGACGCAAACGTGCTCATCGCAGGCGGAGCCATCTTCAACCTGGACTTCACCGGCACCGACACGGTGAATGGCCTGATCATCAATGGAGAGGCGATGGAGGTTGGAACATGGGGATCGCTGACATCCACCGCGGACCACAAGAGCGCCGTCTTCACGGGTGAGGGCATTCTCCAGGTGACATCGGTGGTGCCGGAGCCATCCACGATTGTGCTGGTGATCGCCGGACTCGGTGCGGTCGGCTGGGGAATGCGCCGCCGACGGTAGGCAATTTCCAATTCGGGGGAATCAAAGACCGCGGCGCCGGGACGTCACCCGTCGCCGCGGAATGTTTTTCGGAGGTTATGAGACGTTTGGCAATCACGTTGGCCCTTGTTCTGGAGAGTGCTAGTTGGCTCGGCGCGGTTACGAATCCCGTGGTCGAGGGCGATGTGCGATTCTCGGTCATCACGCCGCATTGCATTCGCATCGAGCACGCGCCCGGAGGCCGTTTCATCGACGCACGATCACTGTTCGCCGTCGAACGGGACGCACTTTTGCAGGACTTCTCGCTCGAGAAAACCGACGGAACGCTCACCATCGACACGGGTGCGATCCGCCTCGTTTACAAGCCGGACGGCCAGCCATTGAGCGCATCGAACCTTTCCGCGGAAATCCGCAAAGGCGATCAGACCGTCCGGTGGGTTCCCGGGGCACCAAACCCCGGCAACCTCGGCGGCACCATCCGGACCCTCGACATGATCCGCGGGCCGGTGGACCTCGGCGAGGGACTGCTCTCCAAGGACGGCTGGTATCTGCTCGACGACTCCCGGACTCCACTCTTCACCGACACCTGGGTGGAGTCGCGACCCGCCGATGCCGGCACGGACTGGTATCTCTTCGGCTACGGAGACGATTACAAGGCCGCACTGCAATCACTCATCACCATCGGGGGACGTGCCCCCCTCCCCCGCCGCTACGCGCTGGGAATCTGGTTCTCGCGCTACTGGCCATTCACGTCCGACGAATACCGCGGCATCGTCCGCGAGTATCACGAAAACCAGTTTCCACTGGATGTCATCGTAATGGACATGGACTGGCACCGCGAGGGCTGGACCGGCTGGTCATGGAACAAGGAGCTGATCCCGGATCCAAAGAGCCTGCTGCGCTGGTTTCACGAGCAGGGGCTTCACGTCACCCTGAATCTCCACCCTGCGGACGGCGTCGCGAAGCACGAGGATCGCTACGCGGATTTCATGCGTGCCATGGGGAATGATCCATCCAGCGGCGAGACCCTCCCGTTCGATCCCGGCAGTCAGCAGTATGTCGAAGCCTGGGAAAAGGAGGTGCTGCGGCCCTTGCAGCAGGACGGTGTGGATTTCTGGTGGCTCGACTGGCAGCAGCATCCCTTCACCCCATCGATTCCGGACCTGACGAACCTTTTCTGGCTGAACCGGATTCTTTTCGACAACTCGATGGCGAACGGAGCACGTGGTCTTTCCTTCAGCCGCTGGGCGGGCTGGGGCGACCACCGGCACGTGATCCAGTTTTCCGGCGATGCGGACACCGGCTGGCCGATGCTGGCGTTTGAAGTGCCCTTCACCTCCACGGCAGGCAACGTCGGCTGCTACTACTGGTCGCACGACATTGGCGGGCACCAGGGACCCCGCAACGACGAATCCTACGTGCGCTGGACACAGTTTGGCGCCCTGTCGACCGCCCTGCGATCGCATTCCACCAGGGACGAGCACCTCGACCGCCGGCCATGGCTTCATCCGAAATGGGCAACGGACGCGATGCGCCATGCATTCCATCTGCGAGCGCAGATTCTCCCGTATGTCTACAGCAGCGCGTGGCAGACGTATTCGACCGGCGTGTCCCTGAATCGTCCGCTTTACCTGGAATATCCGGAACTCGAGCCCGCCTACGTCAACGGCCAGGAGTTCCTCTTTGGCGACAACCTTCTCGTGGCGCCGATCACGATGCCCGGGGTGGGACCGGGGAGGATCGGACGCCAGACCGTCTGGTTCCCGCCCGGCGCGACGTGGTATAACTTCTTCACCGGCGAAAAATTCGACGGAGACCAGACGCGAATCGTCTCCGCGGACATCGACGAATTCCCGCTCTACGCTCGGGGCGGCGTCCCGATTCCTCTCCAGCCCTACAGCGAGCGGCCGGCAACGACGGTCTTGAAGACGCTGCGCGTGCGCTGCTACCCGGGCGCAGACGGGGTGGAGGGCTCCTCGACGCTGTATGAGGATGACGGTCAATCCCGCGAGTATCTGGAGGGAAAATCCGCGACAACACGACTGAGCTACCGACGGGATGGCGATCGCGTCTCGGTTCGGATCGATCCCACAAAGGGCAACTACACGGGTCAGCCTGCGCAGCGCAGCTACGAGATCGAGCTCCCAAACACGGTCGCAGCCACCGAGGTGACGGTCAATGGCCAGCCCGCAAAGGCCGTTTACAACGCGAACCTCGGCATGAATCGAATCCTCGTGCCGGCGACGAACATCCGCACTCCCGTCGTTGTGGAAGCCATCGCCCCGGAGGCCGACGCAGCGAAATTTTCCAACGCCGCACAGACTCGTCGGGCGAAAGGCATCCTCGGTAACGACGCGGGCTCGAAGTCCCTCGAAACGCTTCTCGCTTCGAAGGATCTCACTACGGAGTCAAAGGCCGCCCTGCTCGCGCTCGCAGGCGTCGGGCTGATGCCGTATCACGAGTCACCGACCTTTTACGGAGAGAAAAACCAGCTCGCTTTCATCGCGGCACCCGGGCTCATCGACGGAGGATCCGTGAAGCGGGTCATCGAGGAGAATGACTCCGGTTCCTGGATCGAGAAGACGGACGTCGTCGAGCTTGGCAGGAAACCCCTGCTCATGGATGCCGGCCGCTACGGCCGTGTGGAGTTTCGCGTGGCCGGCAGGGACTACGCCGTCGATTCGGGCGGCGTGAGAATGGCCGGGAATCTCGCGTCCACTGCGAGGGTTTCCGCCAGTTCGACGGAGAACGGATACTCCCCCGAGGGTGCCACAGACGGGCATATCGGCGGATATCCCGGGGATCGCTCGCAGGAATGGGCGGCGGACAAGGAGACCGAGGGAGCGCAGCTGGAGCTGAGCTGGGATGAGCCGCAGACCGTGAACCGGATCGCGTTGTTCGATCGACCGAACCTCGTCGACCAGGTCACCGCCGCGACGATCCGCTTCAGCGACGGGAGCGTCGTCGAGGTGGGTCCGTTGCCTGACAGTGGCAGCGAACCTTTTTCCATCGCGTTTCCGCCAAAGACGGTCACCTCCCTCGTCTTCGAGGTGAGGGCCGTGAAGCCCGGCACGGAAAACGCCGGTCTTTCGGAGATCGCCGTCTACGGTCCTCCGCAGGGCCAATAGATCGCACGCAACGCCCCAGGCACTGGCCGACCCATTGCCTGGAGCAACTTCGTATCCGGACTGGAAGATGTTCCGGCGGTGAATTACTTTTTGGCGCGACGGGTAGGCATCCCTCCCGTCGAATCCTGTCCCCCAATGGCTTCACCTCCAGAGTCTCCCCTGCCGGCGTCGATGGATGTCGACGGTGCGGTCTTCGAAACAGCGCTCATGCTGGAACCCGAGGCGCGCCGCATGTTCCTGGAACGCTATTTCCGGGATGACCCGGCGGGACTGGCGCGAATGACGGAGCTGCTCGAGGTGTCGGGCGAGTCCGCCGTCTTTTTCCTCGAGGCAAGCCAGCGGCGGAGCACGCTCGCGGACGAGATCCTCGCGGAACTTCCAGCGAACGCCACCGGCGCGGAACCTCCGACCACCGAGGAGGTCGGAACATGGATCGGCTCCTACCGTCTTGTCTCACGCATCGGGGAGGGCGGCTGCGGCGTTGTTTACGAGGCGGAACAGGAACGCCCCGTGCGACGGACGGTCGCGCTCAAGATCATCCGTCTCGGAATGGATACCGAGCGCGTGATCGCGCGGTTCGAGGCGGAACGGCAGGCGCTGGCGATGATGGACCATCCCAACATCGCGCGGGTTTACGATGCGGGCGCGACCGCGACTGGCCGGCCCTACTTCGTGATGGAACGGGTCACCGGCGAGAGGATCACGACGTTTTGCGACCGCGAGCGGCTTGATATCGAGGCGCGCATCCGGCTCTTCATCCAGGTCTGCCACGCCATTCAGCACGCCCACCAGAAGGGGGTGATCCATCGCGACATCAAACCCTCCAACGTGCTGGTAGGCCGCACGGATTCGGAACCCTCGCCGAAGGTCATCGACTTCGGCATTGCCAAGGCGGCCGACCGCCGCGATGCGGCGCTTCGCGGCCCCCGCACCATTGCCGATCAGCTTCTCGGCACCCCGCCCTACATGAGTCCGGAGCAGATCGACATGAGTGGCATCGACGTGGACACACGCACCGATGTCTACAGCCTCGGCGCGCTGCTTTACGAACTGTTGGGAGGACGCGCCCCGTTCGACAACGACGCCCTGTCGCACGCGGGTATTTCGGAAATGCGCCGCATCCTTCTCGAGGACGACCCTCCTCTGCTTTCCCGCATGGTCGCGGCGCTCCCCCCCACCGAACGCGAAGCCGTGGCCACGGCACGGAGCACGGACCCGGACCGGTTGATCTCCCGCCTCCGCGGCGACCTCGACGGCATCGCAGCAAAGGCGATGTCGAAGGATCGCAACCAGCGCTACCAAACCGTCAACGCCCTCGCTGCGGATCTCGCCCGCTTTCTCGCAGATCAGCCGGTGCTCGCACGACCGCCGGGACGCCTTTACCTTTTGGGAAAGTTCACCCGCCGCAACCGCGCGGTCTGCGTGCTGGGCTCCGCCGTCGCTCTTTCGCTGATCGCCGGAATGGGCGTGTCCACCTGGCTCTATGTGCGCGAGCGCGAAGCCCGCGCCGAGCAAAACCGCCTCCGTGTCGAGGCCGAGACCGCTCGATCGGTGGAATCAAAACTCCGCCAGCAGGCGCAGGCACGGGCGAACGTCTCGCAGGCGGCGGTGCTCTTGAGCGAAGGACGGATCGAGGAGGCCGACGCATTGCTCCAGCAGAATACGCTGATGACGATCGAACCGTCGCGCGAGGCTGCCGGGGTGTTCCGGGCGCTCGGAAACTGGAATGCATTCTACGAACGCTGGGAGCGCGCGGTTCAGTATTACACGTTGCTGAATCAGGCCAACCGCCTCGATCCCCCCACCGACATCGTGGAGGGATGTGAAGTCATCGCCATTTCCTCGGCCCTGCTGGCGCACGGTGACATCCCGGCCTACAACGATTTTCGCCATGAAATGCTCGAGCTTTACCTGCCGGCGACCACGTCGCATCAGGCGGAACACCTCCTCCAGGCCTGCCTCCTCACTCCGGCGGATCCCTGGGTGATGGAGCGGCTCGTGGATGTCGCACACGTCTGCGAGCATGGTCTCCCCGACCCCGCCAACCGGCCCTATCCCGATTGGGAAGCCTTCGCAATGGCGCTCTACTACCACAGACTCGACCAGCCGGAGGAGAGCCTGAAATGGGCGGAAAAGTGCCTGTCGTATCCGTCGAGCACGAACGACAAATCCGGAGACGCCCGTCTCGCCGCCACGCGTTGTCTCAAGGCGATCGCCTGCCTGCAACTCGGGGACCGGACCGCCGCGGAACGGGAACTGCGGGAGGCTCGCTCACAAATCGCGGAGGGTCGCGAGACCACCTTCGACAGCAAGCCATCCCTTGCCGGCGAGTGGTATACCTGGGTGATCGCAAGACTCCTTTTTTCCGAGGCCAGGCTGCTGCTGCCGCGGGTCGCCGATCTCCCCTCCCCCCATGCCGAAGCTGTCGTGAAACGATGATGAATTCCGAGACGCAGATCGCCGAACTCTACCCGCAGTTGCGCAGGCTCGCCGCGTCCCGCATGGCAATGGAACGCGGCAACAACACCCTGCAGCCAACCGCGCTCGTGCATGAAGCATGGATCCGTCTTTCCGGCGAACGCTCGGACGCGTGGCGCAGGACCAGTTCGAACATGTTCGCCGCCGTCGCGGAATCCATGCGACGGGTGCTGATCGATCGCGCGCGACGCCAGGCCCGGCAAAAGCGCGGCAAAGACCTCACCCGCGTGCCAATTGAGGCCGCGCGAGAGGTCGATATCTCCGAGGACGACCAGATGCTCCTCATTCACGAGGCGGTGACCCGCCTCGAGGAGGAGGACCCCGTTCGCGCCCAGGTCGTGATCCTCAAGTTTTTTGGCGGTCTGTCGAACCGCGAGGTGGCCGACGCCATGGGACTCGGTGAACGGACCGTCGAGCGGCACTGGGCCTACGCCCGGGCCTGGCTCTATCGGGAGATCCGAAACCTGTAGTTTCGTCCGCTGAGGGTCTGCGCGAAAGCGAGTCCCCCTCCCGGAATTCGAGGGACCCAAAGGAGTCCTCCGCTTCTGTTTTCTCTTCGATATTCGATCGGGAAACAAATTTTTGGCGGGTTTGAGGGCGAAATGTCGCGACTTTGAAAGTGACCGATTGGTCCGCCCCCTTGATTCCCCTGCCATGACGACTCTCACCCAGCGAACCTCCGGGAATTTCACCTTTGCATCGGGCAGCGACGGGTGCTTTTCCCTGCCGCCCGCATCCGGCCTGCGGGTCTGCGTTTCCTTTGCAGCCGACAGCATGGCCGTGCAGATCCGTCGTCCGAATCGGAGGACGGAACAGGCGATTCTGCCGCCCGGGGCGGCACTGGTGGCCGATCGCAGGGCCACCGCCGAAGTCACCTGGATCGGTCCCGCGGAAGTGCTGGCCGTATCGCTTGACGAATCAGTCCTCAACGCCACCTCGCGCAACCTCGGCGTCCCGAATCTTCCGCGGTCCGGCGCGGAAAGAATCACGGATCCAGCGATCCGGAACATCACCGGCATGGTGCGCGACCTCATGGCGCGTGATCAGGAACTCCCGGAATCGGTTGCCACCAGCGCGACCCAGTTGCTGGCGGTCCGCCTCCTTTCACACGGTGAACGGCAGTCGTCGGAAACCCGCAAGGAGCGGCTATCCCCGTCGGCGCTGCGGCGCACGCTGACGTTCATCGACGACCACCTCGTGGAAAACTTCACGCTGGAGGACATGGCCGCCGCGGCAGGATGCAGCCGGTTTCACTTCGCGCGGGCGTTTCGCAGTTCGACCGGGGTCTCTCCGTGGAGATACGTCACCGCAC
Source organism: uncultured Spartobacteria bacterium (assembly GCA_937901895.1). Lineage (GTDB taxonomy): Bacteria > Verrucomicrobiota > Verrucomicrobiia > Chthoniobacterales > JAATET01 > JAATET01. The sequence continues at coordinate 105,953 of CALGTD010000138.1, read as the reverse complement.
GCCGGTTGAAGCAGGCGGAAACGCTCCTCCGGACGCGCGAAGGCCTTTCCGTCGCCGAGGTGTGTCACATGGTCGGTTTCCAGGACCAGAGTCACTTCACGCGGGCGTTCAAGAACGTCTTCTCGGTCACTCCCGGGAGCGTTCGCCGACGCTCCCTCGGCAGGGCGGCCTGACCCGCCGGACTTTCGTCCGGAAAATCACGAGAACCGGATCAGCTCCGGCCTGTCACGCGTGTCGGAACCTCGCGCGGCGTCGCGACCTCGGGAATCTCGAGTTGCACGCCTAGGTCGCCAATCTTCGCGATCGACAGTCCTTCGAGCGCCGGCGTTTCGGCGGCCATCGCCTTGAACACCTCCTCGATCGAATACACGCCGTTCGCTCCACCGACCGCCTGAATGAGGTCGCGGAGAATCTCCCAATCGTCCCGGGCCTGACCCGGTGCGCTGACCGCGCGGTTCAGTCGCTGGATGCGGCCGCCGAGGTTGATCATCGTGCCGCGTTTCTCCGCGAAGGCACTGGCCGGCAACAGAACCGTCGCATGCGGCGTTGTGCGGTTCGGAAGAATGTCCATCACAATCAGCGAGGCCAGCTTCTGCAGGTCGCTCTCGATGATTCCGATCTTCGTCGCATCTTCGCCGAGGCAGATGAGCGCCTTGATTGCGCCACTTGCGACTCCGCGCGCGATCTCCTGAAGTTTCGCACCGGGATGCGAACTGGTAAGGCCAAGCAACTTCGCGCCGGTCGTGTTCGGGTTGCCATCCTCGGAAATGAGAAATCCGTCACCTTCCTGCGGACGCGGCAGGATGTCGAATTGCTCGACGCCGATGGCTGCGGCAAGGCGCTTCGCAAGAAACAGCTCCTCGTTTGTCATCCGTCCGCTCGCGATCATCGCGATCCGCGAGGGTTCCTGCGCCTTGAGCTGGCGGGCGGCGGCGGCGATGGCGTCGGACCATTTCGCCGGCGCATCCTCCCCCTTCACAACCGGCTCCTTCAAGCGGCGGTCGTCGTGGAGATAATGGATGTTCAGCCGATGGCTGTCGGGCATCCAGCAGGAGTTCACGAAGTCGTTCTCCCGCGGAGTGATCCGGTAGACGATGTTCTCGCGGGATCCGATCACGATGTTCGTGCCGTTGCCGCAGTTCACGTCGATCGACTTGGTTTCCTTGAGGAACCAGACGCGCATCTTGAACCGGAAATCCTTGCTCGTGAGCGCGCCCACCGGGCAGATGTCCGCGGTGTTCAGCGAGTAATTGTTGTCCAGCCGCTTGCCGGGATAGACGGTGAGCGTCGTGTGGCTGCCGCGATTCACGAAGCCGAGCACATCGTCGTTCGCGATCTCCTTCATGAACCGGATGCAACGCGAGCACATGATGCAGCGCTCGTCGTCGAGAACGATGTTCTTTCCGATGTCGACGCGCTTGGGCTTCTTGACCTTTTCCTCGATGAAACGGGAGTCGCCCTTGCCGTATTCCACGGAAAACTCCTGCAGCCGGCACTCTCCCGCCTGGTCGCAGATCGGACAGTCGAGCGGATGGTTGATGAGGAGAAACTCCATCACGCCCTTGCGGCATTCCTCGACGAGCGGCGAAGCGGTGCGCACCGCCATGCCCTCGCTGACTTCGGTGGCGCAGGAAATCGCCGGACGCGGGCTCCATGCGATCTCCGGGCGGCCATCCTCTCCGAGCACCGGCTTGCGGTCCGGCGTCATCTTCGGCATGCCAAGCTCCACGAGGCACATGCGGCAGTTGCCCGGCGAGCTGAGCTTCGGATGGTAGCAGTAGTGCGGGACAAACTGCCCGCTCTGCATGCACGCTTCGATGAGCCGGGTGCCCTTCGGAAACTGCTTCCACACACCGTCCACCTGGACATTGAGCATGGGAACTTCCGTTTTGGGCGCTGCGGCGGTCGTGGTCATCTTCGCTTCTCTAATTGCGGGAAATTTTTGCCGTTGTCCACGAGCAAAACTCCCCGGTTTTTCCCGATCCCGTCAATTCGCTGAAACCGGTTCCGCCGGGGACTCCACCGTTCCCACGCTGTGGAGCGTGGCATCGGCAGGAAGGATCACCCGGTCGCAGAAATCGCCGAATTCCTCGCCTTCCTTCCTCTCGAGCGCGTAGCGCTTGATGATCGGCTTGAGCAGCTCCACGCCGTCATCCAGCGTGATGCTCGGCGAGACGAGCCGGTTCAGGCGCGTGCCGTTGTATTTCGCGCCGAGGAAAAGGGCATATTTGCCCGGCGCACGGCCGACGAAGCCGATCTCCGCCAGATACGGGCGGGCGCAGCCATTCGGGCAGCCCGTGATGCGCAGGCTGATCGCGTCATCCTTGAGTCCCGCCTCCTCGAGCACGGTTTCGAATTTCGAAAGGAGATCCGGCAGGGCGCGCTCACTCTCTGCCAGCGCGAGGCCGCAGGTGGGCAACGCCACGCACGAAAGCGCATTCAGGCGCAGACGCGAGCGGTTGTTTTCCGCGGAGAGTCCGTGACGGGCGAGGATCTCGTCGATCTTCGGCTTCTGCTCGGGCGTGACCCCGGAAATCGTCAGATTCTGCGACGGCGTAAGCCGGAAATCGCCGGTGTGAATCTCCGCGATCTCACGAAGGGCCGTCTTCATCGGCCAGCCGGGGACGTCCTTGATCCGCCCGCTCAGGATGTGCAGGCCGTAAAACCACGTGCCATCGGCGCACTCGTGCCATCCGTGCGGATCTTCGATCGTGGTGAACTCAAAGGGCCGTGCGGGCTCGAACGTGACGCCGGAGCGCCGCTCGACCTCGCCCTTGAACCACTCCACCCCTCGGTCGTCGATCGTGTATTTGAGGCGCGCATGGCGGCGGTTCGTGCGATCGCCATAGTCGCGCTGCGTCGTAAGGACGGCCTCACCCACGGCGTTCACCCTGTCCGCCGGAATAAAGCCGAGCACATCGGCTAGACGCGGGTAGGTCGCGGCATTGCCATGGTTCATTCCCTGGCCTCCGCCGACGGTGACATTGTATCCCACGAGCTCGCCGTTCTCGACGATCGCGATGTAGCCGAGATCCTGCGAGAAGATGTCGACGTCGTTCAGCGGCGGAATCGCAAAACCGGTTTTGAACTTTCTGGGCAGGTAGGTCGGACCATACATCGGCTCCTCTTCGCCACCGGCCACGAGTTCCTCGTCGAGCCAGACCTCGTAATACGCGCGCGTCTTCGGGAGCGCATATTCGCTCCATGCACGGGAGTGCTGGTAAACCTGCTCGAGCACGGGGGAACGCTCGGGATTTGGCGGAGCCATCACGTTGCGGTTCACGTCGCCGCAGGCGGCGATGGAATCCAGCAGCACGCTCTGCATCCTCCGGATGACCTGCTTCACGTTACCCTTGAGGATCCCGTGAAACTGAAACGTCTGGCGCGTGGTAAGCCGGAGCGACGGCGACGCCAGCTCGTCGGCAATGCTGTCGAGCACGAGCCACTGCTGCGGGGTCGCCTTGCCTCCGGGAAGGCGCACGCGGAGCATGAAAGCGAACGCCTTCTCCTTGCCGGCCTTCTTCAGTTCCGTGCGAAGGTCGCGGTCGTCCTGCATGTAGAGTCCGTGGAACTTGCAAAGCTGGTTGCTGTTCTCGGAAATCCCGCCCGTGGACGTGTCGGCGACGTCCTTCGCGATCTCTCCACGCAGGAAATTGGACTGAGACTTGATCGCCTCGTTGGCAACTAACGGCTTTGCGCCTTGGCTTTCGGAACTCATCGAACCGCCCATACAATCACGAACGGGGTTCCGCGTCCAGTGGGGGAACGCATTCCCTGGCATCTATGACGGTTTCGAGTGGACGCGGCCCGCGATTCCGCCAAAACGATTTCGATGCATCCGCTCGTTGAGGTCTGCGTGGAGGGGTTGGAGGGGCTGCGCGCCGCTCAAACCGCCGGAGCCGGCCGTATCGAGCTCTGCGCAGCGCTTGCCGAGGGCGGCATCACCCCAAGCCCCGGCACGGTGCGTGAAGCGCTCCGGATCGCCACCGTTCCCGTCCATGTGATGATCCGTCCGCGCGGGGGGGACTTTCTGTATTCGGACGACGAATTTGCATCGATGCTCACGGACGCGGCATGGTTCGCCGCCGGGGGCGCGCACGGCATCGTCGGTGGATTTCTCACCCCCGACGGCCAGGTCGACGAGACACGAACCCGGGCCTTCGTCGAGGCCGCATCCCCTGCTCCGGTGACGTTCCACCGCGCTTTCGACATGGTGCGCGACCCGTTCGAGGCCCTCGAGAGCCTCGTCCAATGCGGAGTTTCGCGCGTGCTGACCAGCGGAGGGAAACCGTCCGCCGAAGCCGGAGCGGACGTCCTGCGGCAGCTCCACGAACTGGCTGCCGGACGAATCGCGGTGATTGCATGTGGCGGGATTCGTGCGCACAACCTCGCGGCCATCCGCGCCGCCACGGGAATCGCCGAGTTTCACTGCGGCCCAACGCGCCTGACGGAAAGCGCCATGCGATTCCGCAACCCGGAGGTCTCCATGTCCGGCGGTGAGCCGGAGCGGGAATACCGCCTCGCGATCTGCGACACCGCCGCGGTGCGGTCGATCGTGGATGCGGCACGGAGCCTGTAACACCGTCGCTTGCCCGATGGGATTTCCGGGCTAGCTTCGATCATGGCCAGCCTAACCGATGCCGAGATCAAGCAGTCGCTGAAGTCCATCCCCCAGTGGAAGCTCGATGGCAATTCCATCGCGCGGACGTTCGAGTTCGGGAACTTCGTGGAATCCGTCGAGTTCGTGAATGAAATCACGGAAATCGCGGAGGATTTCGACCACCACCCGGAGGTGGACATCCGCTGGAACAAGGTCACCCTTCGCTTCTCCACGCACTCGAAGGGCGGTCTTACCGCCAAGGACTTTGACGTCGCGCAACGCGTGGACGAGATCGCCTGACCGGGAGGGCGTCCCGGCCTTGACGCCGGCAACGCGTTTTTCTTTGATCGAAGGCAGCGGAGTTTCTCCGCGGCTGATCTTTCCATTTTTTCAAACCAATCCTCCGGCCTAGGGAAGCGGGGTGAAAGTCCCCCACTGTCGCGCAACGGTCAAAGTCCGACCACGAACCGGAGGAGAAAACCGCACCGCCCTGAGATGGGCAGGGACGCCGCGAAAGCGTCTGTGCCGGGGGTAGTCCTTTCGCAACGGGAGAAAGGCTGGCTCTCGCAAAGCCCAATTCCCGTGCCACTGAAAGGACAGAAAATGAAGATCTCCATTCTCCGCACCATCACCGCCCTCGCGGTATCCGCCACCCTCGCGGCAACGTCGTTTGCCGCCACGACCGTCCAATCCTTCGACGACATCACCTACTGGGTCGGTTCCGGCTCGAACCGCGCCGCGCTTGTCATCGACTGGAACGACGGCGGCACGACCGAGAGCTATGCCTGGGGATTCCGCTGGAATGGCACCGCCACGGGCGCCGACATGCTTCGCGCGATTGCGGGCTTCATCGGAACGAATACCACGCCCGCCACGCCGGACGGCACGGGCGACCCGGCCCTGACGCTCTTCATCCAGACCTTCCCGGGATTCGGCGAAACCGTCTTTCAGTGGAACTATCTTGAGCACGCGCAAGGCGGGTTCGAGCCGGATGCGGCAGGATTCTGGGGCTACTATGTCGCCGACGGCTCGAACGCTTTTCCGGACGAATGGGCGTTTGCCGAGACGGGAATGGAGGACCGGCAGCTGTCCAACAACGACTGGGATGGCTGGTCGTGGGCTCCGGATTTCGACTCCGCCCCGCCCGACCAGCCGGTCGCGGCGGTTCCCGAGCCGTCGGTGCTCGTGCTTTTCGCGCTCGGCGCAGGCGGGCTCGTGTGGTATCGGAGGAACCGCCATGCGTAGGCGCGGCTACACGCTCATGGAGGTCATCGCGTGCCTCGCGGTGCTGACCGTGCTGTTTCTGATGCTCGCCGGCGCGGGGTGGAAAGCCTACGAGATGTCCTGCCTGGCGACCTCGGCGAACAACATCCGCCAGCTCGCCGCGGGCGCCGCCGCCTACCTCGCGGAAAACGACTACCGGTTTTGGGATTACTGCGAGAGTCGATTCACGGTCGTGGATGACTCCGGGCACGCAACCACCGGCACGCGCTGGTGGTTTGGGTTCGAGTCCGACGCAAGCAAATCCCGGGGCGAGGGTCGCCGCCGATTTGATCCCTCGCAGGGACCGCTCGCCGGTTACATCCCGCAAAGCCTCAAGCCCGATCCCAGCTTCGCCCTCAAGGGTCGCGCCTTTAAATCGAAATATGAAAGCGGTTACCTCGGTGTGGCCTACAATGTCGTGCTTGCCGGTGGATGGACCTCCTCCGCGAAAAAGAAGCCGATGAGCTACTGGGATCTCAGCAATCCCGGCAAGGTCGTCGTCTTTGCGACCGGCGCGCAGGTGAACACCTTCCAGTCGCCGGCCACCACCGACAATCCGATGCTCGAGGAGTTTTATGGCATCGACGAACGCGAGAAGACCGTCCATTTCCGCCACGGCGGCATGGCGATGGTCTCGTTCGCCGACGGCTCCTGCGATTTCCTACCCATGGACAAATCCACTCGCGACAACCGCATGCCCGAAGCTAACGTCGGGCGGTTCGCTCCGCGGGGCAGCTTCCAATACCTCAAATGAACACACCCATCCACCGCCGTCCGGAATTCGCTCTCGCGATCGCGTTCATTGCCTTCGCAGTCGGCTTCCGACTCTTCCGCGTCACCCTGCTGCCCGATCTGCCAAACTTCTCGCCCGTGATGGCCGTCGCACTTTGCGCAGCGCTCATCCTGCCCGGTGCCTATGCCATGGTCATCCCACTGGCGGCGCTCGTCATTTCCGACATCGCGCTGAATCTTTTCTACGGATGCCCCGCCATCGGCTGGGACGATCTCGTGCGTGCATCCAGCTACGGGCTCGCCGTGGCATGCGGTCTGGTGTTGCGCCGCATGAACGCCGGGATCGGTCTCACCCTCGCCGCAGTCGTCGGTAACTCGCTCCTGTTCTACCTGGTCTCGAACTCGCTCGCCTGGGTTGCCAGCCCGGACTACGCCAGGACCGCCGGCGGCTGGGTTCAGGCGCTCACCGTGGGCGTGCCCGGGTTTCCGCCGACGTGGACGTTCCTCAAATGGTCGATTGCCGGAGACGTGCTCTTCACCGTCATGTTCCTCGCGGCCATTCGTCTCACCGTTCGCCCCCGCGTTCCGCAACCGGCGTGACATTGGTGGTTCCGCGGCGCGATCACGAAGTCCGCTTCCAGTCGCGCCAGAGGAATCGCAGCGCATCGCCCAGCCGCAAGCGCCACGAGCGCTCGTCGTGCGGGGCGCCAATCACCCGCAGCACGCGAAACCCGCGACCTTCCCTCCACCCTTTCCCGATCAGGATCGTCGCCAGTTCGCGATGCCTCGACTCCAGCCGGTCGTCAGGCGGAACGGATCCATAGTCAAAATACCACCGCATTTCGCGATCCAGATCAGAGGCGCCTGCGAGCGCCTCCAGTTCCCCACACGATCCCGGCGGTTCTCCAAACGACGTGGAAAGGCACGCAATCTTTCCAAAGACCCCGGGTTGCCGGATCGCCGTCGCCAGCGCATTCAACGCACCGAGTCCCGTGCCACCAAGCATTCGCGCCGTTGCCCGTGCCTGCGTGCGATATCGGGCATCGATCTCGGGGACGAGCTCGCGCGCAAGAAATTCCGAATACGCGATTCCTCCGAGCTCATCGGAAAGATCCACCTCGCGCAGACTGAGATATTCCTCAGCCAACCCCTCCGGATGGCACACGCCCACGATGATCGCCTCCGGCATCCCGCCCTCCGCCGCAAGCAGGCGCACCCATTCGTCCGCCGCAAGGTCCACGCCCGAAAGCGGACTCGTTTGCGGATCGAACACGTTCGCCCCGTCGTTGAAATAAAGCACCGGATACCGCCGGTCCGGCTCCGCCGCATACGAGGAGGGCAGCCATACCAGCAGCTCCCTCCATGAAGCCAGCGACCGGGAGTAGGTCCGGTCCCGCATGAGCCGGCCGTCATAGCGATCCTTCCAGTCCGCGACCGTCCGGTGAACGGTCGCATCCAGCCACACCTCGTGGCGCGCATTTGGCGGCACATTTCCCCACGCATCGACCGCCTCCGAAGGCCACCCGCCACGCAGAATCTTGTATTCCAGCGAGGACCCGATTTCCGCCTCGATCGTCCCTTCGTGCACCTCTCCGTTCCACCGCAACGGCAGCGCCCGCTCCGCATTCCAATCCCCCAACGCCGCAATGTTCCCACAGACGAACACCGGCTCCTCCGGTCGATCCACCGGCGGAAGAATTTCGAAACGAATTCGACTCATGAGGGATGTCGGAATCTATCCGCAACCCGATCTTTTCGCCAGTTCGTGCTTCCGCACCGGGCCTCCTGACTCGCAAACTCTGCGCTTCATGCCGGAGCACATCGACCTCATTTTGACTTTCGCAGGCGGCCTCGGTGCAGCCCTCCTTTTCGGCTATATCACCACACGTCTGGGGCTTTCACCGATCGTCGGCTACCTCATCGCAGGCATCGCCGTGAGTCCGCACACACCGGGATTCGAGGCGAATTCGGAACTCGCGGCACAGATGGCGGAGATTGGAGTGATTCTGCTCATGTTCGGCGTCGGTCTTCAGTTCCACCTCAAGGAACTCCTCGCGGTCCGGCGTGTGGCCATCCCCGGGGCCATCGTCCAGATCGGAGTCGCCACCGCGCTCGGTGCCGCGACCATGCATCTGTTCGGCTGGAACTGGAATGCCGGCATCGTCTTTGGTCTCGCGATTTCGGTCGCAAGCACCGTGGTCCTTACCCGCGTGCTGTCCGACCACGGAGCACTTCACACACGCACCGGCCACATCGCCATCGGCTGGCTCGTCGTGGAGGATATCTTCACCGTCGTCGCACTCGTTCTCCTGCCCTCGCTCGCGGGCGAGTCCACCGGCGCAACGCTCGTCACTTCGCTCGGCGGCGCCATGCTCAAACTCGGCGCCCTTGTCGGCCTCACGTTCCTGCTCGGCGGCTACGTGATCCCCCGCGTGCTCGCCTATGTGGCCCGGACCGGCTCGCGCGAACTGTTCACGCTCACCATCCTCGTGCTCGCGCTGGGCATTGCGGTCGGGTCGGCGAAATTCTTCGGCGCGTCGATGGCTCTCGGCGCCTTCCTTGCCGGCATGGTCGTCGGACAGTCGGAGTTCAGCAATCGCGCAGCCACCGAGGCGCTGCCGTTCCGCGATGCGTTCGCCGTTTTGTTTTTCGTCTCGGTCGGCATGCTTTTCGACCCGTCGCGCCTCGCACAGGATTGGTTGGTCATCACGGTCGCCACGGCGGTGATCCTGATCGGCAAACCCATCGCAGCCCTGGTGGTGGTCCGGGTGCTTGGCTACCCGTTTCACGTCGCCATCGGCGTCTCCGTCGCCCTCGCTCAGATCGGCGAATTTTCCTTCATTCTCGCAAGTCTCGCCGGCAGCCTGAACATGCTACCCGATGGCGCTCAGAACATCCTGGTCAGCGCGTCCATCATCTCGATCACCCTCAATCCGCTGTTCTACAAGGCGATTCCGGCCATGGGCCGTTGGGTGAAAAAGCACCCGTCGATCGACCATTTTCTCAATCCCACCGAGCCGCTTCCCGACGGACCGGAAATCCCCGATGGAGACGACGAGCACCACGCCATCGTGGTGGGCTACGGCCCCGTTGGCCGCACGGTTAAGCGCATCCTTTCCCGCAATGACATCCGTCCCGTCATCATCGAGATGAACGTCGACACGGTGCGCGCACTGCGGAAGAACGGCGAGCACGCCATCTACGGCGAGGCCTCCCGCCGCGAAACGCTCACCTCCGCCGGTGTTGCCACCGCCGAGGCCCTCATCTTCACGGCTTCGAGCATCTCGGAAGTTGACCAGGCCATCCGCATCGCGCGGGAGCTCAACCCCGATATTCGCATCCTCGCCCGTGCAAACTACCTCAACGAAGCCCCCCATCTCGACCGCGCGGGAGCCCATCGCGTCGTGACCGCCGAGGGCGAGGTCGCGCTTACCATGACCGAATTCGTGCTCCGTTCCCTTGGCGCAACCTTCGACCACGTGGATCGCGAGCGCGAACGTGTCCGCCGCGAACTCTTTGGTGACGCGGACATTTAACCGCTGACTTGAAACGAATTAACATATCAATATGTTTTGATTCGTTCACCTTGACGTTGCAATGACCCATCCAACTTCCGACGCCCTTCGCGAGCTTCTGTCCCAGCGCATTCTCATCATCGACGGCGCGATGGGCACCATGGTGCAGCGTTACAAGCTGCAGGAGGCGGACTACCGCGGCGAGCGCTTCGCCGACTGGCCGCGCGACGTGAAGGGCAACAACGACCTGCTTTGCATCACGAAGCCGGAGGTCATTCGCGAGATTCACGCGAAATATATCGAGGCCGGCGCCGACATCATCGAGACGAACACGTTCTCCGCGACGCGCATCGCAATGGCCGACTACGGCATGGAGGATTTCGTGCCAGAACTGAACCGCGCCGCCGTGAAGTGCGCGAAGGACGCCGCCGCGCAGTTCCCCGACCGCCGCGTTTTCGTCGCCGGAGCCATTGGACCGCTCAACCGCACGCTGAGCATTTCGCGGGACGTCAACGACCCGGGAGCGCGCGACGTGACGTGGGACCAGGTTGTCGCCTCCTACCGCGAGCAGATCGAAAACCTCGTCGAGGCCGGAGCGGACATCCTCCTCGTCGAAACGATCTTCGACACGCTCAACGCCAAGGCGGCACTCTTCGCGATCGCCGATTATTTCGCCGCAACCGGGAGGGAACTCCCCGTCATGGTCAGCGGCACGATCACCGACCTCAGCGGCCGCACGCTCACCGGCCAGACCGTCGAGGCGTTCCTGAATTCCGTCAGCCACTTCCCGCTCCTTTCCATCGGACTGAACTGCGCGCTCGGCCCGAAGGAGATGCGCCCCTACATCGAGGAACTGGCCACGAAGGCGCCGTTTTACGTCAGCACCTATCCGAACGCCGGACTGCCCGACCCGCTCTCGCCCACAGGCTTCCCCGAAACGCCCGAGACGCTTGCCCCGCAACTTCGCGAATGGGCCGAGCAGGGCTGGCTGAACATCATCGGCGGCTGCTGCGGCACCACGCCAGATCACATCCGCGAAATCGCGAAAGCGGTCAAAGGTTACGCGCCGCGTAAAATTCCCACCGACCGTCCGCGCACCCTGCGTCTGTGCGGACTCGAGCCGTTCACCGCGCGGCCGGAGATTCCCTTCATCAACATCGGCGAGCGCACGAACGTCACCGGTTCGCCGCGTTTCGCGAAATTGATCCTCGCCGGCGATTTCGACGCCGCCCTCGCCGTCGCCCGCCAGCAGGTCGAGGCCGGCGCGCAGGTCATCGACGTGAACATGGACGAAGGCATGCTCGACGGCGTCGCGTCGATGCGGAAATTCCTCAACCTCATCGCGAGCGAGCCCGATATCTCGCGCGTGCCGATCATGATCGACTCCTCGAAGTGGGAGGTCATCGAGGCCGGCCTGCAATGCCTCCAGGGCAAGGGCATCGTGAACTCGATCTCGCTCAAGGTCGGCGTGGAGGAATTCAAGCGTCAGGCCACGCTCATCCGCCGCTACGGCGCCGCGACGGTCGTGATGGCCTTCGACGAGCAGGGCCAGGCCGACAACTACGAGCGTCGCATCGAGATTTGCGAGCGCGCCTATCGCATCCTCGTGGACGAGGTCGGCTTCCCGCCCGAGGACATCATTTTCGACCCGAACGTCCTCACCGTCGCCACCGGCATCGAGGAACACGCGAATTACGCGAAGGACTTCATCGAGGCCACGCGCTGGATCAAACAAAACCTCCCGTTCGCACGCGTCAGCGGCGGCATCAGCAACGTCTCGTTCTCGTTCCGCGGCAACAATCCCGTGCGCGAGGCCATGCACGCGTGCTTCCTTTACCACGCGATTCAGGCCGGCCTCGACATGGGCATCGTTAACGCCGGCCAGCTCGAGGTTTACGAAAACGTCGATCCCGAGCTCCGCGAGCTCATCGAGGACGTGCTACTCAACCGTCGCCCCGACGCCACCGAGCGGCTCGTCACCTTTGCCGAGGAACTCAAGGCGAAGAACTCCGGCGAAAAGAAGGCCTCCACCGCCGATCTCAGCTGGCGTGAAGGCACCGTCGAGGAGCGCCTCAAGCACGCGCTCATCAAGGGCATCACCGATTTCGTCGATCAGGACACCGAGGAGGCGCTTGTAAAATACGGCCGCCCGCTCTCCGTCATCGAAGGCCCGCTCATGGACGGCATGAGCGTCGTCGGCGATCTCTTCGGCGCCGGCAAGATGTTCCTCCCGCAGGTCGTCAAAAGCGCCCGCGTGATGAAGAAGGCCGTCGCGTGGCTCACGCCGCTCATGGAGGCGGAGCGCGCCGCGAACCCGAACGCCCAGTCGCAGGGTCGCGTCCTCATGGCCACCGTGAAGGGCGACGTCCACGACATCGGCAAGAACATCGTCGGCGTCGTGCTCGCGTGTAACAACTACGAGGTCGTCGACCTCGGCGTGATGGTCCCGTGCGAAAAAATCCTCGCCACCGCCCGCGAGAAAAACTGTGACATCATCGGCCTCAGCGGTCTCATCACGCCCTCGCTCGACGAGATGATTCACGTCGCGAAGGAAATGGCGCGCGAGGGCTTCACCATTCCGCTCCTCATCGGCGGCGCGACCACGAGCAAGGCGCACACCGCCGTGAAGATCGCCCAGCACTATCCGCACGGCGTCATTCACGTGCTCGACGCCTCGCGCGCGGTGAACGTCGTCAGCTCGCTCCTCAGCCCCGAGCAAAAGCCCGCCTACCTCGCCCAGATCAACGCCGAATATCAGACCCTGCGCGAAGAACACGCAGGCCGCACGCGGGAAAAGGCAATGCTCACGTTCGAGGACGCCAAAGCGAACGCCTTCCAGATTGATTGGGCGACCGCCGACATCGCCGTTCCGGAAAGATACGGCATCAAGGTCTTCGACGACTTCCCGCTCGACGAGCTCGTCACCTACTTCGACTGGTCGCCGTTCTTCCACGCGTGGCAGCTCCGCGGCCGCTACCCCGCGATCTTCGACGACGAGACGGTCGGAGCCGAGGCGAAGAAGCTCTACGACGACGCGCGTCGCCTGCTCGATCGCATCATCGGCGAAAAGCTCTTCCGCGCCCGCGGCGTGCTCGGCTTCTGGCCGGCAAACAGCAACGGCGAGGACATCGAACTCTACGACCCCGCCGACCCCGCCGCGCGCAAGCTCGTCGGCCACTTCCACTGCCTGCGCCAGCAGATGAAAAAGCCCGCCGGCCAGCCCAACTGGTCGCTCGCGGACTTCGTCGCACCAAAATCCTCCGGCCGCCTAGACAGCGTCGGCGGCTTCGCCGTCACCGCCGGGCCCGAGGTTCACGAGCTCTCCGAGAAATTCAAACACGAGCACGACGACTACAGCTCGCTGCTCGTCAGCGCGCTCGGCGACCGCTTCGCCGAGGCCTTCGCCGAGTGCCTGCACAAGAAGGCGCGCGACATCTGGGGCTTTGGAAAGAGCGAAAACCTCTCCAACGAGGAGCTCATCCGCGAGAAATACCGCGGCATCCGCCCGGCGCCCGGCTATCCCTCACAGCCCGATCACACCGAGAAATGGGAGCTCTTCCGCCTCCTCGACGCGACGGCAAACACCGGCATCGAGCTCACGGAGTCACTGGCGATGCACCCCGGCAGCAGCGTGAGCGGCCTGTATTTCGCGAACGAGCAGGCAAAATATTTCGCCGTCGGCAAACTCGAGCGCGACCAGGTCGCCGACTACGCCGCGCGCAAGAACATGCCCGTCGCCGAGGTCGAAAAATGGCTCGGCCCCTGGCTCAACTACGAGCCGTAGTTCCGCGCTGTCCATTCGCGCGTCTCACGAATCCAACCACGCCAACGGCAAAGCAAAGGAGCGCGAGCAGTTGATAGCCTGAGAAGACTCCAATCTCTCGCTGCGTATCGCGAACGAATTCGTGGAAGAAGCGGAAAAGGCCGTATGCCATCAGGTATATGTGAAAATGCTGACCCCGTAGCAGCCTGCCCCTGCGCATCAGGAAAAATGTCAACGCCGCGAGGAGGTTGAACGCCAGTTCCATTTCGGCGGACGGCCAACGCGCCATGCCCTGCGCGTCCACGACGGCACACCAGCCGTTCCATGGCATCCCACCGCAGCAGCCCTGCACGAGGCAGCCCACACGGCCAAGTGCAATGCCCAGCGGAACGACCATGGCGAACCAGTCTCCGGTAACCCCGGAGAATCCCAGCGCCCGCTTGCCCCATTCCACCGCCAGGTAACCTCCGATCAGTCCGCCGACAATCGTCTTGCCGGTTGCGAGGGCGATCAGAAATTGCGGATGGCCGATTTCGCGCCACCCCTCCGCGATGAACCAGCCCAGTTTTGCACCGGCCAACGCGCCGAAGAGCGCGATCAGGTAGAGAAAAAACAATCGCCCATCGCGCCGCGCAAGCCGCCACCAGAAAATGCCGGCGAGGGTAATCGCGCCGAGCATCGTCAGCGCATAGAGCGGCGGCAGGTTCACGGAGCGCAACACGTATCCGGGAATCCGGAGTAGTAGCGGCAAAACGAGTCGAGTCGGCCATCCTCGCGGATCACATGCGTGCAACAGCGGTCGATGCGATCCTCGTCCCAGGTGAACGCATCCATGAACGGCTTCACGAAAAGCCGGAACGTATTCGACTCATCGAGTTCGAATTGCTTGAGCAACTCGCCGAGCGGCTCGTTCTCGCAACCGCACTGGACAAGGTCGTCCAGCGAGTAACGCACCTTGTCGCGAAGGAAACCCTGCAGCTCACGGAAATCGAGAAACTCGCTGATGGGCCGCACCTCCTCCGCCACGCGCAGCAGGTAGCCGATGGTCGCGCAGTTCGGATCACCACATGGCAACGGCGTGAAATCGTCCGCCTTTAGTGGACCGTTCGCAATGAGCGCCAGCAGCACATCGGCCGTCGTGAGCGGTCTGTAGCCAGGATCCAGCGCGACACGTCGCCCACTCGTGAAAAACGGCTGATAGCTCACACCGCGCACCTGCGGAAAACGCAGGCCGAACTCCGCCGTGTCCCACACGTTCGAGAGATTTTCCTGCGTCACGGTCATGGCCAGCGTGACCGGCAGACCGATCTCGCCACAACGCACAATCGCCCGCTCCCGCATCGCCCGCAGATCCCCTCCCCGCAACTCCCGCTGCCCCGCCTCGAGAGTGCCATCGAATTGAAGATATACCTGCAATCCCCGTCGCCGAGCCGCCGCCGCCATGCCGGCAAGAAACTCGTCATCCGTGGCAAGCTTCACGCCGTTTGTATTCACAAGCACATACCGAATGCCCGCATGCGACTGTGCCCACTCGAGCAGCTCGAAGAATTGCGGATGGATCGTCGGCTCGCCGCCGGAGAATTGCAGGATGTCGATCTCGCCCTTGCGATCGATCACGCCCTGGATCCGTGCCTGCAGTTCGTCGACGGGTTTCGCACCAATGGTCGCATGATCGCGCGGCGAATCCGCATAGCACACAGGACATGCAAGATTGCAGGTATCGACAATCTCGATCAGCGCGAGGCAGGTGGAGAGCTTCTCGAAAGGACCGTCAGCCCGCCCCAATGCGTTTTTGCCCAGCGACCCGGCCGGCTCGCCCGTCGAGGCGCAGCAGGCTGCCCCCGGGCCACAGCACGCATTGTCCGGATTGCCTTGCGCGAGCCAGTAGAACCTCGCGTCCGACGCGATGCAGGTCGTCTGCGAGCCATGCATCGGGCAAGAGCGCGTGAGAAAGACCTTCTCGACGCCATCCTCCGCCTTTCGCCGCACCTCGGCGGGGCAATCCTGATGACATACCACACACCGGCTGCGCGTGCGCTTGAGCAGCGAGCCCAGAGGATTCGGGATTACGATTCCGCTCACGCGACCGACACGAGAATCGTGCAACCGACAAAAAAGACGGCGCACTGCAGGAAGAGCATTCCGACCGCAAAAACAAAAAACAGGCCAATCCGCGCTGCCGGACTTCGCGCCACGTTCACAGCCGCCCCCACCGCCATTCCAATCATCACGAAGCCATAGGCGACGAATGCACCGGCGTTTGCCCAATTACTTGCCGCTCCCGTGAGAAATCCGACGAACGGCGGAATAAGAAACATCCCCAAAACCCAAAGCAGCACTTTCGCCGTGGTGGCCATGCCTCGGTTCGTAGCCTTCGAAAGGCGGCGTGTCACTGCGAAAGGATGTAGCGGCGAGGACTCCCCCGTCCCCCCCATCAGACCAAGTTGTTGTCACCTACAACCCCGTCGGGAGCTGCGGAATCGCCACCGCGGGCGTCCGCATCCGGGATGAGACTGGAAATCGGGTGCGATAAAAATTCGGCCGCCGCAACGAGGCAAAGCTCACCACGGGCCTGCGGTGCGGTTCGGCAAAAAACCGACGCACCGCGTTGAAGGCGGGTCCCTGGGTGGCACCGGTGCTGTGACCGCTACGCGGCACACTGATGACAAAAGCGTTCCGCAGGCCCAGCAGACGCGCGGCATCCGTGCCGCCACGAGACGGCGTCTGCGCATCCATGTCCCCCTGGAGCAGAAGCGTCGGGATGGCGCTTCCGAACGGCGGCTTCAGTCCGGTCGGATCGTAGCGCACCGGCCAGCGATTGATCGCCCGGGCGAGTCGGGAAACGGTGACGCGTGTCATCTCCTTGAACGCACTGTCCGGCAGCGCATCAGCGGCGGCGCGCGCTTTTGCCGCAGACCCGGGCGGGAAAAAATCGCGCGACATCACCGAAAGATACATGCCGAAGGCAAAACTCCGGTTTTTCACCGGAGAGAGGTCGTCCGGAATAAAGCGACCGATCTCCTCGTAGCGGCCCTCCCACGTGGCCTGAATGAAAAGCGGCACCACGCAAATGGTGTTCGGCGCCTGCATGAGCCCAAGCAGGGCCATCTGGAAGGAAAAGGCATCCAGTCGCACGAGGCGTCCGAATCTCGGCACCATCACCGGCTTTTCGAGCAGCCTCGCCACCACCTCTTCGTAATGTCGCGCGAGATTCGGAAACGTCGCGCGCGCCCTTCGAGTGCGACGCACATCGCGAAACAGTGCCCTCAACGCATCGCGCTGCACGAGCTGGTTCCCCGGCACGAAATCCCATCCGCGCAACGGCACCACCCCGCTCAGCACCACCGAACGCAGGTTCGCCGGAAAGTCGCTCATCATCTGCTGCGCGAGCACCGAGCCATACGAGTGCCCGAGGAGATTGATCGCGCCGTAACCCAGCGCCACACGGACGGCCTCGATATCGGCGGCATTCTCCGCCGTGTTGAAGCACTCCAGCGGAATGCCGGCGGAGCGAAACCGCGCGAGCGCCTTCTTGATCGGGGAATAGGGCACGGTGACGTCGTTGGAATTCGCGCCAAGAAACGGCCGTGAAAATCCGCATCCGCGCTGATCCACGAACACGATATCCCGATCCTGCGCCAGGATCGAAAACGTCGGCGAGAGCGGCAGGTAGCTCGCCGTCCCTCCCGGACCGCCTTCGAGAAAGAAAATGGGATCCGGTCGCTTCGACGATTGAGTCGCAGGCAGAATGGTGACCGCAACCTGAATCATCCGTCCATTGTCCGATCCCCTGTTCTCGGGAACCGCCACGTAGCCGAAGAGCACCGTATCTGGAAGACCCACCCTTCTCAACAACGCCGGAAGCGGAGCAGGCACGAAGGTCTGCGCAAGAGCCGGCCCCGCCCCGACGAGAAATGCCGCGAAGACACGCAGCGAAAGAAGGTGTCGGAGCATGCGTGCCTTTAATCCAGTCCGCCCACTTTGACAACGCCGCCACCACTCTCCGCCAGTCGTCGCCCTCGCTGGGGTGAAGATCGACCGGGAGTTGGGTGGACGTCCTTTCCGTGCAATCTCAAGGCAACGAGGCCACGGGAACCACCGGGCGCATCGCCTTCGTGCGGGAGCGCTGCGGGAATTTCGTGAGGTAGAAGTGCCGTTTCCGAAGCGGGGCCAGATTGACGACCGGTCGCCGATTCGGCGTGTCAAAAAACTGACGAATGGCGTCGCACGCCGGCCCTTCGGAAAGACCGGTCGCGTGGCCACTGCGGGGGAACGACATCACAAACGCATTCTTCAAACCAAGCAGCCGCGCGGCGTCCGTTCCGCCCTTCGGCGGTGTCTGCGCATCCATGTCTCCCTGCACGAGCAAAGTTGGCACCGCACTGCCAAACGGCGGCCGGATCGCGCCCGGATCGTAGGCCACCGGCCAGCGGTCGAGCGCCTTGGTGAGGCGGTCGACGGTGTAACGGGTCATCGTCTTGAAGGGACCATTGGGCAGTCGATCGACTTGTGCCAGCGCATGGCGATGGGTTCCCGGCGCCCGGAAATCGTGAGACACGACGGAAAGAAACATCCCGAATGCGAGACCGCGGTCGCCCGGCCGCATCGGCGGATAAAGATACGGCCCCACCTGCTCGTAGCGTCCTTCCCACGCGGCCTCGATGAGCAACGGAACATAGCGGACCGTTTGCGGTGTCTGCAGGAGCACGATCAGCGCACTTTGAAACGAAAACGCATCGAGCCGGATCTTCTGTCTGCGATGACGGAGGATGACCGGCCGCTCCAGAAGCCGCGCAATCACCTCATTATACCGCGAGGAGAGGGCCGGAAACGAACGCCGATCGCGCCGCGTGCGTCGCACGTCGCGAAACAGGCCGCGCAGGCCATCCATCTGCACAAGCTGATTGCCGGGCACAAGGTCCCAGCCACGCAGCGGCACCACCCCGCTCAGCACGACCGACCGGAGTCTGTGTGGAAAATCACTCATCACCTGCTGTGCGAGCACCGTCCCGTAGGAGCTGCCCAACAGGTTGATTTGACCATAGCCGAGCGCCTTCCGGACCGCCTCGACGTCCGCTGCATTCTCCGGCGTATTGAAGCTCGCAAGAGGAATTCCACGCTCGCGGAAGCGGGCCCGGGCACGAGCGATCGGACGGAATGGAACGGTCACATCATTGGAAGCCGCACCCAGAAACGGTCGCGAGAACCCGCACCCCCGCTGGTCAATGAAGACGACATCGCGATCCCTGGAGAGCAGAGAATACACGGGATCCCCAGCCACCAA
The DNA here is from genome assembly GCA_937901895.1 of uncultured Spartobacteria bacterium. Taxonomy (GTDB): domain Bacteria; phylum Verrucomicrobiota; class Verrucomicrobiia; order Chthoniobacterales; family JAATET01; genus JAATET01. Next base: position 86,796 of record CALGTD010000138.1, on the reverse strand, counting down.
GGTGGCGGCCCCTCCCGGTCCGCCCTGCAGAAAGAAGATCGGGTCCGGCTTCTTCGGCGATTCCCTCGCGGGAAGGATCGCCACCGCGATCTGGATCTTCTGTCCATTATTCATCGCCCGGTTCGCGGGGACAGTGACGTAACCGAAGCGCACCGTGGGAGGAAGGCCCGCCTTCCTCAACAAAGCCGGCATCGGAGCAGGCACAAAGGTTTGCGCAGAAGACGGTGCCGCCCCGGCGAGGAGCAGAGCGGAAAGGTGCAGCAGGAAAAAAGGGCGGCGCATGCGGTTGCGTTTAATCAAGTCCGCACCCTTTGACAACGCCCTCCGCCATTCATTGCGCGTCCTTCACCGGTGCGATGACGCAACGATCATGGCTCCGGAATGTGCCCGCCGAATGCCGCGCAGAAATGGCCGGACACGACCTTAGCTCCAGGCCTGTAGCTCCGACGTCCGGGAGTCGCGCCCCGCCGGGGCGCCCTGCGGGATCAAATGCCACCAGCGCCCTGTGCCTGGGCGGCAATCTTCTTCAGGATCGGACCAAATTCCGCGGACCACAGTCCCGACATGCGGGTCGTATCCTCGAATCCCGCTTCGCCGGCGTCCGAAACGCGCGCGACGCGTGTGCTCAGGCGGAAATCGTTCGTGCCGGGAAGCTGCGTCGTGAAGAGCGTGACGCGGTAGGAAGTCGGGTCGTTGTAGCTCGCATACATGAGCTGTCCAAAGGCGCCCGCCTTCTTGTCGAAGGAAAAGGAGTCCGGATAGTTCATCGGTCCGGGTTGATAGCCGTATTCAGCGAAGACCGCCTGTGCCGCCGCATTGATCGCGTCGACATTCGTGTTGGTGACCGTCACCGCGCCGAAGCCTCCCGAACTCGAAACCGGAGATGCAAGACAGCCGGTTGCGACGATGGCGACGACGACCAAAGCAACGGAGAGGAACAGGCGCTTCATGGCCGCACCATGGCAGGGCCGCATTCCTCCATCAAGCCGTCAAAGCCCACCCGGAAGGTCCCGCGGGCCTGTCGGTGTCTACTCCTCCGGAATCTTCACCTGCAACGTGTCGCCCTTGTTCGCCCGAATCTTGTCCTGCTCGATGAGCTCCCAGATCTTCTGCAAGGTCTCGCGCGAGATCGCGACCTTCGTGAGATCGATCCCCGGATCGGATCCCGCGGGCGGGCGTTCCGGCTTCGCGGCCATGCTCCCGATAACGTCCTTGATCCCTTCCAGCCCGACATTAAACGCCACGAGCTGCCGGACAACCTGCGCAATCGGGTCATCCCCTTCCGTCCCCGCCACCAGCAGGTTGCGACGAAAGGTCTTCCGAATTTCCTCCCATCGCGCCGCCTCCTCCGGAGTGAGTTTTTCGAGAAGTTCCCGCAGCTTGAGCAGGTTCGCCTCGGCACCCGTCGTGAGCGTCTGGGCCTCGTTGCGGTAGTGGTCCATCACGAGCGCTTCGAGTTCTTCGTCGTTCATCACCGGCACGACCTTCTCGGCCATGCGGTTCATGTTGCGATACGATCCCTGCAGGCGGAACGGCGGCTCGGTGCGGTAGGCATCGGCCTGCGCGGCGGAGCGGATGTATTCCGCATTCACCTTCAGGATCACGTCGCGGATGCGGCCGAGCTTCTTCACGACGGAAACCATGTCTTCGAGTTCCCGAGCGGTGTAATTGCCTTCAAGCTCGACGCCATCGCGGCCACCGGTCTCCGCAATTCGAATGACGCCAAGGATGTCCTTGCGCCCGCGCGCGGCGAGAGGGTTCAGCACCGCGTTCGACGTGAGCGCATTCTCAAGGTAGCTCAGGCGGAACGCTTCGAAGTGCGCGCCCACAGCGATGTCGCCGAGATTGTAGGTATCGGCCCGGTTCGCGAGCATGTCGGGAATCCGGAACTTCTCGCCGCTTTCCGTGTAGGGATTTCCCGCCATGACCACGGCGACCTTCCGCCCGCGCAGGTCGTAGGTGCGCGCCTGTCCGCGATAGACACCCTCGATCCGCCGCTGGCCGTCGCAGAGCGAAATGAACTTCTGCAGGAACTCGGGATGACAATGCTGGATGTCGTCCACATAGATCATCACATTGTCGCCCATCTCGAATGCGAGATTCAGTTTCTCGATCTCCTCGCGCGCCGCAGCATTCGGAGCATGCGAGGGATCCAGCGAGGTGACGCCGGCGCCGAGCGACGGACCATTGATCTTCATGAACACGAGCCCGAGCCGGCTCGCGACATATTCCATAAGCGTCGTCTTGCCGTAGCCGGGAGGTGAAATCAACAGCAGCAGACCCATGCGATCCGTGCGCGTATTCGCGCCCGCGGTGCCCATCTGCTTCGCGAGGTTTGCGCCGACGAGCGGCAAAAAGACCTCATCCACAAGGCGGTTCCGGACAAACGATGTCAGCACCTTCGGACGAAGCTCCTCGACCCGCAGGCGACTGGCTCCCACTTCGGAGAGACGGCGTTTGATCGCCTGAAACCGCTCGAAGGCGGGTGCCGTGACACGCTCGTGACGCTCGAGACGGTCCGTGAAATCCAGGTAATCCAGCACATAGGCGCCGTTCCGGAGGCGAGGATGCTGGCCGAGCATGCCGGTGAGATCCACACGCAGCTCAACATCGACCACGCGATGCTGGTGATGCGCGCCGCGCTTCAGCAGGAAGACTGCCTCGTCACAAAACGTCCCGTCCCTGTCGCTGCGGCGCAGAAACCCGCTCATCCAATCGCGAAGCATCTCGAAGTGGCGCCACGGATTGGTCTCCACCGCCTTTCGAAGCTCCACAAACCGGTCGAAGGCTCCCCGCTCCCGCACATCATCTTCGAACGCGCGGAACACCTCGAAAGCGTCCTGGCTGAACGCGAATCCCTCTCCCGAACTCAACGCGTCGAACAAATATTCCGCCGCGGGGGAAACCAGTGATTCGTCGAACGGCGCTCCGCTTTCGATTGCCCGCCGGCAGACGCCCTCGAGCCTTGCGAGATACGGCGCCGGGCGGGCCTCGGTTTCGAAGACACCTCGCATCGCGCCATGGCTCGCCAGTTGTCCCTCCAGCAGCGCCCGTTCCTCCGCATTGTCGAAATGATCCCAGGCCATGATTCCGAGCACCCGCGCGGACGGAGGATGCCGCACCGTTCCGGCCGCCAGGTGCATCGGCGCCAGCGCTTCCAGAATTCGGACCGCGTCCGCATCATGAATTCCCCGCACATAACCTTCGGCGTATCGCGGGGACATGAAATTCCGCACCTCATCGAGCCATTGCGCGGAACTCCACCGGGCGGCTTCCGCCAGCCGACCGCCATCTTCAAGGCTTCTGAGCAGCTTGCAGGCGAGCCACTCCGCGCGATACACGTCGTGCGATTCGGAAACAACCTCGAGGTCCCAAACGGGACGAAGCTCATCAAGTTCGGGATCCTCGATCCGCTCGAAAAAGCGCGTGCCGGAAAGATGCAGAAACAGGCCGTCGTCCCGATGCAGCACGGTCAGATCGGTCGGCTGCGTGTTCACATTGAACCGGTGCGGACCAAACGCAACGACGTCCGAACCATCAACGAACAGCTCCTTTCGATCCTTGAGCTGACGCACGGCCTCCTCGCGCAGGGTCTTCAATCGCGACTGCGCATCATCGGCCTTCACGGGATCGCCGAGATCGAGCAACTGCTGAATGACATCGCGCAGCTTGTCGACCATGAGATCGGACGCGAAAAATCCGTGGATGGCCGCGACGTCATCGATGGACGCCACCCGGGTTTGAATTCCCTTCAGCATGCGGTCGGCCACCCCGGCCAGCGCGGTCGCCTTCCGGTTGCGCGCCTCCAAAAGCGCGAGTTTTCTCGCCTCGAACGCAGAGATGACCTCCGTGCGCTTCTCCGCCAGTGGCTCGAGAAACTCCGCCGCCTCCGCAAAACGCGTCTCCAGCTCCTCGAGCTGCACCATCATGCGCCCGAGCGCTTCATCGCACTTCTCCGGTGTGTCGCAGCGCTCGAGCAGGTTTGTTACGGCCTGGGTGACAAGCTTCAGCTGCGCTCCAAACTGCGCCGCTCCCTCGCTCTGACGCAGCCCGGCAAGTCGTTGGCGCAGGCGGGCGAGGTTCTGGTTCAGCGCCGCGTAGATTGCGGAGATGTCGTCAATAATCCGCGTCGTCGCCGTCGCATCGTCGATCTGCAGATTGCCGACGATCTCAATGAGCATGCTCAGGTCCGCGCCGGCTACGGTCATCTCCTCTTCGAGCGCGCGCCCGTCAACGACGCGGGAGATTTCATCGATCCGGCATTCCAGCGCCTTCACGCGCTCGCGATACGGGGAAAGCGCCGCATCACCGAGAAGAAACTCCACGCACAGCCTGGACACTTCCTCACTGCAGTCGGCGACAAGTTGTTCCTCGGTATCGACCCGTTCCAGATCGATGTATCGGACGTCCCGGAGCGCAATCAGCTCACCGCGAACGGTGCGCAGACCGGCCAGCGCATGCACGTAGGCGTCGATATCCTGCAACTCCCCCGGAACAATCCCCTCCGTCAGTGCGCGCGCCTTTCCTGCGACTTCTTCCAGTTTCGATGCCGCCGTGCGACGCAGCTCGAGCACCTTGTCGAACTCCTCGATCGTTCGATCCGCGGCATCGCGGATCGCCGCGAGCGGTTCGACCAACCGAAAGGCGTCCTCCTCCCGCAACCAGAAATACGAGTCGAGCACGTCGCCGGCCCTCTTGCGAAGGTCCACATAGAGGTCGGCATAGGGTTCGTCGCGCGCAATCAGCCCGAGAATCTCGTGGCACTCAGCCATGCAGCGGACGATGTCGCCGTTGCCAACTTTGAAGAGAAACGAATCGGTCTTCGCCGGAGTCTGGAACGTCGAGCCGGTGAACGGCGTCTGCCAGATCTGGACGGTGTGATGTTTCTGCGGTTCCGAGTCCCCCTTGAAGAGCGCAAGTTCGCCGCTGTCGAAGATGGAAAAACCCTGGCAATGAATGGGCGTGTCCACGCGCTGCGTGATCACGTTGTAGGGCATCAGGATGTAGTCGCCGCGCTCGCGATTGTAGAAGCAGAAGAGGTGATCCTCGCGGTTCGGCGCGGCAATCCGCCGCTCGAAAAGCATGTCGGTCGAGTTCGCGTCGAAGAGTTTCAGCTCTCCGCTTTGCAAATAGTAGCCGCGCGAGAAGATAATGCCGTGTCCGTCCGGCAACAGCACACAGGACTGCTCGATCGCATCGATTCGCCGGACGTGCTGGAGCTTTTCGTTGAATACAAAATACCGCCAGGTCTTCTCCTGGTAGGGACGGATGCGCAGCAGAACGAGATTGCCGACGACGGCGTAGAAAATCTCCGCATCGTCGAGCGTCTGATCGGCATGCTCAACTGGCTCGCTGTAGATGCCCGCGCCGGTGTCGGTGTTATCTTCAACCTTGATCGTGAGGTCGCCGCCGATCGTTTCGACAAACACGCGGTCCTCGATCGATATATGTGGATGAAGCCCATCGCGATGCAGGTCGCGATGCGTGCGCTTCCACTCGAACTCGTGCTGTGGCGGAAAGACAAACTCGTGGTCGCTGCGGTTTCCGAGGTATGTGAACGCGCCGTCCTCCCCGACGAGCCACTTGAATGTCTTCACGTCCGTCACGCGCTGGCCGACCTGAAAAACAAAAAAGAGGTGCGGCCCAATGAACGCGAACTTCGTGAAGACGGTGTTCTTGTAGTATTTGAAAAGACTCTGGAAGTCGGCTTCGAAGTCCGGATCCCTCAGGAAATCGAGCGGGATCGGCCGAAACTCGTCCCCCTCGCGCTGGTAGGCGGTAAACACATCCTCGAGCCGGACCTCCGAGCGCAGGCCGATGTGGACATTGTAGCCAAGCAGCGACCGGCGTTTGCGAATCGCGACCATGTCGCGAGGGACGCAGTTGTTCTCGGTGGAGATCCGCCCCGTCGCGACAAGCGCGGTTTCGATGGTCCCGAAGACCTCCTGCCGCGCGTCGTTCAGCCGCTCCAACCGCTCCCGGAGGTCACGCGCCTGCTCGTCGAGCCGGGCGCGCAAAACCTCGTAGGTGCCGCCTTCGATTGTCGGTGGTTTGTTTTCCATCGATCGATCCTTGGAAGAACGCGGCGGAAGCAGCGCTCCCGCCGCGCCGGGATTAATTCACTGCCAGTGCGCCCAAAGAGCCCACCGTCTTTTCGGATACGCCCGCGAGTTTTGCACGATGGAGCAGCGTCGCGAGCACGCCACGGCTGCGGTCATCGTCCGCTTCGCTGATCAGCTTTCCGAGCGCCGCGGCGATCGTGAGGTTCTTCACGTCCTCGCTCGACACTCCGAAGAGCTGGAACCACTCGGCGAGCCGTTTGCGGAAGTCCTCGGGATCGCCCGTGAAGAACGTGTCCTTGATGTCGGAAAGCGTGTTGCTTCCCAGCACAAGCCGGTCCACGACCTTCGCATTGGTGATCGCACCCGTGATCTTGTCGAAGAACTGGGCCTCGCCGCCAACGATGTCGATCTTCGCGCTCTTGAGCGCCTCGCCCAGGACGCGTGCCTGCTGCTCGGCGATTTCACGCTGGACCGTGATTCCCGCCAGCTCGATCTCCTTCTCCTTGTTGAGGCGGAGCTTGAACTCCTCGTGCTCGCGACCCACGCCATCGAGCGCCTTCATGGCCTCCGCTTTCTCCTGAATGCCCTTCGCTTCGGCATCGGCCTTCGCCTGGATGATCTGTGCTTCGCCAAGTCCGGTGGCTGCAACCTCCGCGATCGTCGCTTCGGCGAGCGATTTCTTCGCCTCGGCCTGTTTGACGGCGGCTGCCTGCTCCGCCTCAGCGGCGATGAGGATCTCCTGCGCCCGCAGCTCTGCGGCTTCCTTTTCGGCTTCCGCCTGCTTCACGCGGCTGAACAACTCCTGCTCAGCCAGCAGTTCCGCGGCCCGTTTCGCGGCCTCGGCGGCCTTGATATCCTTCACCAGCGCCTGTTCGGCCTGCATCTCCGCCTCGGTGATCTTCACCTTTTTCTCGCGGTCCGCGGCGGCGACCGCCTCGGTGTCCTTGATCCGCTCACGCTCCTCAACCGCCGATTTCTCGACGACAAGGCGCTCGCGAATCACGTCCTGAATCGCCTTCTGCTCGACCTCGATCGCCTTGTTCTTCTCGATCGTCGCAAGTTCGACGATGCGCTCGCGCTCAGTGACCTCGATGAGCCGGTCCCGCTCGACGCGCTCGGTCTCGATGGCATCGGTGCGTTCCTTGTTCTTGCGGGCAACGATGATCTGCCGGTTCTTGTTTTCCTCGGCGATCGCGATTTCCTCCTCGGCCCGGATGCGGGCGGCTTCGCTCTTGAGCAGATTCTCCGCCTGCACTCTCTTCGCCTCGGCCTGCTCGCGCGCCGCCACGGCTGCGACCTCGCGCCTCTGCTTTTCCTCCGCCTCGGCCTGCTGCCGCTCGAGCTCGAGAATGGCCTCGCGGGCCTCGACGTCCTGTTTCTTGATCGTCTTCTCCCGCTCGCGGTCGATCTGGTTCGCGAGCACCTTCTGCGACGCGGTGAGCTGGGTGATCTTCTTGATGCCCTCCGCGTCGAGAATGTTGTCGGGATTGAGAAGATTGAGCGGCGTCTGCTCGAGGTAATCGATCGCAACATCCTCGAGCACGAATCCGTTCAAATCCGTGCCGATGAGCTGGATGATGTCGTCCTTGAGTTTCTCGCGGGAGTTGTAGAGCTCGACGAAATCGAACTGCCGCCCGACGGTTTTCAGCGCCTCGGAAAACTTCGCATCGAACAGATCGACGATGGCGCCCTGGCTCGACGCCCTCGTGCATCCGATCGACTGCGCGACCTTCAACACATCCTGCGCGGTCTGATTCACCCGCACGAAGAATGCGACTTTGATGTCGGCGCGCATGTTGTCCCGGCAGATCAGACCGTTCACGCCGGCGCGATCGATCTCCACCCGCTTGACGGAAATGTCCATGAATTCCGCCTTGTGGATGACAGGAAGCACGACGATGCCGGAAAACGACACCTTCGTGCCGCCGAGGCCGTTGCGCACGAGCGCCTGTCCCTGGTCCACCTTGCGGTAGCAGCGAACGATCATGACGAGGAAGCCCAGCAGGATCAGGACCGCAATGATCCCGATCAGCAGTGCAAGTGGTGTGATGAGTTCCATGGTTTAGTTCTCCAGTTGTTGGTTGCTGACTTTTCGGACGGTAAAAGTTCCGGTCGCGGCGTTCTCTGCGACGATGAGCGCGCTGTCGCCACGGGCCAGTGATTCGCCGGCGGCGACACGCACCTGCACAATCACGGGCGCTCCGCCGGTCTCCACAGCCGCCTGCCCGTATCGGTCGGTAACGGATGCGGTGGTCACTTTGGCGACCTTGCCGATGAGCTGCATGGGAGCCTCCCCCTCGTTGTTGAGCAGGCGCAGCACCTTCTTGAACGGCGCGGTCGTGAACCGGGTGATCACGCAGCTAACCGCGAACGCCGGAACGAGCAGCACGAACCCCAATGCCAGCGAGCCGCCCGCGAGAAACTCGTTCCCAAGGATGCTGAGCACCCACGTGGAAAGCGTGAGGACCGTGATGACGATCATCACCGGAACCTCGCCGACATTCAGGAACGAAAGAAACGAAGCCCATGCGCCGTCGGTGTCCGAGGCGTCGAACATTTCGTCCTCGCTGAAAACGAAGCCGAACGCCGCACCGATCCAGTAAAGCGCCAGTGCGGCAAGCAGCACCGTAAATGGCAGCGTCGGGGCGAACAGGGCCTGGTCAATCAGTGCTTGCATGACTTTCCTCCTCGCCGCGGAAAGTAGCGAAGCGACTGTGTCAATCGCTGTTACAAAAACATCCGTTGTTTCTCATCACGGATTCCTTGCGCGGCAGTCCCGACAGGCCCCATTCTGAGCGCCATGCAGGAATCCCATGAGGTCTTGCGCGCGGCATACGAAAAGCGCAGCCCGAAGGAAATCGCCGCTGCCCTTGGCGTCTCCCTTTCCATTGTTTACAAATGGGCGCAAAGCGACGGAGATGATCGCAGCGGAGCTCGAAACCCGCTCGACCGGACGCGCCTGCTGATCGAACTCACCGACCATCTGCCGATCATTCAATGGCTGTGTCATCACGCCGGGGGATTTTTCGTCTGGGATCCCGAGCACCGGGATCAATGCAACGACCTTCTACCCGCGACGAATGAGATCATTCAGGAGTTCGCCAATATGCTGGCCGTGATTGCCCACGCCAGCATGGACAACGAGATCACCGACGCGGAGGCCCGCTCCGTGCGTCGCCACTGGGAGGAGCTCAAAACCATCATGGAGAGCTTCGTGTTGTGCTGCGAGAACGGGCACTTTTCCGAGCTGCGTCGTGCCGTCGTGAAGCACCACGTCGCCGATCTGGAAGAGTGCGAATGCCGCACGGCGAAAGGCGGGTCGTCGCCACGACGGATGAACAGCCGCGTGATTTGATCCGCTGCCCACTCGCGCGCCGGACGCAGCCGGCGCCCACGATGATGGATGCGTCGCCTCCAGCGCCTGGGCGGAAAATTCCCTGCCCGTCCGCAAGGTTTCACCCATGCGCTTTGTCCATTCTGGGCGAACATGCGCGACAAATACGATGCGCCACTTGCCGCCGCGCGCCTGGGCGGAAATCGCTTCCACCTCATGGCGAAGCCGGGCGGCAGCACGTGCAATCTCCGATGCGACTATTGTTTCTATCTCGCGAAGCCGCGTTTGCCGGGCGGACCGAGGCCGACGCGAATGTCGGACGAAACGCTGGAGGCCTTCATCCAAAAGCAGCTCGCGGCTTTCGACACCGGTCCCGTTGTATTCTCGTGGCAGGGTGGCGAGCCGTCGCTTCGCGGCATTCCGTTTTTCCGGCGGGTTCTTGAGTTTCAGCGCCGGCATGCACGTCCCGGCCAGCGCGTCGAAAACGACATCCAGACCAATGGCACACTGCTCGACGACGAGTGGTGTGAGTTTCTTGCGGAGAATCGCTTTCTCGTTGGGCTGAGCATGGATGGTCCGCCGGAGATTCACGATGCGCATCGCATGACGAACTGTGGCGGGCCGACATCGCGCGCAGTCATCGAGACCGCGAAGCGACTGCACCGGCATCGGGTGCCTTTCAACACGCTGACGTGCGTCCATCGCGACAACGCCCGTCGTCCGCTCGACGTGTATCGTTTCCTTCGAAACGACATCGGCTCCCTGCGGATGCAGTTCATTCCGATCGTCGAGCACCGGGATTTCGAACGCGTCGCCCCGGGGAGATGGAATTCCACGGAACTCCCGCGCGCCGGAGCACCCGATTCCCGCTCGATTGTCACGCCGTGGACCGTGGACCCGGACGACTGGGGATACTTCCTCATTCGAATCTTCGATCGCTGGATCACCAACGACGCGGGCAGAATCTTCGTCAGCATTTTCGAGGATCTCGTCGCGCAGCGGGCGGGCCTGCCTGCGCAGAACTGCACGTCCGCCGAACTCTGCGGAAAATGCCTCGCGATCGAGGCCGACGGCGGCGTCTACGCCTGCGATCACTTTGTTTACCCGGAATTTTATCGCGGAAACATCCTCTCCGATGATCTCGTCGATCTCGTGTTCTCACGGGAGCAGGTGAAGTTCGCCTACGCGAAATCGGAGACGCTTCCACGTGCCTGCCGCCGGTGCGAATACCTCCGTGTCTGCTGGGGCGAGTGTCCAAAGAACCGCCTGCTTCGGACCGCCGATGGCGAGCCCGGCCTCAACTGGCTGTGCGCCGGCTACCGCGCGTTCTACGAGCACGCCATGCCCGCGATCGACCGGCTTTCGGCCGACGTGAAGCGGCGACTGGAGATCGAATAAATGCGCCCGCGGCGGTCGATCACTCGACGCCCTCCGGATCGGCCGTCCCGCGTCCTCGCGTGAGGAAATACAGCACGGTGATGACAAGCAGCACCGCGCCGGCGATCACCGGTGCGCGGAGGTCGCCATTCGACAGCCGGCTGCCGATCAATCCCACGCAAACGAGCGCGCCGAGCGCAGGGACGATCCACGGAATCTCGAACGCTCCCTTCGGCTCACCCGGCCTTCGCTGCAGGATGATGAGCGAGAGATTTACGATGAGGAACGACGTCAGCAGCAACAGACTCGTTGCGGACGCGAGTTCCGCGATGTTGCCGCTGAGGATAAGAATCGCGATGACGACGAACAGCACGCCGATCGCGACGTGTGGCGTCCGGCGCCGTGCATGCACGCGACCGAGAACCGACGGCAGCAATCCCTGCCGCGCCATTCCATAGATCAACCGAGAGCCCATGATGTTGTTCATGAGTCCCGTGTTCGCCACGGCGAAGAGGGTGATCACCGTGAAGATCCCCGGCGGGACCCATGGCGCCGCCCGCGCGATGATTTGCTCGGTCGGTGCGCCCTTGCTCACGTCGGCCAGTTCGCGAAATGGCACCACCGACACCGCCGTAACGCTGACCGCAATGTAGAGCGCCGCCACCGCGACCAGCGCGAGCACGATGCCGAGCGGCATGTTTCGCGTGGGATTCTTCGTCTCCTCGGCGAGATTCAACAGATCCTCGAATCCCACGAATGCGTAGAACGTGAGCACCGCTCCCGAGAGCACGAGCACGACGGAAAGCCCCTCTCCATCGACCGCACCCGGCGTTTCGAAATAATTCACCGAGCCCCAGAACTTCGCACCCACGGCAATGATGAACAGCAGCCCGCCGACCTCGACGACCGTGCAGACGACGTTCATCACGAGGCTCTCCTTGATTCCCCGGAAATTCACCAGGCTCAGCAGCAACAGATAACCCACCGCGAGCAACACGACCGGCAATCCGCCCGCCCACGGCTGCACGAAGCCCGCAAACACCCGGCTGCCCGTCGCGATGGACGTGAGCCCCGACGCCACGACCGCCAGCCCCACGACATACGAAAGATACGGCACGTGAAACGCCCGGTGCACGACGTAGGCCGCACCCGCCGCACGTGGATATCGCGAGGAAATCGACGCGTAGGAAAGTCCGGTGAGGATCGCGGCGATCATCGAGCCGACGAATGCCAGCCAGACGGCGTTTCCCATGACCCCTGCCGCAACGCCGGTGGTTCCGTAAATTCCGGCGCCCACCATGTCGCCGATTCCATAGACCACGAGTCCGATCAGTCCGATCGATCTCGCCAGCTTCGGTTCCCCTTGCCCGGACATGCGCGGATTGAAACACGCCACCGCAGAATCCGAAAACAAATCCTCCGCACACGAAAACTTTCGTTGCAAGGTGCCATTACGCGTCCGACCGTGATGGACGAAACGAATCCACGCCGATGCCCGCGCGTTGTTCCATTCGTCCCTCCCATGCGCTGATCCTCGCCATCGCACTGGCGAATGTTTCCATCGCAGCACCGGACGCGAAGCCTTCCAGCGTGGAAAATCAAAATCTCGTCGCGCTGTTTGCTGCGATCGCCGATTTCGACAAGGAGGCCATGCGCGCTGCCCTGAACCGCCTTCCCAATCCCGACATGGGCTTTCCCGATTGCCCGGAGGCAAGGACGTTCCGCGAGCGCTACCTCGATGGCCCGTTGTATTACTATCTGCGAAAGGAACCGGGCTACACGCCGCTGATGTTTGCGAGTGCTGTCGGCAACGAAATGGCGGTCCGCTTCCTTCTCGCCGCCGGGGCAAATCCGAACCGGCTCTCTGGAAAAAGCAAAACCTTTGCCCTGTGGCAGGCGGCCCGGCACGGTCGGCTGGAAATCATGAAGCTGCTCATGGGGATCACCGACGATTCCGAGCCCGCGCAATATCGGATCAGCGTGAACCTCGAAAAACAGCAGGCGATTGTCTGGAAGGGACAGGAGATCATCCTCATCACTCCGATCTCCTCCGGCAAACCCGCCACCCCCACGCGGACCGGAACATTTCTCGTGACCAACAAATACCGGCATTGGAAGTCCACGATCTACGACGCGAAGATGCCCTACTTCCTGCGGCTCTCGTGCGGTGACTTTGGATTGCACGCCGGGCATGTTCCCGGTTATCCAGCCTCCCACGGCTGCGTCCGCCTCCCGGAGGAAAACGCCAGGCAGCTTTTCTCGATGGTGCCCATCGGCACCCTGGTCGAGATCAAGTAACGGTCACTCCTGCGGCAGAACATTGTTGACTATTCAGTCAAATTCCCCAATGGTGTTCCCATGCCACCGATCAGCACGGCAAAAGAACGCCTGACCGATGCTGCTCTCCAGATCATGTGGGAGAACAGCTACGGTTCGACGTCGGTGGATGCGATTTGCGAACGGGCGAACGTCAAGAAGGGCAGCTTCTACTATTTCTTCAAATCCAAGTCGGCCCTCGCCTCGGCGGCCTTGGAAGCCGATTGGGAAAAGCATCGCAAGGACCTCGACCGGGATTTTTCGCCCTCGCTGCCTCCGCTCGAACGCTTCCGCGTTCATTACGAACACAGCTACGAGTTCATCAAGGAGACCGTGAAAAAGCACGGCGCCGTGCTCGGATGCCCCATTTTTTCCCTGGGTTGCGAGATTTCGACGCTCGACGAGGAGCTCCGGACCACGATCCACTCGATCCTCGAGCGAAAGCTCCGCTACTACGAGAGCGCCATTCGCGACGCCCACGCCGAGGGCCTCGTCGACGCTCCCGATCCGAAGGCAAAAGCCCGCGCCCTTCTGGCCTTCATCGAAGGCACCCTTTCCCAGGCCCGCATCGAGAACAACGTCGAGGTTCTGCGCCAGATGTATCCCGGCACCCTAGCCCTCCTCGGCGCCAAACAGCCCGCCGCAGCCTGATTTTTTTGCCCAGTCACTAGACGACCAGTCAAATACCAACCACACGCACGCATGAAAATCCTGCCTGTCGCGTTCATCCTCACCTGCCTTGTCGTTTCCGGGTGCGGCAAAAACAAATCCGAGTCCACGGCACCGCCGGCGCCTGTCGTAACGGTCGCCCCGGTGGTCGAGAAGGAGCTCATCGAATGGACCGAGTTCACTGGTCAGACGGAGGCCGTGGAGGCCGTGGAGGTGCGCCCGCGCGTCTCCGGTTACATCCAGGAGGTGCGGTTCCAATCCGGGCAGCTCGTCAAAAAGGGCGATGTCCTGTTCGTCATTGATCCGCGCCCCTACCAGGCCGAGGTCGAGCAACGCGAAGCCGAGCTCGAGCAGGCGAAGGCACGCCACGCCAACGCCGGCCGCATGGCCCACCGCGCCGACCAGTTGCTGAAAAGCAGCGCGATCTCGAGCGAGGAGGCCGACACGAGCATTTCGGATTTCCACCAGGCGCGTGCGGCGGTCCTCGCCGCCGAGGCCGCGTTGAAATCCGCCCGGCTCGACCTGGAATTTACCGAGGTCCGCGCGCCGATCGATGGCCGTGTGAGCCGGGCGTTGCTGACCACCGGAAACTACGTGAGCGGCAACGCCGGCGGCGCGTCGCTCCTCACGACGATCGTTTCCGTGGATCCGATCTACGTTTACGCCGACGTCGACGAGCGCTCGCTGCTCCAGCTTCAGGCGCTCATGACGAAGCAGGAAGGCCTGCGCATTCCCGTGGAAATGCAGCTTGCCGATGAGGAGGGCTATCCGCACCGCGGCTTCATCGAGTCGCTCGACAACCGCGTCGATCGCAACACGGGCACGATCGTCCTGCGTGCGCAGATTCCGAATCCCGATGGCCGGATCATTCCCGGATTGTTCGTCCGCCTTCGCGTCCCGCTGAGCGAGGAGCGGCCGACCTTGCTTGTGGACGAGACCGCCATTGGCACGGATCAGGCACAGAAGTTCGTCTTCTCGATCGGGAAGGACAACACGGTCGAATACCGCAAGGTCACACTCGGCCCCGTCGCCGACGGCAAGCGCATCGTGCGCTCCGGCCTGAACGCCGGCGACATGATCATCGTAAACGGCGTCCAGCGCGCGCGCCCGGGAGCTCCCGTGAATCCGCAGCCGCAGGTCGCACAGGATTCCGCCTCGTCCGCCGGTCCGAACACCGCCGCCCGCTGAGTCATGAACTTCGCGATCTACTTCATTCGGCGGCCGGTTTTCGCGGCCGTGCTGTCGATCATCATTCTGCTGCTCGGCCTCATCGCCATGGTGCGACTGCCGATCAGCGAATATCCGGAGGTCGTGCCGCCGACGGTCGTCGTGCAGGCGACGTATCCCGGCGCAAATCCGAAAACGATCGCCGAAACGGTCGCCGCGCCGCTCGAACAGGCGATCAACGGCGTGGAAAACATGCTCTACATGTTTTCCCAGTCCACGCCCGACGGCGTGATGTCGCTCACGATCACGTTCGCCCTCGGCACCGACGTGGACAAGGCCCAGGTGCAGGTGCAAAACCGCGTCTCGCAGGCGCTTCCAAAGCTCCCCGAGGAAGTGCGCGCCCTCGGCGTCACGACCACGAAGCAATCGCCCGACCTCACGCTCGTCGTCCACCTCACGTCCCCGACCGGACGCTACGACGAGATTTACCTGCGCAACTATGCGACGCTCCAGGTGCGCGATGTTCTCGCGCGCATTCCCGGCGCCGGCTCTGTGCAGCTTTTCGGTTCCGGCGACTACGCGATGCGCGTGTGGATCGATCCCGACAAGGCAGCGTCCCGAAGCCTTACCGCCAGCGACATCGTGGCGGCGATCCGCGAGCAAAACGTGCAGGTCGCGGCCGGCAGTGTGGGCAAGCCGCCGGAGGATGCGCCCGTTCCCTTCGAACTTCAGATCAACGCGAAGGGCCGTCTGCTCGATGAGGAGGAATTCGGCAACATCGTCGTGAAGACCGGCGAGCACGGCGAGAAGACCTATCTCCGCGATGTCGCGCGCATCGAGCTGGGCGCCTCGTCCTACGCATTGAAGTCGCTGCTCGACAACCACCCCGCCGTCGCGCTCCCGATTTTCCAACTTCCCGGAGCGAACGCCCTGCAGCTCTCCCGCGACATCCGCGCGAAAATGGAGGAGCTGAAGAAGGACTTTCCCGACGGCATCGACTACTCCGTCGTCTACGACCCGACGGTCTTCGTGCAGCATTCGATCGACGCCGTGGTCCACACGCTTTTCGAGGCTCTGATTCTCGTCGTCCTTGTCGTCGTGATCTTCCTCCAGACGTGGCGCGCCGCGATCATTCCCATCGCGGCGGTGCCGGTTTCGTTGATCGGAACCTTCGCCGTGATGCTGGCGTTCGGATTCAGCATCAACGCCCTCTCGCTTTTCGGACTCGTGCTCGCGATCGGCATTGTGGTCGATGACGCCATCGTCGTCGTCGAAAACGTCGAGCGAAACATCGCGCTCGGCCTCTCACCGGTCGAGGCCACCGAGCGTGCGATGCGCGAGGTCACCGGTCCCATCATCGCAACGGCGCTCGTGCTCTGCGCGGTGTTCATTCCGACCGCGTTCATCAGCGGACTCACCGGCCAGTTCTACAAGCAGTTCGCGATCACGATCGCGATCTCGACCGTCATCTCCGCATTCAACTCGCTCACACTCTCGCCGGCACTCTGCGCGCTGCTCCTCAAGGATCACCACGCTCCGAAAGATGCGATCGCCCGGCTCATGGATCGCGGGCTCGGCTGGTTCTTCCGGCCCTTCAACCGCTTCTTCGACTGGACCGGCCGCGTGTATTCCGCCGGCGTTCGCAGCATCATTCGCAAGAGCGTGATCGTCCTGCTTTTCTACGGCGGACTCGTGGCACTCACCGGATGGAGTTTCCAGAAAGTCCCCACCGGCTTCGTGCCTACGCAGGACAAGCAATACCTCATCTCCTTCGCGCAGCTTCCCGACGGGGCGTCGCTCGCGCGCACGGAGGAAGTGATCAAGCGGATGACCGAGATCGGCCTGAAGCAACCGGGCGTCGAGAGCGCGGTGGCCTTTCCCGGATTGAGCATCAGCGGGTTCAGCGTCGCGTCGAATTCCGGCATCGTCTTTTTCTGCCTCGATCCGTTCGAGGAACGCAGCACGCCCGACCTGAGCGGGCCGGCGATCATGCAGGCGCTCAACCAGAAGTTCGCCGAGATTCAGGACGCCTTCATCCTCACTGTGCCGCCACCGCCCGTGTCGGGCCTCGGCACGATCGGCGGATTCAAGGCCTACATCGAGGATCGCGCCGACCTCGGCTACGACGCGCTCTACGCGAATCTGCAAAACCTCATGGGCGGGAGCATGCAGGTGCCGCAGCTCGGCGGCGTGTTCTCGACGTTCACGGTGAATGTCCCGCAGCTCGATGCGGACATCGACCGCGTGAAGGCAAAGGCGCAGGGCGTGCCGCTGCAGAATCTCTTCGAGACGATGCAGGTCTATCTCGGCTCGCTCTACATGAATGACTTCAACCGCTTCGGCCGCACCTTCCAGGTCATCGCGCAGGCCGATTCGGAATTCCGCCAGCGTCCCGAGGACATCGCCCGGCTCAAGACGCGCAATGCCGCCGGCCAGATGATCCCGCTCGGCGCGCTCGTCAAAATCAACGAGACGCACGGTCCCGATCGCGCAATGCGCTACAACGGCTACCCCGCCGCCGAGATCAATGGCGCGCCTGCACCCGGTTTCAGCTCCGGCCAGGCCGAAGCCGCGATGAGCAAACTCGCGGAGGAGCAGCTCCCGCCGGGCATGACGATGGAATGGACCGACCTCACCTACCAGCGCATCCTCGCGGGCAACACGGCGGTTTACGTCTATCCTCTCTGCATTCTGCTCGTGTTCCTCGTGCTTGCGGCGCTCTACGAGAGCTTCCGCATGCCGCTCGCAATCATCCTCATCGTGCCGATGTGCCTGCTTTCCGCGATGACGGGCGTCTGGCTGCGCGACGGGGACAACAATGTTTTCACCCAGATCGGGCTCATCGTGCTCGTCGGCCTCGCCTGCAAGAACGCAATCCTCATCGTCGAATTCGCGAAACAAAAGCAGGACGAAGGCCTGCCGCTTGCCGACGCGACGCTGGAAGCGTGCCGGCTGCGTCTCCGCCCGATTCTCATGACGTCCATCGCGTTCATCGCCGGCGTGTTTCCGCTGGTGGTTTCAAAGGGCGCCGGCTCCGAAATGCGCCAGGCCATGGGCACCGCCGTGTTTGCCGGCATGATTGGCGTCACGCTCTTTGGGCTGTTCCTCACGCCGGTATTCTATGCCGTGATCATGAAGCTCGGCGCGCGCAGAGCACCCGCGACCCAACCTTCTTTGCAACCAGCGTCTGCTTGAAGCCATGAAGACCAACACCCTCACGCACTCATCCGTCTGGAGCGACATCCGCATCGCCGCCTTTGCCGGCACGGGCAGCTACGTCCCGCCACAGGTCCTCACCAACGCGCAGCTCTCCGAGCGCGTGGACACGAGCGATGAATGGATCACCACGCGCACGGGGATCAAGGAACGTCGCATCGCCACCGCGGCGGAAACAACCACTCACATGGCCACCGAGGCCGCCCGGCGCGCGATGGCCAGCGCGGGTGTCGAACCCGGCGAGATCGACCTCATCGTCGTCGCCACGATCACCGCGGACAAAACCTGCCCGTCCGCTGCGTGCGAAGTGCAGAAGCAGCTCGGCGCGCTCAACGCCGTGTGCTTCGACGTTGCCGCCGCTTGCTCCGGCTTTCTCTTCGCCGTGGAGAACGCCCGGCAGTGGATCGCGAGCGGACGCTACGACAACGCGCTCGTGATCGCCGCCGACCGGCTCAGCGACGTGATCGACTGGACGGATCGCAATACCTGCGTCCTCTTCGGCGACGGCGCGGGCGCGGTCGTTCTCACCGCGAGTCCACATGGCCGCGGCATCGTGAGCACCTCACTCGGCAGCGATGGACGCTTTGGCAGTCATCTCGAAATCGGCGCACCGGATTCAAACGGCTTCCTGCGCATGAACGGCCGCGAGACTTTCAAGCTCGCGATCCAGTGCATGGCGCAGTCGATCGACAACGTCCTGTTCGCCTCGGGCCTTCGCCCCGAAGACATCGCGTGCGTCGTTCCGCACCAGGCCAACATCCGCATCCTGCAGGCCCTCGCCGAAAAACTGGAGATGCCCTTCTCGCGGTTTTTCACAAACCTCGACCGCTACGGAAACACCTCCGGCGCATCCTGCGCGATCGCGCTCGACGAGGCGTATCGGGAAGGCCGTTTCAAGGAAGGCGACCACATCCTGCTCGCAGCCTTCGGCGGTGGCCTCACCTACGGCGCCACGCTCGTTCAGTGGTGATCCGGCTTTTGCCGCGTCGCTGAGTCGCTAACCTCGCGGGATGGCCCTGGATTTCCGGCTTCTCGCGGATGTGCCTCACCTCGCGCCGACTCTGGCCGCGTGGTATGACGCCGAGTGGCCGTATCTGTTCCGTCCCGGGTTCACCGCCCTGGACGAGGCGGAATCCTGCGCCCGCAATCGCGACCGCCCCGACTGCACGGTCGTCCTGCTCGAAAACGACGAACCCGTCGCCGCGGCGTCGCTCCTCGTGGACGACGTGCTGCCCTATCCGGAGTTCAGCCCGTGGCTCGGCTCCGTCATCGTGCGCGCCGACCGTCGCGGTGCCGGGCTCGGCACACAGATCGTCCGCGAAACCATGCGTCGCGCCGGAGCCATGGGCATCCGCACGCTGCATCTGTGGACCCCCGACCACCGGCATTTCTACGAACGGTTGGGCTGGAGCTTCGTTCAGGAGGAAATGGTCCAGGCCAAACCTGTCGCAATTCTGCGCCTTTCGCTGCCTCGAAATCCTGCTAATTCTGCAACCTCGTAAATCCCTTTCGTTCGACCTCTTGGAAACCATCGTCATCGGCCACAGGAATCCCGACATGGACGCTATCGTGTCCGCGATCGGTTATGCAGAGTTCAAACGCCTTTCCGGCGATGCGGCGGTCACGGCCGGGCGCTGCGGAAACACAAACGAGCGCATCGATTACGTCCTTGAGAAATTCGGCGTCGAACCCCCCGCATTTTACAGCGATGTGCGCCCGCGGGTTTCGGACGTCATGGAGCGAAATGTCGTCACCGCGAGCATCGGCGAACCCGTTTACAAGGCGATGCTCCAGATCGGCGAAAATCGTTTTCGGGGTCTGCCGGTCGTGGATTCGGAAAATCGCTGCGTGGGTCTGATTTCCAGCGTCAAGATCAGCCGCCACCTCTTCCCTCCCCCGGAGGAGATCTATTCCACCGGCATGGTGGACGCGTCGCTCTCGAACATCTGCGCGACCATTCACGGCGAAGTTCTCGCCGGCACGCTCTGCCGGGAAACGATGCGCCACATATTGGTCGTGGCGGCCATGCACACCTCGTCGTTCGAGCAGCGCATCCGGTCCCTCGATCTCGCGAACACGGTGCTCATCGTTGGCGACCGGTTCAACATCCAACGCATCTCGATCGAAGCCGGAGTGAAGGCGCTCGTCGTGACGGGGGAACTGCCTGTCGGCGACGACATCCTTGCACTCGCCCGGGAAAAGGGCGTCACCGTGATCGTCGCGCCCTACGACACCGCGACCACGGTGCTCCTCGCCCGCAGCGCGGTCACCGCCGAGCGGATGCTCTGGGCCGAATACGAATCGCTCTCCCCGGACATGCCGCTCGCCGCCGCGCGACAGCAGGTCGCCCTGTCCTCGCAGTTCGCGTTTCCCGTCCTCGATGATGACGGCCGTCTCGAAGGCATCCTCTCGAAGTCCGATTTTCTCAAGCCAATCCCGCGACAGCTCATCCTTGTCGATCACAACGAGCTTTCGCAGGCGGTCGCGGGAGCCGACACGATTCCGATCGTCGAAATCCTCGACCATCACCGCGTCGGATCCGTCCATACCGAGGCGCCGATTCTTTTCGTGAACCGCCCCGTCGGCTCGACCAGCACCATCGTCGCGACCTTTTATCAATACGCCGGCATTCCCATCCCGAAGCCGATCGCCGGCATTCTCATGGCAGGAGTGATTTCCGACACACTCAACCTCACCTCACCCACAACGACCGACATCGACCGCGGCGTGATGGATCACCTCGCGCAGATTGCCGGCATCGCGCCCGCCGACCTTGCCTCGGAGATTTTCTCCGTCGGTTCTCCGCTGCTCACGATGACGACCGACCAGGCGGTGGGGGCGGATTGCAAGGAATACGAGGAATCCGGAGAGAAATTCACCGTGGCGCAGATCGAGGAGCTCAGTTTCTCGCATTTCGAGGAGAAGAAGGACGCGTTGCTCGAGTCGCTCGAGAATTTCCGGGCCGCACGCAAACTCCTCTTCGCCGCGCTGCTGGTGACCGACATCAACACGCAGAACTCGATGCTCCTCGTGCGCGGCGCCGAGAACTTCACGCGCCTGATCGATTACCCTTCCCTCGAGCCGTATGTATGGCAGCTTGACGGGGTTGTTTCCCGCAAGAAGCAACTTCTTCCGTATCTCACCGGCCTGCTCGCACGCATGGTGTGAACCTCCAATACCCCTGATAACCATGAGTAAATCATCCATCTCACGCAGACTCCTGCGGGTCGCGGCTCTCGTCGCGGCAGGCATTGCGCCGCTCTCCGCGCGGGATTACGTCCAATACGTCAACGTCCTCCAGGGCACCGACTCGACCCACGACGTCTCGACCGGCAATACGATCCCGATGGTCGCGCGACCGTTCGCCATGACCGACTGGACGATGCAGACCAAGGAGGAACGCTGGTTCTTCGATCCGAAGAGCAGCTCGATCCAGGGCATCCGCTCCACACACCAGCCGAGCCCGTGGATGGGCGACTACGGCGTGTTCAACATCACCGCATCCGCCGGGGATGCGCGCCCGATGGGCGACGACGTCACGTCGAAGAATCGCGAGTCTCGCTTCGAAGGGCTGCAGCTCTCGCCGAATGAAATGTCGCTCACGCTCAAGCCCGCGGACGTGAAGATCCGCATGACGCCCACGGACCGTTCGGCCGTCTTCGAGTTCACCTTTCCCGCCGGCAAGCCCGGCCGCGTGATGCTCGAATGTTCGGCCAAATCGCAGGTCGAGCTCTCGGCCGACGGGCAGAAGTTCACTGGGTTCACCCGTTCGAACTCCGGCGGCGTGCCTGAAAACTACGCGTTCTACTTCTCCGCCGTCTTCGACAAGCCGGTCGCCAAGGCCCAGATCTCCGAGCTCGGGCACATCAAGAAGGACGCCAAGGCCAAGCTCGAGGGCGACAACATCGGCGCCGTGATCGACTTCGCGCCGAGCACCGACGGCAAGCCGCTCGTCGTCACCATGCGCATCGGCACGTCGTTCATCAGCACCGAGCAGGCTGGATTCAACGCGCAGAGCGAGATCGGCGACCGCGACTTCGACACCGTGAGTGCCGAAGGCCGCGAGATCTGGAACAAGGCGCTCGGCAAGATCGACATCGAGGCCACCCCGCGCGAGACGCGCACGTTCTACAGCTGCCTCTACCGCGCGCAGCTCTTCCCGCGTGAATTCTTCGAGTTCAATAAGGAAGGGAAGCCGATCCACTACAGCCCCTACACCGGCAAGGTCGAACCCGGCATTCTCTACTCCGACAACGGATTCTGGGACACCTACCGCACCTACTACTCGTTCCTCTCCATCGTCGATCCCGAGCGTTACGGGCAGATCATGGACGGCTGGATGACCGCTCTGCGCGAGGGCGGCTGGTTCCCGCAGTGGCCCGCGCCCGGCTATCGCGCGTGCATGATCGGCTCGCACAGCGACGCGGTCGTCGCTGATGCGGTGGTGAAGGGGATCGGAAACTTCGATGTCCGCGAGGCGTTCGAAGGCATGCTCAAGCACGCCGACACGATCGTTCCCGGTGACGACGGATTCGGCCGCCCCGGCCTCTCCGGCTACCTCGAGCGCGGCTACGTCTACGACGGCGAGGCGCATGCGTCCGCCAGCGCGGCGCTCGACTACGCCTACGACGACTTCTGCATCGCGCAGGTCGCCCGCGTCCTCGGCGAGGACGAGCTGGTCGAGAAGTTCGAGAAGCGCGCGCTCAACTACCAGAACAACTTCGACAAGGAGACCAACTTCATGCGCGGCCGGCTCAAGGAAGGCGGCTTCAAGGAGCCCTTCGACGAATTTGCATGGGGCGGCCCCTACGTCGAAGGCGGCCCCTGGCAGAGCACGTGGTCCGTTCAGCACGACCCGGCCGGCCTCATCAACCTCATGGGCGGCCCGAAGAACTTCGTGGACAAGCTCGACGAAATGTTCGCCAAGCCCGGCACCTACCACACCGGCCCCGACGGCTACAACAGCGTGATCCACGAGATGGTGGAAATGGCGCGCCTCCCCTTCGGCCAATACGCGCACAGCAACCAGACCGTGCACCACGTGCCCTACCTCTACGTGGCGGCCGGCTATCCGTGGAAGACCCAATATTGGGTGCGCCGCGTGATGGACGAGGCCTACAGCCCCGAGGGATTCGGCGGCGACGAGGACAACGGCGAGATGTCCGCCTGGTATATCCTCAGCGCGATCGGCCTCTACCCGCTGTGCCCGGGCCGCGACGAATTCGTCATCGGCTCGCCGATGGTCCGCAAGGCCGTCATCCAGCTCCCCGGCGGAAAGCACCTCACGATCAATGCGCCCGACAACGCGCCGGGCAAGGTGTTCGTCGAGTCGCTCACGGTGAACGGCAAGCCCTACGACAAGCTCGCGATTCCCTACAAGACGCTCATGGAAGGCGCCACGCTCGACTTCACGATGAGCCGCGAGCCGGCGATCCGCACCGAACCGTGGCGGCCCGACCAGCTGCCGCAGTCGCTCTCGGAATACGTGGATCTCACGATCGACCCCGAAACGGCGAAGATCAAAGACCCGGCCTTCCCGCAGAAATAAGCCGGATTCCTCTTCCGAAAGGGCCTCGCGCAAGCGGGGCCCTTTTTATTTCCACCTCCCGCTGACCGCCTCAGACGCTCTTGGAGCAGGTCACGGACCTCCGGGCCGCGGCAGCCACAAACGGAGGAGCGCGTCCCGCGCAATGTCACCCCCGCAAACCGGCCGTCATCTCTTGGATCCAAGCCATCGCTCCAGGAAACCGGGACGCCTCTCTGCGAAACCGGGACATCGCCTCTGGAAACCGGGATGCCTCGAGCAGCTTCATCGCTTCGGTTGCAGGCGTAAAACTACACGCCAATGCCGGTGCTTTGGAATGGCTCGACTTCACGGATTCTGGAAGGCTGTAGTCATGCGAAAGCACGGATTCCTTGCGGTGCTGGCGGCGGGAATGGTCGGATGGTCAACGGCACGAGCGGAGTCGCCGTCCGACTGGCTGGCGGATACGCAGTGGTATGTGCCGGCGGCCAATCTGCTCGCCTACCTCACACCGGGGTCGGATCTCTCGACGCCGATTCCGATCGGCGATCAGACGCTGTGGAACATCACCAGCGCCTCGGGCGGGACGTTCACCGGCGAAAGCTCGGCGACGTTGACGATTCTCGGCCAGGATACCGTCTCGACCTCATCGATGAGCGGCATCGTCACTCCGGAGGGGCAGGTGCGCATCGTCTTCACTCCGAACGGGGAGTCGGCGGGCGGACCGGTGACCGTGGGCATCGGGCAGGTGCGAAACTTCGTTGGGGGGCGATTCATGGAGATGCAGATGCTGACGGGGACCGGGTCGGCTTACGTGACGCATTGGGCCTACATGGCGCAGGTGCCGGACGGGCCGTTCACGCCGCCGACGGACTGGGACGAAGGGACGCTGCTCTCGACGGAATGGGCATGGATGGACGGCACGATATGGAATCTGGCGGCGCCGGGAGTTTTCGGAACCGCGGACCCCGCGCAGTTTTCCGTAACCGGTTATCGCAACGGCTATTTCTGGGGCACGGGCCTCGCAGCGGATGGCGATGCGTTCACGCACATCGGGTCCGTGACGCCGGAGGGCAACGTGCTTTTCAATGTGCTCGTCGACGGCGTGCTCACGAATCTCACCGGCCAGATCGTCGGCGACGCCACGACGGGAACGATGGCCCTGCGCGGCTACGTGGGCACGGAGAATTTCGGCGATGCTGCGATCGCCTCGGTGGTGCCGGAGCCGGAAACCGTGGCGCTGCTGGCGGCGGCCGGTGTGCTGGCCATGGGCGCCGCGCGCAGGAGACGTCCTGCGACGGCCCGCAACGCGTGAGCTAGATCCGGGTGATACGCGCCCTCTTGCGCTTGCTGACGTTGCCGTTGCCATCCACGGCACGCAGGCGGACGACATGGGCGCCGGGTTCACGCAGTGCGAGGCGCAACACCCAGCGTTTCTCCTCCGGCCCCTTGCCGCGCAGTTTCGTCTTCCGCCATTTCGTGGTTCCGGCTCCGGGACGTTTCAGACGGTATTCCACCCGCCCGGCGTAGAGATCGTCCGTTACACGGCCTTTGAGCCGGATCCGGAGGGCCTCGGTCGCCCGCCGCTTCTTCACTCCGCGCAGCCGGGGTCTCGTGGTATCGAGGGAGGCCCGATAGAGTTCGCTGCCGGTGGCGGGCGTAATCGCCTCGAAGAGGAGCGATCCATCCGGCGCGACGTGGGAGACAACCGTTCCAATGCTGCTAACGGACCCGGGATTGATATCCTTCACGAGGCGGGTGCCGGCGACGGTTCCGTCCGTGGCCCAGATCTCGTAGCCGTGGGAGTCATCGGCGGCGGCGAAAAGAAGTTCGTTTCCGATGACGCCGAGAGGCCGGGGGGACGATCCCAGCGGGCCCGGGCGGATTTCCACGAACAATGATGTGCCCGCCGGTGTGCCATCGGTGCGCCAGAGTTCCGTTCCCTGCGCCGGCGTGAATGCGGAAAAAAGAACCATCCCATTCAGCCCGACGAAGAAAGCCGGGAAGGAATCTCCCCCGGGATTGAGATCGCCGAGCATCACCGTTCCCGCGGGCGTGCCGTCACTGCACCAGGGCTCCCGACCGGTGGCGGGGATGGCCGCGGAGAAGAACAGCCGGTTCCCGATGCCGACAAAATTGGAGGGGGAGGATCCCGCCGCCCCGGGATTGATGTCCAGCGTGACGGTGGTTCCCGCGAAGGTCCCATCGCTCACCCAGACTTCGGTGCCCGTCGCTCCATCGGTGGCGGAAAAAACACCCGATCGCCCACGGGCGTCATCAACGTAATGTTGGAGGAATTGGCCCCCGGTTGGATATCTCTCACGAGAGTCGTCGTGAGGAAGGTGCCCAGCGTGCGCCAAAGCTCCCGCCCCTCGGCCGGCCGTTCCGCGGAAAAGAACACGGCATTGCCCGCCCGCTGAAAGGACGCTGGCGAAGAACCGGACGCCCCCGGCCAGATGTCCATCACCAGGGAAGTCCCCGCTGCCGTGCCATCGGTGCGATAAAGTTCCGCGCCGGTCGCGGGGATTTCGGCATCGAACATGAGCGCCCCGTCGATCTCCACAAGACCGAAAGGGTTGGAACCACTGGCGCCGGGATTCAAATCGAAAATCCGAGCGGTATTGGCGGCCAGGCCTTCCGAACGCCAGAGCTCTGCCCCGCCATTGTTCTCATACGCCCGAAAAACCAGCAGCCCATTCAAGGAGCCGAAGCTGTTTGGCCCCGGGAATGCCGTCAACGGGCCGGGTAGGATATCCGCGACCGGCACCGTGCCTCCGGGCGTGCCGTTGGTGCGCCACAACCCCGGCCGGTCACCCCATCGTTTGCCGTAAAATAGACGATTCCGCCCGCAGTTTGTAAATTCCTCGGGGACGATCCGTCGCTCCCCGGCGCGATATCCCGCACGAGTTCGACCTTCCAGCGCTTCTCCTGCGCCGTCACTTCCGGCAACCCGACAGAAAAGCCGACGACAAGGG
Source organism: uncultured Spartobacteria bacterium (assembly GCA_937901895.1). Classification (GTDB taxonomy): domain Bacteria; phylum Verrucomicrobiota; class Verrucomicrobiia; order Chthoniobacterales; family JAATET01; genus JAATET01. The sequence goes on along the minus strand of CALGTD010000138.1, from coordinate 60,156 downwards.
CCCAATGAAAAGACACGTAACTGGACAGGCGCCGGATATTCATGAGGCAACCGTCGCAACGGATTTGCAAAAGTCAACCCATCCCAACCACGACAGCAGCATCTCAAGAGATTCCTGTCCGAAAGACGGCGACCCGTTCGTCGAGTCTTTGAAAAACGAATACCTGCCATGAGAAATCCTGCTCCCAAGAATACGGTCTGCCTATGGTTCGACAAAGATGCGGAGGAGGCCGCGCGCTTCTATGCGTCGGTCTTCCCGGACAGCGAGGTCGGAGCCGTGCATCGCGCGCCCTCGGACTATCCCTCCGGCAAGGAGGGTGACGTGCTGGTCGTCGAATTCACCGTATGCGGAATCCCCTGCATCGGACTGAACGGCGGCCCCGGCATCACGCACAACATTGCCTTCTCCTTCCAGATCGCGACCGACACGCAGGAGGAGACGGATCGCTATTGGGACGCGATCGTCGGCAACGGCGGCGAGGCCAGCGAATGCGGATGGTGTCAGGACCGCTGGGGCATCTCGTGGCAGATCACGCCACGCACGCTCACCGAGGCGATGGCCGCAGGCGGAGCGGAGGCGAAGCGCGCATTCGAGGCCATGATGACGATGGGGAAAATCGACGTCGCCGCGATCGACGCCGCACGCCGCGGCTGATCCGACGAAGACTGGAAAAATCTGCACGGAACGCGGGACGGATACCGGCATCGCATGCGATGGTGTCGGCAATGGGCACTCTCACGTTTCTCAAGGATCTCGCAGTTTCGCGAGCGGCCCGCGCCTACCTGAATCACCACTTCAAATCCCTCGGCCACATGACGACGCTCCGCATCGATTCCGAATCCCACACCATCGAAGTCTCCGCCGATCTGGCCGGAGAAACGCAGCCGATCGAAGCGAAGGTCGCCTATCGCCTGGAGGAACAGGACGGCGCCCTCACCTTCGTTCCGACGAAGGTGGAGTGTTCACGCCCCTGGCTCGAAATGCTCGCCGCGCAGATGCTGGCAGACAACCCGCCGCGCGTGAAAGTGCCGGAGGGTCTGCCTTCCACTCTCGTGAAAATGCTCAAACTTTGAGCGTGCCGAAAGCGGCTCCAAAAGTCATCCGTCGGACGGCTTCCATGTCTTCTTGTCCTTCCAATCAGGATGGGCAAAGAGGACCACGTCGTCGATCAGGAGCTCACCCTCGCCGGGGCCGACTTCAATGAAAAACGTCATTGTCGAATGGCCCTTGAGGTCCGCGGTGCGGGTCCACTTGATCTGCGTCCATTCGCCGGGACTGGATTTCACCGGACGCGCAAGGTAGCTTGATTCGGAAATGCTCGGCCCGAGTCGCAGCATCAGCGGCTTGGACAACGAAGAACCCTCCGCAAGCTGCGCCCGGAAGACCGCCTGAAACTGGATCGCGTCCTGCGGGATGCCGGAAAACGTCTGCTGCACCAGCACGGATTTTTTCGGATCAAGACGGATGCGCAGCACTCCGTCGGCAACCTCCGCCGCCTTCGGCAGTTTCCAATGCTTCGCACCGTTCGAAAAATCCGCGTTCTTCAGCAGATTTTCCTGCGTGCGAGTCGAGGAGGATTGCTCCGACTTCTTGCGAGCCTTGCGCCCTTCATCCTCAGCACTTTTCTCGTCAGCGTCATCCTCCGACGCTTCCTTCGGCTCGTCGCCGATCCGAACTTGCGCGGCGTCGGTCACGACGATCTGCGGGACATTTCGATACAGCGCGATCTGCCCGGTAACCGTAATCTCCCGATCGCGAAACCGCTGCCGCGGACTCTCGCCAAAAGCGGACAGCAGATTCGCTGGAATGATGACTCGAAACACCGTCGCACGCGGCTCGCCGTCGAGTTCGAGCACCAACGGTCCGGTGCCGGCGGGAATCTGCCCCAGTTGCGTAACGGTTCCCCGCACGGAGGCCTCGCGACCTGCCATCGATCGCGCTTCCGCGGCGGTAACCGTCGCCGCAGGAGCGTCTTTCAAGAAGACCACCAACAACAGGACGGCAATTGAAACCCATCCGCGCATGCCCGGACTGTGATCCCGACGCGCTAAAATGTCGAGCGGTCGAACCCGCGAACGACGTCTCAATGTTCCGTCGCCTTCTCCGCGCCAAGCCCGGTGTTCGCGCGGACTTCGAGTTCGGTGAACTTGTCCTCCGACGAAGGCTCGTGGGTAAAGAGCGTGCCTAGGATCGCACCGAGAAAGCCCAGCGGCATGCTGAGCAGCGCCGGATTCTTCAGCGGAAAGATCGGATTCTCCTTCATGAAGTCGGGACTGACCAGAATGAGCGCTATGCTCGAGACCAGTCCGACCCCAAGGCCGCACACCGCACCGGTCGTGTTGAAGCGCTTCCAGAAAATCGACAGCACGATCGCGGGAAGATTCGCACTGGCCGCCACGGCGAAGGCCAGTCCGACAAGGAAGGCAACGTTCACCGTCGGCCCGAGGATGATCGCAATTCCAATCGAGAGCGCACCAACAACAAACGCGGTGATGCGCGCGACACGCACCTCCTCGCCAGGCCGGTGTTCTCGACCGTGATGAATGACGTTCGTGAAAAAATCGTGCGCAAAGCTCGTGCTCGCGCTGATCGTGAGTCCGGCGACGACGGCAAGGATCGTCGCAAATGCCACCGCGCTGATGAACGCAAAGAAAATGTTGCCGCCCAGTGCGCGCGCAAGTTCCGGGGCCGCCATGTTTGTCCCGCCATGGGCGTTGATGAAGTCCGGCCCGAGCAGGCTCGCAGCGCCGAACCCGAAGAACGTCGTCATGATGTAGAACAGGCCGATGATCACCATCGCCCACACGACGCTCGACCGCGCCGTGCGCGCGTCGGGAACCGTGTAGAAGCGGATCAGGATGTGCGGCAGGCCCGCCGTGCCGAACACGAGCGCAAGCCCGAGCGAGATCTGGTCCCACGGGTTCTTGAAGAGCAAGCCGGGCGTGAGGAAGTTGCGCGTTACCTCAGTGCCATCCGCGGCGGTCGATGAAATCGCGGTCAGCGAATCGAAGAACTTCATCACGCTGAAGTCGAACTTCGCCATCACGAGGATGCTCAGGAAGATGCTGCCGCTCATGAGAAGCACTGCCTTGATGATCTGCACCCAGGTCGTGGCGATCATTCCGCCAAACACGACGTAGACGACCATCAGCACACCGACTCCGATCACCGCCTGCTCGTAGCTGATGGCGGGAAGCAGAAGCTTCACGAGAGCTCCCGCGCCCACCATCTGCGCGATCATGTAGAAGATCGAAACCGTAAGCGTGCTCAGCGAGGCCATCGCGCGAACCGGCCGGGGTTTCAGCCGATATGCGAGAAGGTCCGCCATCGTGTATTTGCCCGCGTTGCGGAGCGGCTCCGCGACGATGAAGAGCACCGTGAGATAGGCGACAAGAAACCCTACGGAATACATGAAGCCGTCGTAGCCATTCAGTGCGATCATGCCCGCGATGCCGAGAAAGCTCGCCGCGCTCATATAGTCGCCCGCGACGGCCAGGCCGTTCTGCCATCCGGTGATGCGCCGGCCCGCCGCGAAATACGCGCTCGAGCCCTTCGATTTACGCGCACTGAAATACGTGATCACCAGCGTCGCCGCGACGAACGCCAGGAACATGAATAGCGCGACCCGGTCGGTTTGCGCCGGGGGATCTGCCTGGGCGAAAAAAAGCGGCATCATCGTCCAAGCTTCTTCAAGACAGCGTCGGAATCGCGATCCCAGCGCCGCGCCACAACGACGTAGAGCCCCGCAAGGATCCACGCCATGAAGAACTGCGAGAGCGCAAACAGATACGCGAGATTCAGCGAGCCGAATACCTCCCGGCTCATGAACTCCGGATAAAAGCCCACGAGCACGGGCAGCGCGAAGTAATAGATGACGAAGAAAATCGTCGCAGGAACGAGGAACTTGATCTTGTCCGCAAGGAGGATCCTGAATGCCGGATCGCGGGCGATGGCGTCCCAATCCGGCGCGGCCGGTGCATTGTCGGGGGAGGACATGTCGCGGGCTATAGCCAATCGCATGGCCACCGGAAAGGGAAAATACCCGTGGTGTTCTGCACCAGACAGGCCCGGATTCCTGACTTCCGGATTCCAGATGAACTCCAGCACATCCTCATCCCATCGAAGGAGTGCTTGCCGAAAACCCGATGCACGATCGTGCCCGCCGCCCGGAATCCTCTTCTGCGGCGGGAGCTCTGGGGTTCGCCCGCAACGGCCGCTCGCCTCCGATTGACGCCAGTGCCCCGAAGATGCGGATGCAAGGATCGATAACGCGTGACCTTCGTCAAAGGGAATGAGCCTGACCCAGTCGGTTCCGAAAAACTCGTCACCGGGTCTGCTACCCGCAGAACCAGACCCAGCTCACCGGTCGGTATTCCAGGCATTCACCGCGCCGGATTCCATCGGCGCGAGGGTTCCACCCGTTGCGAGGCCGGATGACAACGAGCTTGCCTCGTGCACGCGGCGGCGTGGAGATTTCCCGGAATGGCACGGCTTCCCTTCCCCCTGCAGGTCGTTCTCGTCGCCGGATGTGCCTTCGGGATCATGTGGTTCTCCACACCGTCCCCGCATGCGGAGTATGACTACACGCGCCGCGTCGCCGTCTGGCTGCTCGACGGTTCCACAGGCACGGGAGTCCAACCCCCGCCGTGGTTGAACGAGATGGTTCCCCACGACGGCCGCTATTTCAGTGTCTTCCCCCTCGGCAGCGTCCTGAGCGCGATGCCACTCGCCATCCCGACACGCAATCACGACAACTTCTGGTTCGGGGTGCCGGAGCAAAAGGCGACTCAGTTTCTGCTTCTCCGGGGATTCCTGTCGCTCATCGCTGCCGGCATCGCGGCCTTTGCATACGCGCTCGCGGGTCGTCATGGTCTGCCGGCCTGGAAGAAGATTCTCTTCGCGTTCACGCCGCTCTTCGCGACGTGCCTGTGGCCGAACCTGTCCTACGGCGGCGCCTGGCAGATGGCTCTCGGTTTCGCCGTCCTTGGCACGCTTGGCGCGATCTATTTCTCGACGGGAACGCCACGGCCGTTTCTCGCCGGCGCCTTCTTCGCACTCGGGTTCGGCAACCGCACGGAGATTCTTCTCACGGCGCCGATTCTCTACTTCCTTCTCCTCGGCCAGCGCCCGCCGGACTGGCTGCGCCGTATCGTTCTGTTCTCGATCGTGCCCTTCCTTCTCGGCGTGGCCACGCTCGCCTACAATGCCGCACGCTTCGGCACACCCTTCGATTTTGGCTACGCACGCATCCCGGGGGTTCTCGAGGAGCCATGGTATCGCGACGGCATCTTCGCACTTTCCGCCATCCCGCGGAACGCCTACGCGATGCTCATCGAGCCGTGGAGACAACTCCCCGAATTTCCGTGGCTGGTTCCCACCGGCTGGGGTGGCTCGCTGTTCCTTTACTCGCCCTTCCTCCTGCTCGTGCTATTCCGCATCCGCCGCGGTAACCCGACGATGCGCGTCGCGTGCTGGACCGCCGTTGCCATGCTCACATTCCTTCTCTGGATTCACGGCAATCCCGGCGGCTGGCAGGTGTCCTACCGCTATGCGAGCGTCCTGTTTCCGTGGTTGCTCGTCCTCCTCCTCGAAGGCGAACCTCGAAAGAAGATCGGCTGGGCGCCGGCGTTGATCGCCGTCTCGATCGCGATCAACGGCTTCGCGAACTGGATCTTCTGCCACACCCCCTACATGCGCCCCTAGCGTCGGCAGGGGCTCAGGGGCAGTGCGGGACGCTACTTCCCCTGAATTCCGGCGGACACCGTCTGCCCGATCCGCAGTGGAATCGGCGGTTGCCCGGTTACATGAATCCGCACGGGAAAGCGCTGCGGCAGACGCACCCAATCGATCGTCTGGCTCACGATCGGCAGCAGATCCTCCGACGACGTCGAGCCGTCCTCGAGGAAAATTCCCCACCCGATGCTTCTGACCTCGCCCTCGAAGGGCTGCTCCGGGTGGCCCATCAACGTCAGCCGCACACGGTCGCCTTCGTTGACATGCTTGAGCTGCGTTTCCTTGAAATACGCTGCGATCCAGAACGAGCTGGAATCCACGAGTGCGAGGAGCTGCTGACCGCCGTAGACGTAAGTGCCAGGACTCGTGTTCACATTCGTGAGGTATCCGTCCACGGGAGCCACCACTTTCGTGTAGTCGAGATTCAGCTGGGCGGTCACGACGTCGGCCTGGGCGGCCGCGACGTTTGCCTCGGCGGCGGCGTAGTTGTCCTGCGCATCCTGATACGCCTTCTGGTCCACGACCTGGGTCTTGTAGAGCTCGGTCATCCGCTGCAGATCCTGCTCGGCCTGAAGCCGCGCGGCCTCGGCCTGCTGCAGCTTCGCTTTGGCGTTGGCGAGGGTCGCCTGGAACGGGGCGGGGTCGATCTCGAAAAGGAGGTCGCCCTTCTTTACCGCCTGGTTGTCCTTCACTGGAATCTGGATGATCGGTCCGGCAACGCGCGCCGCGATGCCAACGACATTTGCGCGAACCTGTGCATCCCGGGTCCATGGCCGCGTCGTGTAGCGGTCATACATCAACAACGCCGCGACCACGGCGAGTGCGATCGCCGTGCACGTGACGAGATATTTCGAAATCGATTTTGTCACGGGGCGAGAACGAGACCGAAAAGACAGCCAAGAAAGACCGCAAGCGCAATGAAGAATGCAGGGAGCTGCCAGACATGCCGCGTCCAGCAAAGGCGCTCGGCGAGTGAAACGAGGAACCACGCAGCGAGAAATCCCAGCGTGCTTACCATCATTCCCCAGGGAATCAGAAATTCGCCGATCCGGATCTCCGGCGTGCGAAGCTGGTCGAGCCACGACATGGCGACCAGTTTCCATTTCCGCGACCGCCGCGCAAGCGCGAGCGTTCGCCGAAGCGGTCCGGCTCCATGGAGATTTGCTTGCGGCGGAAAGCTTCCGGCATGTTGCATACCGCCATGGCGCGCGCCCTGACAGCGGTTCGGAATTTCTTTGCCGACGGCGCAATCCGCTACGGATTGAAGTTCGGGCTCGCCGGCATGCTGGCGGTGTTTCTCTCACTCGTCGTCCGCCTGCAGGAGCCGACCTGGGCGCTCTTCACCGTCTACGTGCTCATGATCGCGCATTACGTCGGCGCGATCGCCGAGAAATCGATCTTCCGCATCATTGGCACCACAGTCGGCGGCGTGCTCGGATACCTGATCACCGCAACGTTCCAGCAGAATCCGGTCATCTTTCTGACACTTGTGGGTCTTGTCGTGGGCGCGGCCACTGCGATGTTCGGCCAGAGCAAGTATCCCTATGCATTCCTGCTGTGCGCGCTGACGATGGTCGTCGTCGTGAGCAACGGCATGAGCGACCCGGACCACTCGTGGTGGTTCATGCTGCTGCGTATCGAAGAGGTCAGCGTCGGCATCCTGTCGGTGATCGTCGTCCAGTCGCTGTTATGGCCGCGCTTCGCACGGGTGGAGTTCGGGCAGAATGTGCGGTCGGCCTTCGCCGATCTTCGAAACTGCTTCGCCGAAAGCGCACCGGTCATTTTCGACGGCCACAACGCGGAGGCTGTGCGCCGCGCGGAAGGGTTTCCCTCGCGGGTCACCGCCCTGCGCGGCCTCCTCGATTTCGGAGCGCGGGAAAGCAGCTATTTCCGCGCCCGGCTGCCCACGTATTCCGAGATTGCGACGTGCGTGTCGCGCATCGCGTCGGCGATTGTCACCCTCGGCAGAACCCTCCCGAGTGACTCGGTCTACCGGCAGGAGGTCTCCGGCGAACTGCGCGCACTGCATGATCGAATCACAGCATCGCTCGACGAACTTTCACGGGAGGACTCCACGGTGGATTCCCGCCGTGCCCGGCGCGAGGCTCTCGAAGACGCCGTGCAGGCGCTCGACCGACGGCTCTCGGACATTCGGGAGACGGAGGGAATGCGCGGTGTCGATCCCAGGATCGCGATGTCCCTCGGCATTCATGTCACGGCGCTTCTCGACCTCCGCGACCAGATCAAGCGTGCACACGAGCTGCTCGACTCGTTGCCCGCAGACCCCACCCAGCGCTCTGTCGAGACGGAGCCGTTCGCTCCTCCGACTCCTCCGCCATTCTGGATGAAAACGGGCGTGAAATCCGCGATCGCTGTCGTCGCCGCCCTGCTGATCGACAATTGGGCGCATATTCCCGGCGGCACGATGTTCGTCCTTGGCGCGTGGGTCTTCACTGCTCTCGATGCCACGAGTCCCGGCGGGCAGGGCGACCGGCGATCCTTTCACTACGCGGCCTACAACGTCGCAGCGATGCTCGCCCTTTCGCTCATTCTCATCGCAGCGCGGCCAATGCTCTCCAGCTATGCGGTGATGAACACCGTGATCTTCACATGGCTGTTCGTGTGGGGCTATCTGACCTATTCCACGCGCGGCATGACCATTCCCATGCAGCTCGCGATGCTTGCCTCCGTCGGAATCCTCGCCCTGAACGGACAGCGACCGATTCCGTTCCAATCCATCATGGATTTCTTTCTCGGCATCGTGCTCGCGCAGATCCTGTCCGCCCTCATCCAGCGAACCCTGTGGCCGTCCCTGCCGCAGTGGGAGATGCGGGACCGGTTCATCGAGTTCCTGCGCACGTGCCGCGCAATCGTGGAACAGGGGCCGCAATCCGTGCCATTCTGGAAACGGGTCAGGCTGGCCCTGATCCCAGGCGAAACCCTGCAGCGCATTCACGTCCTGAGGGAGCCGCTTTGCCCGGCCGGCGAGCCTGAGCAGCTCGAGGCGTATCTCCATTCGCTTCAGCGCGTCGGCGGCCATCTCCTCGTGACCGTCGGAAAACTCGACCCGTTGATTCCAAAGGAGCACAAACCGGAGGCATCCAGACTCCTTCGAGAGCTCGAGGCCGAGTTCAACCGGCAGATCGATTCGCACCTCGCCGGGCTTCGCAAGGGCGACCTCGCCACGCTGGACGGCGGAGCCATCGAAGATCTGCTCGAACGCTGGATCTCGTGGGTCGGCAGGCTTCGCATCTGGATGCTCGAACACGGATACGAGCCGATCGACGTCCTGCGCATTCTCGGACTCTCCGCCCGCTATGAGGAGGCCGGGCGGGATTTCATCGTTGCGCGCAAGCAGGCGGCAAAGCTTCGTCTCCCCCTCTACATCGGCGACTACGCGCTCTGACGTCCGTTGAGATAAACGGCCATGGGCGGGGTGCGACTGTCCACGACCGCCTCGATCGCATCGTTCACCGAGCCCGCGTAGGGAATTGCAATGAAATCCGCGCGGAATCCGGGTCGCAGTTCACCAATGCCGCCACCGATCGCCGCGCCCGGATTGCGCGTCGCCATGTCGAGAATCTCCGCGGGCGAAACGTCTGGAAAATTTCGCCGGAAGGTTCGCATCTCATCGAACAGGTTCAGCCCGCGATTGCTCGCACAGCTGTCGGTGCCGAGACTCACACGAAAACCAAGCCGTCGATGGGTCTCGAACGGGAACGGCGCGCGCCCGAAATACTCGTGGCAGTTCGGACAGTGCACGATCGAGAAGATTCCCGACTTGTTCGCCAGCATTTCCTCATCGCCGGGTGCGAGCTGGTTCATGTGGGCGAGAATCGCCCCGCGGGGCAGCGCCTCGGCTTCCAGCAGAAGACGGATCGGGGACTTTCGGCCGCAGTCGCGCATGTCGCGACCGAGGGATTTCAGGAAATCAAAGAGCGGTCCAGACCCCTGCGCGAACATCTCCATCTCCTCGTCGGACTCCGCGAGATGCGTGGTGAACGGCATGCCGTATTTCTCCGTGCAAAAACGCGCGAGCTGATACAGCTCGATGGACGTCGTGTAGGGCGCGTGTGGGGAGAGTCCGAACCCTCCATGCCACGTCGGATGCTGCTCGAAGAACGTCAGCGCCCCAGCCACGACATCCTCGGTGTGAATGCGCGAACGGATATCGAGAAGCTCGTAGAACCACCATGTGCGCACGATCGGCGGCGGCATGCGCACCATGAGCTCGGGAAACGACTCGATGTTCAGCACGGTGGTCGTTCCCCATTTTCGCAATTCCTCGAGTCCGTCGGAAACGGATTTCAGGTAGTCGTCATCGCTCAGGGTGCGCTTGACCTCGTTGATCCGCCGGACCCACGCGGAGAAGCTGCCTGTCGAAAGGATCGCACCGCGCATCACGGTGAAATCGAGGTGACAGTGCGCATTGATCAGCCCGGGGAGAAGAATCGCATCGCCGTGATCAACGACGTCCGCACCGGAAAATGCCGTGCGGAGGTCTGCGAAACGCCCCACCGCCTCGATGCGACTGTCCCGGACTGCGACGGCTCCATCCTCAATGGCCGGCGACGCCAGCGGCAAAACAATGCGGGCGCGGTGAATCGTCACGAAACCCCTTCGCGTTCCAGTGAGCCCCCGTCCGCGCGTCGCGAAGGGTTCTGCACATTCTGCTTCGCGATCGGACGAATGTCCGCGACCAGGAGATTGCATGCCTCCACGCACAGAATGGGCAACGACCCGTCGAACTTGATCTCCGAGGGATCCTCCGTGAACGGACTCTGAATCTCCGGAGAAATCCGCCAGAGCTGGCGCCGCAGACAACCGGTCCGGGAATTGCAGCGGTTGCGGATGGCCTCCCCCGCCTGTTCATCGGTCACGAGATTGGTGACGCGGTAACGTCCGGTCTGCCGGCCCAGCGTCTCCCGGAGATGGATGGGAACCAGTTCGTTCCGTCGAAACGCAAACCACGTTCCCAGCGCGGCGGGATAAAAAAAGTCGAGTGCTCTACGAAGATCGTCGAGGGATTCGAGACGCAGTTCCCACCCACGACGGAGATTCGGCGCGGTTTTCAGCGGACGATAGTTTCCCTCCCCGTCGTATTTGGCGATCTCCCTGGCGTCCTCCGGACGGGTGGCGATCTCCAGGACTCCCGTGTCGTCCACGTGCCTGAGCACGGGGCCGGGCATCACCTGCACCTGACCAAGCACAAATCCTCCGGCTGCGAGAAGCTCGGCCAGATACTCCGCTATGATGGCATGGGGCTTGAACATTCAGTCCCAATGATAGCGGACTCCCGGCTAATTGCCGATTAGTTGTTCGGGGTCAGACGACGCGACGGCGCTTCACCTTGAGCTGCGCCATGGACTTCTGCAGAGCGGCCTGCAGCGCTGCATGCTGCTCGGCGCTGACGTGCTCGTTCTTGAGCGCCTCTTCCGCACGCTTCATTGCGGCCTCCGCGGCGGACTCGTCGATCTCGTTCTCGTTGATCGCCATGTCGGTGAGCACGGAGACGCTTTCCTGCGTGACCTCGACAAATCCCTCGCCCACGGCGAGCCGGACCTCCTGTCCGCTCTTCATTACACGGAGTTCGCCGGGCGCGAGCTTCGTCATGAGCGGAATGTGCTGCGGAAGCACCTGCATCTCGCCTTCGATGCCGGGAATCACGACGGAATCCACGTCGTCGGAGTAGGTCTTCGCCTCGGGCGTGACGATTTCGAGTTTGAGAGTGGCCATTGGGAAACGTTGATCGCTGGGAGCCGGGAGTTGAGAGGACGGGCCTCTCAACTCTCATCCAAAGACTCCAGACTATTCCTTGATCTGGTCGATGCCGCCCTTCATGTAGAAGTTCACCTCGGGCACATCGTCGTGCTTGCCCTCGAGGATTTCCTCGAAGCCGCGGATGGTCTCGTCGATGGACACATACTGGCCGGGCGTGCCGGTGAAGACTTCCGCAACGTGGAACGGCTGCGAGAGGAAGCGCTGGATCTTGCGGGCGCGGAAGACGGTGAGTTTGTCCTCCGGCGAAAGCTCGTCCATGCCGAGAATCGCGATGATGTCCTGCAGGTCCTTGTAGCGCTGGAGCACGCTCTGCACGCCACGCGCGACCTTGTAGTGCCGCGCGCCAACGATGTCCGGCGCGAGCGCCTTCGACGTGGATGCAAGCGGATCGACCGCGGGATAGATGCCGAGCTCCGCGATGGAACGCTCGAGAACGATCGTCGAGTCGAGGTGCGCGAACGTGTTCGCCGGCGCGGGGTCGGTAAGATCGTCCGCAGGAACGTAGACCGCCTGGAACGAGGTGACCGAGCCCTTCGTTGTCGAGGTGATGCGCTCCTGCAGGCTGCCCATTTCCGCGGCGAGCGTCGGCTGGTAACCGACCGCCGACGGCGTGCGGCCCAGCAGCGCGGACACCTCGGAACCGGCCTGAGAGAAACGGAAGATGTTGTCGATGAAGAGAAGCACGTCCTGGTTCTTCTCGTCGCGGAAGTATTCCGCCATCGAGAGCGCCGTGAGCGCAACGCGGAGACGGGCTCCGGGCGGTTCGTTCATCTGGCCGTAAACAAGCGCGACCTTCGACTCCTCGATCTTGTCGAGCTTGATGACGCCGGCCTCGGCCATTTCGTGGTAGAGGTCGTTTCCTTCACGCGTGCGCTCACCCACACCCGCGAACACGGAGTAACCGCCGTGCCCCTTCGCGATGTTGTTGATGAGCTCCATGATGACGACCGTCTTGCCGACGCCCGCACCACCGAACGCACCGACCTTGCCGCCCTTCGTGAACGGACAGATGAGGTCGATGACCTTGATGCCCGTCTCGAGAATCTGTGCCTTCGTGTCCTGATCGACCAGCGCCGGAGCCGGGCGGTGAATCGGATATTTCTTCGTCGCATTCACCGGACCGCGCTCGTCGGTGGGTTCGCCGATGACGTTGAAGATGCGCCCAAGCACCGCCTCGCCGACCGGAACGGAAATGGGAGCTCCCGTGGCGAGAACCTCCTTGCCGCGGGTGAGGCCCTCGGTCGAGGACATCGCCACCGCGCGCACCCAGTTTTCACCGAGGTGCTGCTGGACCTCCAGCACGAGCTTGACCGGAACACCGTCGACGACGTGATCGATTTCCAGCGCGTCGTAGATGGCCGGCAGTTTGCCGTCGGCCGGATTGAACTCGACGTCCACGACGGGGCCGATGACCTGAACGATTTTGCCTTTGTGACTCATGATGAATGCGGTGTTTGGGACAGAATGAGCGGAAGTTTCAGGAACTGGACTGCTGGCTTCGGACCTTCAATTTCTGTCGATTCTGTCTAAAGGTGGTTTACCCCAGCGCCATTTGCGCGGTGGTGATTTCGAGAAGTTCGGCGGTGATGCTCGCCTGGCGGATCTTGTTGTATTCGAGCGTGAGATCGTTCACGAGGGTCTTCGCGTTGTCGGTCGCGCTCTTCATGGCGACCATCCGGGCGCTGTGCTCGGAGGCACGGGCGTCGAGCACCGTCTGGTAGACGCCGAAGTGGATGTAATACGGCAGAATCGCATCGAGCACGTCGTAGGCGCTGGGCTCGAAGATGAAGGAGGAGCCTTCATCGGGAGACTTGACGTCGTTGTTGACCGGCAGCGCGGCGATCGGCAGGAGCGTGAGCGTGGTGGGAGCCTGCGTGAGCGTGTTCACGAAGCGCGGATAGAGCACCGTGACCTTGTCGACTTCGCCAGAAAGAAACTTCTCGATGCAGAACTTCGAGATTTGCTTCACCTCGAGGAAGGTCGGCTGGTCGGGCAGCTCGAAGTCGGCAATGAGATTGCGCTTCGTGCGGGCAAGGAACTGCTTGCCCTTGCGACCCACGTTCACGAAATCGGTCGTCGCGACGTCGAACTTCGACGCCTCGCGAAACAGGTTCGTGTTGAGACCGCCGCAGAGACCCTTGTCCGTGCTGATCATGAGCACAAGCTCACGCTTCACCTCGCGCTCGGCGAGGAGCGGATGGAGGCTGTGATCGACGCGGCCGCTCAGCGAGACGAGCACGCGGTTCAGCAGCTGGGAATAGGGATGCCCGGCCAGCGCGGTCGTCTGCGCCTTGCGCATCTTGGACGCGGCGACCATCTGCATGGCCTTCGTGATCTGCGCCGTATTCTTGACGGACTTGATGCGCCGCCGGATGTCGCGTGTGCTGGGCACTGGCTAGTTGAACGTTGAGGGTTGAGCGTCGGAATTCACCCGCAGGTTAGTTCCAGGTCTTCTTGAACTCGTCGAGCGTCGCAAGCGTCTCCGCTTCGAGCTCCTTGTCGAACTGCTTCTTCTCGAGAATCTTGGCGAGGAGTTCCGCCTTCCGCGTGGTGAGGTATTCCTGAAGCTTGGTCTGAAACTCCTTCACGCGGTCGACCGGCACCTCATCGAGATAGCCCCGCTGCATCGCGAAGATCACCGCGGACTGAAGCTCGACCGGCATCGGGCTGTATTGCTGCTGTTTGAAGAGTTCGACGATACGCTGGCCGCGATCGAGCGTGGCCTTCGTGCGGGCATCGAGGTCGGAACCGAACTGCGCGAAGGCCGCGAGTTCGCGATACTGGGCGAGGTCGCCCTTGATCTTGCCGGCGACCTGCTTCATCGCCTTGATCTGCGCGGCGGAACCGACACGCGACACCGAGAGACCAACCGACACCGCCGGACGGATGCCCTGATAAAACAGGTCGGTTTCGAGGTAGATCTGGCCGTCGGTGATCGAAATGACGTTCGTCGGAATGTAGGCCGACACGTCGCCCGCCTGCGTCTCGATGATCGGTAGCGCGGTGAGCGAGCCGTTGCCGTGATGCTCGTTGAGACGCGCGGAGCGCTCGAGCAGGCGGCTGTGGAGGTAGAACACGTCGCCGGGATACGCCTCACGGCCGGACGGGCGCTTGAGGAGCAGCGAGACCTGGCGGTAGGCGACAGCGTGCTTCGAGAGATCGTCAAACACGATGAGCGCGTCCATGCCATTTTCCATGAACCACTCACCCATCGCCGCACCGGCGAACGGCGCGATGTATTGGTTCGTGGCGCTGTCGGAGGCCGGCGCGGAAATGATAATCGTGTATTTGAGGGCGTCGTGGTCCTCGAGCGTCTTCACGACGCGGGCGATGTTCGCGTTCTTCTGACCGACCGCGACGTAGATCGAATACATCGGGCGGAAATCCTTGTCGCCCGAGGCCTCGGCGGCCTTGTTGGCCTGCGCCTGGTTGATGATCGTGTCGATCGCGATCGTCGTCTTGCCGGTCGCGCGGTCACCGATGATGAGCTCGCGCTGACCGCGGCCGATCGGAATCATCGCGTCGATTGCCATGATACCGGTCTGCACCGGCTGGCTGACGGATTTGCGCTTGATGATGCCGGGCGCGATTTTTTCGACCGGACGGAATTCCTTCGCATCGATCGGGCCCTTGCCGTCGATCGGCTGGCCGAGCGCATCCACCACACGGCCGAGCAACTCCTTGCCGACCGGCGCCTGGAGCAGCTTGCCGGTCGTCTTGACCTCGTCGCCTTCGCGGACGTGCGTGTAGTCGCCGAGCACGACCGCGCCGACCTCGGTTTCCTCGAGGTTCAGGGCGATGCCGTAGAGGCCGCCCGGAAATTCGATCATCTCGTTGAGCATCGCGCCGCTGAGACCTTCAATGCGGGCGACACCGTCACCGATTTCGCGGACAACGCCGACGTTGGTCTTTGAGGTGGCGGCGCTTTGGATGCCCTCAATCTTGGATTCGAGTTCCTGGAGAATGCTGCTCATGGCGGAATTAGAGTTGCTGTTTCAGAGTCTGGAGCCGGTTGAACACCGAGCCGTCCCACACGTCGCTGCCGACCTGCACGCGCAGGCCGCCAAGGAGGCCGGGATTCGTTTTGAATTCAATGGTGATGTCGGAGCCGAAGCGGCTGCGAAGATCGTTTTCGAGATGCGCGCTTTCGGTGGGATCCAGCGGAACGGCGCTCTCGATGATTGCGTGACGGCGCTGGAGTTCGAGACGGACGAGGCGCGCGTATTCCTTTAGAATCTGGACGTAGCCGCGCGGCTTCTCGGCGATCAGCCGGTCGGAATACGCGGCGACCTTCTTCGGATCGAGACGACCGTCCGTGAGGCTGACCTTGAACAGCTCTCGGGCGAAGCGGCGGGATTCCTTGCTGATCTTCATCGAGGTGGCGGCTAGACGGCGAGCTGTGCGGCGGTCTCTTCGTTGAGACGCTTCTGGTCTTCGGGAGTGAGAACCTTGCCGGTGACCTTCGCGGTGGTGTTCACCACGAGGCCGACCATTTCCTTCTTCACCTCGTCGACCATGCGGTTGCGCTCGTTCTCGATATCGGCGCGGGCCTTGGCGATGATGTCCTCAGCCTGGCGGATGGCGTTCTGCGCTTCACGCTGGCTGAGAGCCTCGGCGCTCTTGCGCGTCTCCTCGATGAGAGCGGCGGCCTCGGCGTTCGCCTTCTTGAGAATCTCGGCGTAGTTCTTCTCGGCCTCGGCGAGCTGCTGCTTGATCTTCTCTGCGTTTGCCTGGCCTTCCTCGATGCGGCGGCGGCGCTCCTCAAGCACCTTCACGAGAGGACCGAAGGCATACTTGCTCAGGATTCCGTAAACGATCAGGAAGAGCACGACCTGGGCGAGAAACTTCGGCCAGGAGACTCCGAAATTGAACAAAAGCTGGTTGATGGCATCCATGGAAAATCGAGCCGCGAAGGGTGGTTGCCGGAGCCGCCCCGGTTCGTCGCCGGGGCGGCTCGGCGACAGGGATCAGGCGCCTGCGAAAGCGCGGATGAGTGCGTAAATGGCGATAGCTTCGGCCAGCGCCATGCCGATGATCGCGAGCGTCAGCACGCGACCGAAGGCCCCGGGGTTGCGGCCGACGGCCTCGACGGCGCGCGCGCCAATGAGACCGATGCCGATGGCGGCTCCGGCGCCGGCAATACCGAGCGTGAAGCTGCCCGTGATGCCGCCAGCGGCTTCCACTGCTGCTGCAAGAATGGGATACATGTTGTTGTTTTCTTTCCGGTTGGGTGTTTCACGCCGCCGCCCGCAGTTTGCCCACGGTCCCGACAGCGAAAGGGTTCGTCAGTGATGGGCTTCCTCTTCGTCGTGGGTGGTCGAGAGCTGGATGTAGACCGCGCACAGGAGCACGAAGACCAGCGCCTGCAGGAGGCCGACAAGCAGCTCGAGGAAATAAAAGGGAATGGGAACGACGACGCTGGAGAGATAGGCCACCCACTTGGGCAGGCCGAGATCATTGCCGAGCGTGATCATTGTCGAGAGCAGGTTCTCACCCGCGAAAACGTTTCCGAAAAGTCGCAGCGAGAGCGACACCGGACGAAAGGCGATCGAGATGACTTCGATGATTCCGACGAAGAAGAAGATCGGCGCGAGCGCAATGGCCATGAAGCCCTTTAAGCCACCCTTGACTCCGAAGATGTGCTTGATGGTGCCACCGACCCCCATCTCGCTGATCGTCCAGTAAACCCACAGCAGCATGAACACGGTGGCCATGCCGAGCGTGGTGTTCAAATCAGCGGTCGCCGGACGCAGCAACGGAAACTCGACGTGCTCGTAGGAAAGAAACGCGCCGGGACGCTCCTGCCCCCAGCCGATCGAGCCGACGCCCGGGAGCAGACCGAACCAGTTCGAAACGAGAATGTAGATGAAGAGCGAGGCGAGCAGCCCGAACGTGCGGGCGATCATGTGCTTGCCGACGATGCCTTCCATCATCTCGTAGATGCCGTGGAAGAGCGCCTCGAAGAGATTCTGCGTGCCGTGAGGAACCAGCTCGAGGTGGCGGGTCGCGGCGCGGGCGAAGCCGAGAATGATGCCCACCACGATCGTGGCGACGAGCAGCGAGTTGGTCAGCCATTCGAGGTAGGTTTCTCCGTAAAACTCCTCGAAGACGGACTGCGCATTCAGCGGGATCGCCGCGGCCAGAAGTGCGTCAAATTTCATTGAACAAAAATCGGGTGACGTCTCCCCTTCGATGGAAAACGCAACCGGCCCCGCATGGCCCGATGGCCGCAGGAAACCGGTGGCGACGCAAAACGAGGGAGCGCGCGTCGGCGAAATGGATAGCCGAGCCATGACCGATGACAAGACTATTTGTGAAAGTTTTCACAAAGTCGTTGTCCGGAGGCGTTTTCATCGGGGGGAATGGGAGTCCGACGAACTATCGAATCCCTTCACGGGATGCAACCCCTGATCCACTCCGACCTGGCCCAATACTTTCGGCCGCAGGGCGGTCCGTGGCGCGATCAGATTGCGATCACGCGGCCGGCGGATGGCGGCCCTCTCACAAAGAGCCCTCCCAGCCCACGCCGCGGCGCAATGCCTGCGCAGCTGGAGACAGCCAGTAATTCCGGCGGATGCGTGGGGCCCGTCGAAGACGTGGCGCAATACGGAAGCGCCGCGGAGTTGGTGGAATTCGGAACGACGGAGGAATTCTCCACAGCCTCCACGAAGGCTGTGCCGGGACCGCCGACGGCATCGATCCCCAAGTCCGTCGACGAACGCCGCGCGTCCACGTCGCCGACAAACAGCGAGCAGACAAAAAGTCCGGCGGAGCAAAGCAGCGTGGTCATTGGAGACGATGACCATTCTGGCAATGCACACCCGGATGTCATGCAAAACGTGCAGGCATTCGCGAGGCCAACCTCGCCCCAGCCAAATGAACCGCCGGATTTCCTCCTTCTCATGGAAGCGCGCGACGGTTTATTCAGACACCCGCCCAATGCTGTCCGTCATCATTCCGATCTACAACGAGCGCGAAACCGTGCGGCCGCTCTATGAGGCCACTGCAAAAGTGATGCGCGAGATCGGCCAGCCATGGGAGATCCTGTTCATCAACGACGGCTCCCACGATGGCAGCGAGCAGGTGCTGGACGAGATCGCCGCCGAAACACCCGAGGTCAAGGTGCTGCACTTCCGCCGCAACTTCGGGCAGACCGCCGCGATGATGGCAGGCTTTGACCACGCGCGCGGCGACATCGTCATTCCAATGGATGGCGACTATCAGAACGACCCCGAGGACATTCCAAAGCTCCTCGCGAAGCTTGACGAAGGTTACGACGTCGTCTCCGGCTGGCGCCGCGACCGGCAGGACAATGCCATCCAGCGAAACATTCCCAGCATCATGGCGAACAAGCTCATCTCGTTCGTCTCCGGCGTGCGGCTGCAGGACTTCGGATGTTCGCTGAAGGCCTACCGCCGCGACGTGATCGCGGACGTGCGCCTCTACGGCGAGATGCACCGGTTCCTGCCCGTCTACACGAGCTGGCACGGCGCGAAGATCACCGAGGTCGTCGTGAATCACTTCGCGCGCCGCGCGGGCAAATCGAAATACGGGCTCGAGCGCGTGATGAAGGTGCTGCTGGACCTGATGGTCGTGAAGTTTCTCGACCGGCACGCGCAAAAGCCGATGTATGTCTTCGGCCTCGTCGGCTTCATCATGCTCGCAATTTCCGCCGGCTTTGGCCTGTGGGCGGTGGGACTCAATATTTTTGCCGGGAAGCCGTTCATCACGACTCCGCTGCCGCTCATGACCGTCTTCACCATGATGACCGGCATCATTTGCATTCTCATGGGCCTGCTCGCGGAAATGATCACCCGCACGTTCTACGAATCGCAGGGCAAGCGGATCTACCTCGTGCGCGAGACCCGGAATGTGGATGTTTGAGAGCGCGGGAGACGGGAAGGCCGTGATGATTTCCAGCCCCTTCCAGTTCTCCGGCTCCGACGCTCATCCCTCGTTACCATGTGCGGGATAGCCGGCTTCGTCGGTCGCGGAGAGCGCGACGACCTGCAGCGAATGACGCGCGCGATCGCGCACCGCGGCCCGGATGCCGAGGATTTCTGGATCGACGCGGAACGCGGCATCCATCTCGGTCACCGGCGCCTGTCCATCGTCGATCTCGCCGGTGGCGGCCAGCCGATGTGGACGGCCGACGCGCAGATCGGCGTCGTCTTCAACGGCGAGATCTACAACCACGCCGAATTGCGCGAGGAGTTGAAGGCGCTCGGCTGCATCTTTCAAACGGACCACTCCGACACGGAAGTTCTGCTGCACGCCTACCGCGAGTGGGGCGATGATTTCGTAAATCGCCTCGACGGAATGTGGGCGTTCGCGATCTGCGACCTCGGTCGCGGAAGGCTGTTTCTCAGCCGCGACCGCTTCGGCAAGAAGCCGCTGTATTGGTTTCACGAGCAGGGAACCTTTGCGTTCGGATCGGAACTCACCGCGCTCGTCGCACATCCTGCCTGCCCCCGCTCGGTATCGCCGCTCGCGCTGAAGAAATTCTTCGCCTACGCGCTCATCCCCGCGCCGCGTTCGATCCTCGACCGTGTCTGGAAACTCCCCGCCGGCCACAACCTCGTCTTCGACCTCCGCCAGCAAACGCCTCACATCTCGAAATACTGGGACTTCGTGCTCGAGCCGGCGGAGCCGGAGAAATCCGACGATGCGCTCGCCGACGAGCTGTTGTCCCTGCTCGACGCCGCGGTGAAGCGGCGGCTCATGTCGGATGTTCCGCTCGGCGTCTTCCTCAGCGGCGGCATTGACTCCTCGCTCGTCACCGCGCTGGCGACGCGACATGTCGACGCCGGCTCACTGCGGACGTTCAGCATCGGATTCACCGAGGCCTCATTCGACGAACTCTCGTGGGCGAACAAGGTCGCAGGTCTGCTCGGGACGAACCACCAGACCGAGGTGCTCGATCTCGATCGCGCGCTCGAAGTGCTGCCGGAAATCTTCGACAAACTGGACGAGCCTCAGGGCGATGGTTCGCTGCTGCCCACGTGGCTGCTGAGCCGGTTCACGCGGCGCCACGTCACGGTCGCCCTCGGCGGCGACGGCGGGGATGAGCTGTTCGCCGGATACGATCCCTTCCTCGCCCTGCGGAAAGCCGAGACCTATGCGAAATTGGTGCCGCGTCCGGTGCACCTCGCGATCCGGTTGCTCGCGAACCGGCTGCCGGTTTCCCATGAAAACATCAGCCTCGATTTCAAGATCAAACGCACCCTGCGAGGACTGAGCCATTCGCCGTCACTGTGGAATCCCGTCTGGCTCGGCGCACTCGAGCCGTCGGAGATCGGCGAATTTCTCGGAGATCCCCTGCCGGTCGAGGAACTCTACAGCGAGGCGGTCGAACTTTGGGACGCGTGCCCGCAACGCGACGTCGTCGATCGCACACTCCAATACTACACAAAGATCTATCTGCAGGACGGCATTCTCGCGAAGGTCGACCGGGCCAGCATGATGAACAGCCTCGAAGCGCGCGCGCCGTTGCTGGACCTCGCACTGGCCGACTTCGCGCGCCGGCTTCCGCATCGCTTCAAACTTCGCGGCAGAATCACGAAATTCATGCTCAAGCATGCCGCGACGCGGGTCCTGCCGCCGGAAATCGTCCACCGGAAAAAGAAGGGCTTCGGCTCGCCAATCGGTCCCTGGTTTCGCACCGGCCGGCTGCGGGTC
The DNA here is from genome assembly GCA_937901895.1 of uncultured Spartobacteria bacterium. GTDB lineage: Bacteria > Verrucomicrobiota > Verrucomicrobiia > Chthoniobacterales > JAATET01 > JAATET01. Next base: position 38,964 of record CALGTD010000138.1, on the reverse strand, counting down.
GGGAGCAGGGCCCCGTTCGTCCAGTCGCGCTTCGCGGCACACCGGGCCAACCGGAGCGACGAACGCCTCTTTCTATGGTGTCAGCACGTGTTCGAGGAATGGCAGTCGCGCCGACTCCCCGGCGGAGTCACTCCCGCGTCGCCCTGACCTGAAACGACGATTTCGCTCCGAGCGGCGACGCGGCGGTGGATTTTAGATTCAGCTTCAGGATGAAGAGATCCCCTTGCAAGTCGACGGACCCGGTGAGCTTGGTCGAGGTTCCCTTGATCTTCCCGGAGGCGGACAGGTTCTGCTTGAGAGGACCAACGAACGTTGCCGAGCCCGTGAATTCCCCCTTGTAGCGGAATTTCTTCGAGGCTTGAGGAACACGCCCCTTGTTGGGTCGCAGATTCCCTGGAAACGCCTGTCCGTTCACGGTGACGGTCAAGGAGTTGTCTTCCCGAAAATCCAGCACGAGGTTCACCTTTTCGCCGCCGCCGGACGCGTTCACGGTCGTTCGTGCATCGTAGGGACCGCCGGTCTGCTCCGTTTGAACATGCGCCTTGATCTTCTTTTTCTTCGGTCGGGCCGACGGCACCTTCCGGGTGCAGTCCCCTCGAAAACTTCCCTGAAACGGCTGTCGCGCCTCGACCGTCGGAAGGATCATTCCGCTGAGCAGAACCGCCACCAATGCGGCAACGGAGGAAATTCGAGTTCTCATGGCAACCTCCGAGTTGAAGCTTATCGTCTGCCGGCATATGGTCAACAGCAATTCGACCGGTTCGCCCTTGATGCCGGAGAGCCGCACCCGCAGGATGCGCAGCCAGACCGGCACCTCCGTTGAGACCACTTCGTATTCTCTGCCTGAACTATGAATACCCGCCCGTCGGAGGCGGCGGCGGTCGCGTGGCGCACCGAATCAATGCCGGTCTCGCGGCGCGCGGTCATGAAGTGCGTGTCCATACCGCCGGCCTCAAGCACCTCCCTCCCCGCGAAACGGTGGATGGGGTGGAAATATTCCGCACGCCCTCGTTCCGAAAGAAGGAGGACACCTGCACGGTGCCGGAAATGGCCCTCTACATTGCGACGAACGTGCTGCCCACCCTGGGCCACATTCGCCGCTGGCAGCCGGACGTGATCCATGCGCACTTCGCAGTTCCCACGGGCGTCGTCGCCTACAAGGCATCGCTTCTTACCGGCACTCCCTACGTGCTTACCGCGCATCTCGGCGATGTGCCGGGAGGCGTTCCCGAGCAGACGGCCGGATTGTTTCGATTCGTCGAACCCTTTACGCGCCCGATCTGGAAGCGTGCATCCGCAATCACCGCCGTCAGCACGTTCGTCGCGGATCTCGCGGAAACGGCCTATCATCGGCGTCCCGAAGTCGTGCTCAACGGCATTCCCCGCGGTCCGCGCCCGGAAATCCGGCTGCAGTCCCCTCCCCGCATTCTCATGGTCGGACGTCTGAGCGTGCAGAAAAACCCGGTGCTCGCCATCCATTCCCTCGCGCTCGTGAAGCATCTGCCCTGGCAGTTCACCGTGATCGGCGATGGGCCGCTGCGCGCGGAAATGGAGGCCGAGGCCCGCCGCCTGGACATCGGTTCGCAGGTGAAGTTCCGCGGGTGGCTGGACGGCGACCGGGTGCGGAACGAAATGGCGAACGCGGACGCACTGCTGCTGACTTCGACCAGTGAGGGTCTTCCCATGGCGGCAATCGAGGCCCTCGACCGCGGACTGGCCATTGTTTCCAGCCGGATCGGCGGCGTGAACGATGTCGTCGAAGACGGGGTCAACGGAGCGACGTGCGACCTCACGCCGGAGGGGTTCGCCGCCGCGCTGCAAAAGGTGCTCGGTGATCCGGACCGTTTGCGCTCGATGCGGGAGGCATCGTCGCGGATGGCGGAAAAATTCGACCTCCCCCGGATCCTCGACGCCTACGAGCGCATCCTTCGCGCGGCCGCGTCAGGTGCCGCGTGAACGCCGGATCAACACCAGATTGCGGGCATAGATGAACAACCCGGTGCCCTGCCCGAGAATGCCGACAATATCCCGGCGCCAGACGAAATAGATCACCAGCATCACCGCGCCACCGAGGCTCATCCACCAGAACGCGATCGGAATCACCGACCGACCGCTCCGCTCGCTGGCGAGCCATTGCACGAGCATCCGCCCGGTGAAGATGAGTTGACCGAGCAGGCCGATGGATACCCACGCGATGCCAACGGGGCTTGTGATATTGAAAATCGTCTCGAGCCAGCCACCGTGCGTCCGGCTCTGGTAGACAAATTCCGCGAATTCCTCCGGGGACAAAATCCGATCCCGGCCGCTCCCCAGCCGTTTCACCACGTAGCCGATCGAGCCGTCCGGAAGCCGGACCAGCCTCACATTGTCCTTCGCTCCAGGCAGGTCGATTTTGATGCGGGCGGCGGGACCGTCGACGGCAACCTCCTCGGCCGGACGGCCGATGTCATCGAGGGATTGCGCACGGAGACAGGTCGCGATTCCCATCGCGACAAAGACAACGATTCTCCAAATGCGGCCCGGCATGTGGCCGGCGCTTATCGCACCAGCGATTCCGTTTCGCAAGGCTCGTCCGGCTTCCACGCAGCCGGCGAAGGGGGCCGGGGCGCGTCCTCGACGGGCTGGTTGCCGGAATCATCGCCTCCATCCCGCTGGTGCGGGTCGAAAAAGTGGTCGAGCGCCAGGAAAAACGCCTTTGAATGCCGGGCAAACAGGACGTTGAACAACATCACCGGCACGATCACGGAAGCGAGCAGGACCCCAAGCGACGGCTTCACGGTCAGTTCCAGCACGGCGTAAATCAACAATCCCAGCAGGCTCCCGCATCCGTAGTTCACCGCCCAGATCGCCATCAGAAAATACCCCGGCTCCCGCTCGTAGGCGTAGCCGCAACGCGGGCAGCCATCCAGCGGGGCAAACCAATCCGACAATCGCCGCACCCGGGAGGCTTTTGGGAACATCGGACTCCGACCGCAGACCGGGCATTTCAACAAAAGCGCCCTCCAAAAATAGAGCAACGCCTTCGACAGAGACCGGCTTGAATTCACAGATTCATCATGCGCCCACCTTGGCACCCCGTCAAATCGCATCGGTTTCTTCTTGTAACGGTTCGCGCGACCCTCGAACGTGCTCAATTCTGGACAGCCACGGAAGGCAGCGGCGTCCGACTTGCAAAATTTTCTACAGCGGCATGGCAAATACGATTCTCATCGGCGCCCAGTGGGGTGACGAAGGCAAAGGCAAAATTATCGACTACCTGACGGACGAGGCGGATGTCGTCGTTCGCAGCCAGGGGGGGAACAATGCCGGCCACACGATCGTCCTCGGTTCTGAAAAATACGTTCTTCACCTCATTCCTTCGGGCATCCTTCGCCGCGGAAAAACCTGCGTCATCGGCAACGGCGTCGTGGTCGATCCTGTGGCACTCGTGGGGGAGATCGAGGGATTGCGCCAGCGTGGCGTGAAGGTGGCCAAAAACCTCCTTCTCAGCGGCAGCGCCCATCTCGTGATGCCCTACCATCGCGCCCTCGACGAACAGCGCGAGGCGCTGAAAGGCAAGAACAAGATCGGCACGACGAAGCGGGGCATCGGCCCCGCCTATGGCGACAAGGCCGCCCGCACCGGCATCCGCATGGCGGACCTGATGAATACCGACCTTTTCGTGGCGAAGCTTGAGGCGCGGATGAAGGAAAACAACGCGATCCTCAAGAGCCTTGGCGCGAAGCCGCTGAAGACCTCGAAGGTTCGCGAGGACTACCTCGCCGCGGCCGAAGTGCTGCGGCCGTTCGTCGGCAACACGGTTGTATACCTCCACGAGGCGATGAAAAAAGGCCGGCGCATCCTCTTCGAGGGCGCGCAGGGAACCTTCCTCGACATCGACCACGGCACCTACCCGTTCGTCACCAGCTCGAACACGACCGCAGGCGGCGCCTGCACGGGTTCCGGCGTCCCGCCGCATCGCATGGATCGCGTGATGGGCGTCGTGAAAGCCTACACCACCCGCGTTGGAGAAGGCCCCTTCCCGACCGAGAACGACGAACTCAGCGACCGCCTGCACGCAATGGGCCGGGAGTTCGGAGCGACGACCGGTCGCGCACGACGCTGCGGATGGTTCGACGCAGTGGCCGTCCGTTACGCCGGCATGGTCAACGGCATCGACGAACTCGCGATCACGAATCTCGACGGCCTCGACGAACTCGATTCAATCAAGGTCTGCACGGCCTATCGTCTTGACGGGAAAAAGATCACGGTCCTCCCGACCCAGTGCGACGAGGTCGAGCGCTGCGAGCCCATTTACACCACCTTCCCCGGTTGGAAAACGTCCACCGAGAATGCGAAGAGCTGGAAGGATCTGCCCGCAAACGCCCGCAAATACGTGACCGCCCTCGGCGAGCTCGTTGGCGCAAAGCCCGTCATCGCGAGCGTCGGCCCGGGCCGGGACCAGACGATCCGCATCTGAGAGATTCGTGGAAATCTTGGACATCGAGCATCCAACCTCTAACGTGCCGGCCCCGACGCCCGGAGGCTCCGTCCCCCGTCACATCGCCGTCATCATGGACGGCAACGGACGCTGGGCCCGCGAACGCGGACTTCCGCGCCTGAGCGGTCACGAGCAGGGCAGCAAGGCGGTCGGCGAATGCGTCGAGGCGTGTCGCGATGCCGGCGTGGAATTTCTCACCCTCTACGCGTTCTCGTCGGAGAATTGGAAACGCCCCGCCGACGAGGTGCAGGGACTCATGATTCTGCTCGAGCGTTTTCTCGACGAGAAGACCGCCGAGATGACCGAAAAGGGCGTGCAACTCCGCCACATCGGCCGGCTCCACGAGCTCCCCGAGCCCTGCCGGGAGCGCCTCGAGCGCGCGATCGCGGCAACGGCGGGAAATTCGAAACTCGTCCTCACGCTCGCCCTGAGCTACAGCAGCCGCGCCGAGATCGTCGACGCCGTCCGCAGCATCGTCACCGACGCCCGCGAGGGCCGCCTCGACGAGGAGGACGTCACGCCCGAACTCATCAGCTCCCGCCTCTACACGCGGAATCTCCCCGATCCCGACCTCCTCATCCGCACCTCCGGCGAACTCCGTATTTCCAACTTTCTCCTGTGGCAGCTCAGCTACACGGAGATTCATGTCGTCTCGAAATTCTGGCCCGACTTCACGAAGGCGGACCTCTTCGCCGCCATTGACGACTACAGCCGGCGCCAGCGCCGCTACGGCGGCATCCAACCCGAATCGTGACCATGTCCTACAAGCACACCATCCTGCTCGTCGACCGCGAGACCGACTTCCTCGAATGGGCTCGCAACCAGCTTGAGACTCCGGAGGTCCGCATTCTTACCGAGACTGCGTCCGACACGGCATTCAAGACCTTCAGCATCGAAAATCCGGACCTCGTTCTCGCGGAGATGCACCTTCATCCCTCGAGCGGACTCGAACTGCTCGCACGCATTCGAAAGCACTCCCCGAATGCGATGGTCATCATCACCAGCGCCTACGGCAGCAACCAGGGCGTCATTGAGTCGATGAAGCTGGGCGCCTTCGACTTCGTTCGCAAGGAGCAGCTCCCCTTCAACCTCAAGATGGTCGTCGACGCGGCGCTGCAGGAGCGCGCCGAGATGCTTGCCGCCTCGCCGTTCAAGCCGGTGCTCACCGTCGACGAACACAAGGACGAGATCGTCGGCAAGAGCGAGGCCATGCAGCAGGTCTTCAAAATGATCGGCCGCGTCGCCGCCAGCGAAGCGCCCGTGATGATCACCGGCGAGTCCGGCTCCGGAAAGGAACTCGTCGCCCGGGCAATCCACCGTTACAGCGCGCGCAGCGACCGGCCGTTCCTCGCGATCAACTGCGCCGCCATTCCGGAAAACCTTCTCGAGAGCGAACTCTTCGGCCACGAGCGCGGCGCCTTCACCGGCGCGCACAGCCAGCGCATCGGCCGCTTCGAGCAGGCGGACAAGGGCACCCTCTTCCTCGATGAAGTCGGCGAAATGCCGCTCGCCACGCAGAGCAAGCTCCTTCGCGTCCTGCAGGAGGGCGAGTTCTCCCGCGTCGGCGGCAACGAAACCATCCGCACTGATGTGCGCATCGTCTGCGCGACGAACAAGAACCTCGAAGACGAGGTCACCAAGCGCACCTTCCGCGAGGATCTGTTCTACCGCCTCAACGTCGTGCGCATCCACCTTCCGCCGCTGCGCGCACGACGCGAGGACATCCAGCTGCTCAGCGAATACTTCCTGCAGAAGATCGCCTCGTCGCGCCACCGGCCGCTCCTCAAGCTTTCCGAGGAAGCCGTCCGCGCCCTCGAGGCCTATCCCTGGCCGGGCAACGTGCGCGAACTCGAGAACACGATGCAGCGCGCCGCGGTGCTTGCGTCGAACGACGTGCTTCTGCCGAAGGACATCCCGCTCGGCCAGGTGGCACCGACCGACCGCTCCGCCACGCCGGACGCGGCAATCGTCGACCCCTCGGCCCCGCCGCCGCCCGCAGCCTATCCCCGCACCATCGACGCCGCGATCGACCTGCTCTTCGAGGCGGCCGCGACGGATGACGCGATCCAGCTCCTTCCCTGGCTCGAACGTGAGTTCACCCTCAAGGCCATGCAGCGCACCGGCAACAACCAGGTCCAGGCTGCGCGGCTGCTGGGAATCACCCGCGCCACGCTGCGCAAGCGGCTCGAGCGAAACGGGCAGCTCGGAGCGGGCGACGACGACTGATCCATCCAGGGTCGAGCGTCGAGCCACCCCTCCGCGATGCGACCGCCGAACGATTCCCAATCATGACGCATCGCTATCTGCTGGAATCCCGCGACTTCGTTCCCGGAGCGGACCTTCCGCTTTCCGACCGGGGATTTCGCTACGGCATGTCCGTTTTCGAAACCATCGCGATTCACAACGGCCGCCCGCTTTTTCTCGAGCCCCATCTTCGAAAACTCGACGCCGCCATCGAGCGCGTCCGGTTTCGTCCCCCGCTCGAGTGGCGCGATGCCGCAGCCGAACTCCTCTCCGCGGCACCGATCAAGGAAGGGGTTGCCCGGATCTACGTCACGGCGGGCGACGGCGGCGCGAATCTCGAGGTTGTCCGTTCCCGTGTCGCACTCATGCTCGAGCCGATGGACATTCCCTCGCCGGAGGGCCCGGTCGAATGCCGCGCGCTGTGCATGCCATTCATTCCTCATCTCCCTCCCGGGAAAACCGGCAACTACTGGCAGAATCTCATCGCTCACGCCCACGTCGGCGATGCACAGGCGATCCTGCTCACGCCCGAGGGCACGGTGCTCAGCGGTGCAATGGCAAACCTGTTTGTCGTGATGAATGACCGCCTCGTCACTCCGCAGAGCCACGGCGACATCCGGCTCGGCGTCGTCCACAACTGGATCACCTCGCACTACGACGTCCGCGAGGCTCATCTCACGATCTCGGATCTCGAGCAGGCGCAGGACGCGTTCCTGACCAACAGCCGCATCGGGGTCCTTCGCATCGCCAATCTTGATGACGAGCCGCTCGAACGTCATCCCCTCGTCGACGAAGTCTGGCGGCGCTACCGCTCGGAGGTCCTCGATGCCTGCGGGCGCTGAGGCACTGCTGGACCGGCTTCGCCACGCGCCCGGCATCCGCGAGTCGCTCGCCGGCGCAATGGCGTTCGACTCCGTCACTCCCTCCGCGCAATCGGCGGTGGCCGCTCTCGTTGCAAAGGAGTCGAAGGGAAACGTCTGGATTTTCTGTCCCGATGCGCGACGGCAGGAGGGCGTCGCCGCCGGCCTCGTGACATGGGGTGTGCAACCGATGCTGTTTCCCGGTCTGGAGGCGATCGGCGAAGACATTGCCGCCGATCCGGAGACCCTTTCCGAACGGCTCGAGACGCTCTCCCGCATTCACGCCACGAAATCGGGATGTGTGGTCGTTCTTCTCGCGTCGGAACTCGAAGGCCGCGTCGCCGCGCCGGAGACGTTTCACCGCGACGCGCTTCGACTCCAGACCAGAGAACGAATCGACCTCGACGCCGTGGAGAAGCGTCTCGCAGAAGCGGGATACGAATTCGTGCCAAAGATCCACACCCGTGGTCAGGTCGCACGGCGCGGTGGAATCCTGGACGTCTTCTCGTGGCAGCAACCGGCGCCCGTTCGCATCGAGCTGTTCGACGACGAAATCGAGTCCATTCGCGAGTTCCAGCTCGACAGCCAGATTTCCACAGCGCCGCTGACGTCCTGTGAAATCCTCGTCGGCGATCCCGACAAACGTCTCGATCTCCTGTCCCGGCACTTCCGCGACGCGGACACGTTGCTTGCGATCGATTGCAACCCGGACGGCGCCACGGCACGGATTTCCAGCGATCCGGGCGAGCGAGGCACCGCATTCTTTCCTCCCGGCATCGGCATTTTCGAAGCTGGGGATTTTGTTCTCAACGAGGCCAAGCGCGCCCGCTTCTTCGCCCAGATCCGGGAGTGGATCGATGCGGACTGGCGGATCGCCCTCGCCTGCAACAACGAGGGGGAGTGGGAGCGCTTTGGGGAACTGGCGCGTGACAACGGCCTCGATGCCGGCGCGCTCCAGTATCTCGAGGGAACCCTCGAAGGAGGCTTCACCTGTCCGGAGGCTCGACTCGCCGTGCTTTCCGACGCCGAGTTGTTTGGCCGTTCAGCCAGTCAACGCGCCCGGCGCGTTCTCGTGCGACGCGAGCGGACAATGGCGGCCCGGGCGGCGATTGATTTCTCGGAGTTTGAGGAGGGGGATCTCGTCGTGCATCTCGAACACGGCATCGGCCGATACCTCGGCATGGAAAAGCCTTCCGACGGCGGCGAGATGCTCGCGATCGAGTTCGCGAACGAGGCACGGCTCTACGTTCCGCTCGACCAGGCATGGCAGGTTTCGCGTTACGTCGGGCTCGGGAAGCGCAATCCGCCGCTCAGCGAACTTGGCGACTCCAAATGGCAGCGCGCGCGCTCGAAGGCCGAGCGGTCCATTTTCGAATACGCCGCGACCATGCTGCGCCTCCAGGCCGAGCGGGAGACGAATGTCGGCCACGCCTTCGGACCCGACACCCACTGGCAGCAGGAGTTCGAGAAAAGTTTCCTGTTTTCGCCCACGCCGGATCAGGCCCGCGCGATCGAGGAGACGAAGGCCGACATGGAAGCGCCGCGTCCAATGGACCGCCTGATCTGCGGCGACGTGGGATTCGGCAAGACCGAGGTCGCGATCCGGGCGGCATTCAAGGCCGTGATGGGCGGGAAGCAGGTCGCGGTGCTTGCTCCGACCACCGTTCTCGCCCAGCAGCATTTCCACACACTGCGCGAGCGAATGAGCGACTACCCGGTGACGATCGAGGCGCTGCATCGCTTCCGCACACGGGCCGAGCAAACGCGGGCCATCAAGGGGCTGCTCGACGGCAGTGTGGACATTGTCGTCGGCACGCACCGCCTGCTTTCCACGGATGTCGTCTTTCACGATCTCGGCCTCGTCATCGTGGACGAGGAGCAGCGGTTCGGCGTGAAGCACAAGGACCTGTTGAAGGAACGTTTCCGTCTCGTCGATGTGCTCACGCTTTCGGCGACGCCGATTCCGCGCACGCTGTATCTCGCCCTGATGGGCGCTCGCGACATGTCGCTCATCGAGACACCTCCGCCGAACCGTCAACCCGTTGAGACGGTGATCTGCGCCTACGACGAACGGGTGATGCGTGACGCGATCGATCGCGAACTCAAGCGCGGGGGACAGATCTACCTCCTTCACAATCGAGTGCGAACGATCGACCGCCTCGCCAACCGCATCCGCGAGCTGTGTCCGAACGCGCGCGTGGCGGTCGGCCACGGACAAATGGACGAGCACGAACTCGAGGCCGTCATGCGCGCCTTTGTCGAAGGCTCGGTGGACGTCCTTGTTTCCACGACGATCATTGAAAGCGGGCTCGATATTCCAAACGCGAACACGATCATCATCGACCGCGCCGACCGCTTCGGGCTCGCGGATCTCTACCAGCTCCGCGGCCGCGTCGGCCGATCCCATCACAAGGCGCACGCCTACCTCATGCTTCCGCGGGACCTCATGACAGGCGGCGATGCTCGCAAGCGCGTCCAGGCGATCCGGCAATACTCCGAGCTCGGGGCCGGATTCAAAATCGCAATGCGCGACCTCGAGATCCGCGGCGCAGGAAACATCCTGGGCACCGCGCAGAGCGGTCACATCCTGGCCGTGGGCTTCGATCTCTATTGCCGCCTGCTCAAACGATCGGTCGAGACGCTCAAGGGCCAGGCCACCCGCACCGGCGCTGCGGCGTCCGTCCGACTGGATTTTCTTTGCACGAACGAACCGGATTTCGCCGCGGCCACCGGAGACCGGATCCCTGCGTTCCTGCCGGCCTCCTATCTTTCCGATCCCTCCGCCCGGATCGAGGGCTACCGCCGGCTCGCCGACGCCACAAACCCCGCCGAACTCGAAATGCTGCGCGACGAATGGCGCGACCGCTTCGGCCGCCTCCCGGAGGCGGTGGACAACCTGCTGCTCCTCCAGCGCATCCGGCTCGCCGCGGTCGAAAAACGCATCACCTGCGTCGAGGCCCGCGACGGAAAACTCATGCTCAAGAAGCGCAACGACTACATCCTCTTTGGCGGCAAGTTCCCCCGCTTGACTTCGCCGGACCCTAAAAATAGGTTGCGCGAGATCCTGGCGTTCCTTCAAAAACGCCCGCTTCTCTGATGAAACGGCTTCTTGTCCTCACTCTTTGCCTTGCCGTCCTGCCGCTGATCCGGGTCGTCGCGCAAAGCGAAGTGATCGACGGCATCGCTGCGGTGGTGAACAACGACGTCATCACCTATTCCCAGGTCCGCGAGGTCATCGGGGTGCAGGAACGCATGCTGCGCGATTCCTACCGCGGCGAGGAACTCGCCAACCGCATCAAGGAAATGCGCCTCCGCGCGCTGAAGGACCTCATCGACCGTCAGCTCATCCTTCAGGAATTCAAGAAGCGCGAGCTTTCCATTCCCGACTACGCCATCGAGGACCGCATCCAGCAGATCATCCGCACGGAATTTGGCGGAGACCGCTCGGCCTTCGTTCGCACATTGCGCGCGCAGGGATACACGGTCGCCCGGTTCAAGGAAATCACGCGCGACCAGATCATCGTCTTCGAGATGAAGCGCGCGAACATGAAGAAGGACTCGGTCGTCTCACCGGCGCAGGTCCAGGCCTACTACGACAAGCACAAGGCCGATTACACGACGCCCGAGCAGATCAAACTGCGGATGATCGTTCTTCGCGAGGACGATGACGCCGGCGGACTCCCCGGCGGAAAGCAGGCGATGGCCGAGGAAATTCGCGCGAAGCTGGTATCCGGCGCGGATTTCGGCCGCATGGCCCAGATGTATTCCGAAGACTCGACCACGCAGGAAGTCGATGGCGACTGGGGATGGATCGACCGCAAGACGCTCAGTGAGGCCCTCGCCAGCAAGGCATTCGCCCTCCGCCCCGGGGAGATCAGCGAGGTCATCAATATCGGCAGCTCCTATTACATCATGATGGTCGAAGCTCGAAAGAACGCCTCGACCAAGTCGATCAGCGAGGTGCGCGACGAGATCGAGCAGAACCTGATCCGGCAGGAGGAAAACAAGCAGCTCGAGCGCTGGCTCGATACCCTCCGCCAGAACGCCTACATCAAGATCTATTCGTAGGTGCCGGTCCGCCAGCGGCCGTGAACGCACTTGCGCCGTGCGGCCGGCCCAGCAGTCCATGACCAGAAAAATCGCCCTCACGCTTGGAGACCCGGCAGGCATCGGACCCGAGATCGTCCACGCCGCACTGGCAAGACCGGACGTCGCCGCGCTCGCGGAATTCGAGGTGATTGGCCATGCCGACGGCTTTGTCCCGGGAAAGTCGACGACCGACTCCGCCCGCGCGGCATTCGACGCGCTCGAGGAGGCGGCGGCCCGGGCAATGGCGGGGGAGTTCTGCGCCGTGGTGACCGGCCCCGTCTCGAAGCATTCCCTGCACGAGGTGGGTTTTGAATTTCCGGGCCAGACCGAATTCTTCGCCGCGCGGACACAATCCCCGAATCACGCAATGTGCCTCACGGGAGGCCGTCTTACGGTCGCGCTTGTCACCGCACATATCCCGCTGGCGGAGGTGTGCGAAGCTCTTCGCGAGGACGAAATCGTTCGTGTCGGCCGCCTGTTGTTGGATTTTTGCCGCCGGCGTGGCAGAAGCTCTCCGAGAATCGCCGTGGCCGGACTCAATCCCCACGCCGGAGAAAACGGCGACCTCGGGCGCGAGGAAATGGATAGGATCGCTCCGGCCGTGGCGCGCCTGAATGCCGCGCAGGAGGCATTTGTCGGCCCCCTGCCGCCCGACACCGTGTTCTTTCGAGCGGCAAACGGAGAGTTCGATGCCGTGCTCTGCATGTATCATGACCAGGGGCTCATTCCCCTGAAGCTTCATGCCTTCGACGAAGGCGTCAATGTCACCCTCGGACTGCCATTTCCCCGGACGAGTCCCGATCACGGAACTGCCTTCGAGATCGCCGGTCGCGGTATCGCGCGTCCTGACAGCATGATCGCCGCCATTCGCCTGGCCGCGGAACTGGCTCGATAGACGCCTCAGGATCCCGCTCCTCACAACGCCGGGCGGGAATGGGAACGGCCCCTTCGAAGTTTCCCGACCGTAAAAAAACAAGAGGACGGCGGGATCTTTCGATCCCGCCGCCCTGCATGGCTCCCTTTTACCCTGGCGAAGCGATCAGACGGCTTTTTCGCCCGTCTCGTCAGTGCGAATGCGGATCGCCTCTTCAACCGGAGAGACGAAGACCTTTCCGTCTCCGATCTTGCCGGTCTTGGCGGCCTTCACGATCGCTGCCGTCGCGCTCTCGAGAAGCGAGTCCGACAGCACGACTTCAATTTTAATCTTCGGCAGGAAGTCCACCGTGTATTCGCTTCCTCGGTAGATTTCCGTATGGCCCTTCTGCCGGCCGAAGCCCTTGACCTCGCTCACCGTCATTCCCTCGATCCCGAGGTCGGCCAGCGCGTCCTTCACTTCCTCCAGCTTGAACGGCTTGATGATTGCTTCGATTTTTTTCATTCGATTTTGTCTTTCGATTTAAGCGCTCGACTCGATTACGCCTCCGAGACCGGCGAGAAGTCCGGGTAGGCCTCCTGGCCATGTTCGCCAATGTCGAGACCTTCGGTTTCCTCTTCCGCGGGGACTCGAATGCCCAGGATCGCCTTCACTGCAAGGAAGATGATGAAGGAGGTTACGAACGCGAAGACGGAGATCGCGACGGTGCCAATGAGCTGGGTTCCGAGGGAAAACTCCCCGACCCCAAAGATGCCCACGGCAAGCGTGCCCCAGTTTCCGCAGATGCCGTGAACGGAGATGGCACCCACCGGGTCATCCACCTTGAGCTTGTCGAGCACGAGGACGGAGATGACGACCAGAATGCCCGCAATGCCTCCCACGAGCACCGCCTGCCAGGGCGCAATCACGTCCGCACCCGCGGTGATACCCACGAGACCCGCGAGAATACCATTCAGAGCCATCGAAAGATCGGGCTTCTTAAGCATGATCCATGAGGTGAAGGCCGCAGTAAGGCCTCCCATGAATCCTGCGAGTCCGGTGGTGACGAACACCAGCGACACGAGAGCGGGATCTGCACTCAGAACCGAGCCACCGTTGAATCCAAACCAACCAAGGAACAGCATGAACACACCGATCGTCGCAAGCGGCATGCTGTGGCCAAGGATCGGCTTCACCTTGCCGTCGGCCAGATACTTGCCGAGACGTGGCCCGAGGAGCAGGACGCCGGCGAGGGCTGCGTAGCCACCGAAAGCGTGGACCACCGAGGAGCCCGCGAAATCGTAGAAGCCCATCTGGTCGAGCCAGCCGCCACCCCATTTCCAGGAGCCGGAAATCGGATAAACGAACGCTACGAGCACTGTAGCGATGAGCATGAACGGCCCGAGCTTGATACGCTCGGCGACAGCTCCAGAAACGATGGTCGCTGCAGTGGCTGCAAACATGGCCTGGAAGATGAAGTCTGTCCAATAGGTGTAGTCGGCATACTCACTGGTCAAATTCCCAACCATGTCCCCTTCGGCAAATCCGTTGGCAATGGGAGAACCGAACGCGAAGTAGCCATTGAAATCACCCGGATACATCGCGTTGAAGCCCCAGGCTGCGTAGGTGATGGCGCCCATGCAGACGATGAACACGTTCTTGAACAGAATGTTCGTTGTGTTCTTCGAGCGGCAAAGACCCGATTCCACCGAGGAGAATCCCAGGTGCATGATGAAAACCAACGCGGCCGCAATGAGGATCCACAGATTGTCGACCATGAACTTGGCATAGCCGTCGGAGGCTTGAAATTCTTCCAGCGAGGCAAACGCCGGCGCTTCTTCCTCCGCGGCAACGACAGTCTCGGTCACTTCCGACGCGGCATCCTGTGCATGGACCGTCACCGGAATCGCGCCCGACAGCGCAAATACGGCGGCGGCCGCCAGAGACGCCAGGGATTTGGTGCGTATTAGCATTTTTGTAACTTCTTGATGGGTTGTAAGTTGTTGTGGTGCTACCGGCGGAATCACCCGTCTTCCCGGCGCAGCACACCCACCAAGCAGCTGGCGTGCTAGCCGCACAAAAAATTTCCGATTTTTGGAAAAATCCCCGCTTCCATGGGATGGAATCGACTTGAAACCGATTGATTTTGAACCGTTTAAGAAATTTCTCCAAATCCGACTTTGCCGTCACGTTTTCTGCAAAAAAAAGCGGCACGACCTTCTGGCCGTGCCGCGGAATAACGTGTTGAAGCGGAGATTAAATCGCCTTCTCGCCTGTCTCGTTGGTGCGAATGCGGATCGCGTCCTCGATCGTGGAAATAAAGATTTTGCCGTCCCCGATCTTGCCGGTTTTCGCAGCCTTCGCGACGGCGCCGGTTGCGCTTTCCAGAAGCGAATCGGGAACGACGACCTCGATTTTGATCTTTGGAAGAAAGTCCACGGTGTATTCGCTGCCGCGGTAGATCTCGGTGTGGCCTTTTTGCCGGCCAAACCCTTTCACCTCGCTCACGGTCATTCCTTCGATCCCGAGTTCGGCGAGGGCGTCTTTGACTTCCTCGAGTTTGAACGGCTTGATGATGGCTTCGATTTTCTTCATGAAGATTCGCTGCGCGACGGGATCGAAAGACCAGATATCGCGCTCCCTGCCAAGGATTTAATCTCAACCATTGTGCGCAGAACAGAGCTTGCCATTGGTTCAGGCTTTGACGCCATCCCGGCTTTGACCCGAAGGTGAATCCCGATGCGCACCATCCTTCGCGTTTTTCAATACATCCGGCGGTATCCGTGGTTCGCGCTGGGCACGATCACTTGCGCAATCCTCGGAACGTTGATGATTGTTGTTTTTCCAGGAATCACCCGGCGGATCGTGGACGACGCCGTCGCCGGCAACCGGCCCGAGCTGATCCTGCCACTGGTCGGCGCAGGCGTCGGCGCATTCCTGCTCCAGAACTTATTCAACGCCCTGCGCATCGTGCTGAACAATTCGTTCGAGCAACGGGTGATTTGTGATCTGCGCAGCGATCTCTACGCACACATCCAGCGGCTGCCGCTGCCGTGGTTCGACGAACGTGCGACCGGCGACATCATGACGCGCCTCGTCGAGGACGTGACCTCCGTCGAGCGCGTGCTCATTGACGGCGTGGAGCAGGGCACGGTTTCCGTGCTTCAGATCGGCATCGTGGCTGCGGCGATGCTGTGGTTCGACCCATGGACCGCCCTGGTCGCCGCCGCGCCGATTCCATTGATGGCCGCAGGCGCCCTCACCTACACGCTTACCGCCCGGTCACGCTACCGGAGGCAGCGACGCGCGGCTTCCGCGATGAACTCGATTCTCCACGACAATCTCTCGGGCATCCGGCAGATCAAGACCTACGCCGCCGAGGAACGCGAACACCGGCGCTTCGACTCCGCGAGCAGGAACCTCGCCCAGGCAACGCTGAAGGTAATGCACGCCTGGGCGCTTTACAATCCCTCGATGACCTTCCTGAACTCGGCGGGACTCGTCGCCGTGATCGGATTCGGGGCGTGGCGCGTGACGTCCGGCGCGATCGATCCGGGGACGCTTTTCGCATTTCTGGTGCTGGCGCCGTTTCTCTACGAGCCGGTCGGTCGGCTCCACGCGCTGAACCAGATTTTCCAGGCCGGACGCGCAGCGGGCGAACGGGTGTTCGAAATCATGGACGCACCCGAGGAACCCCGGGACCTTCCCGAGGCGACGAACGATTCGCCGATCGTCGGTGAGGTTCGCTACGAGGGGGTTGATTTTTCCTATCAGCCCGGACGACCGACGCTGCATGGCATCGACCTTCATGCGCGACCCGGCGAAATGATCGCCCTCGTCGGTCCCACGGGCGCCGGAAAGTCGACCCTTGTGAACCTGCTCGTGCGTTTTTACGAGCGCACCGGCGGACGCATCCTCCTCGACGGACGCCCGATCGAATCGATCCCGAAGCGCCATCTCCGGGAGTCCATTGCCATGGTCACGCAGGAAAGTTTTCTCTTCAACGGCACCACCGCCGAAAACCTGCGCATCGGCAAACCCGACGCGACCGAGGAGGAAATGTGGGCCGCGCTCGAAGCGGCAAACGCCGCGGACTTTATCCGTCGGCTCCCCAAGCAGCTCCACAGCCAGCTCGGCGAGCGCGGCGTGAAGCTCAGCGTCGGGGAGAAACAGCGCATCTCCATCGCCCGCGCGCTGCTGAAGAACCCGCCCATCCTCATTCTCGACGAAGCCACCGCCAGCGTGGACACCACGACCGAGCGCCTCATCCAGGCGGCGCTGGATCGATTGATGGCCAGTCGCACGAGCTTTGTCATCGCCCACCGGCTTTCCACCGTGCGCCACGCGGACCAGATTCTCGTTCTCGAACGCGGGCGGATCGTCGAGCGCGGACGGCACGAGGAACTCGTCGCCCGCGATGGACTCTACGCCCGCCTGTGCCGGAGCAATCTTCTCGCGGAGGACATTCCCGGCATCGCAATTCCGGAGGAATCCGGAGTAACGTAACGAAAATGTTTCACAGCCGGGATACCGCGCCCGGGAATTGCTTGCGGTATTGAACAATCCATTCCGATGAGCTCCGTTCCTACTCCTCCCACCGGCAGGTTCAGGCACCTTCTTTTTGCCGCGTGCGGGCTGTTCCTCCTCCTTGGCTGCTCGAAGCCGTCCGAAGTCACCCCGGATGTGATCGTCATCCAATCCGGACGCATCCGCGGGAATGTCTATCCCTCCGATCTGCAAAGCATCGCCCCTCTCCAGCACTATCCCCACATCGCCGGCTACGTAAAGAAGGTGCGCGAGGAGGCCAGGAAGACCGGCGCCAAAGTGGTCGTCGTCGATCTGGGAGACAGTCTCAGCGGATCCTTCGCCAGTCATGCGACCAACAGCGAGAACATGGTCCGCTTCTTCAATGAGGTCGGTTACGATTTCATCGTCCTCGGGAACCTCGACAACAACATCCTGCCTGCCCAGCTTGCCGGGCTTAAGGCGAAGATCCTCTGTCCTTTCGCGGCGCCGGACGGGCAACCCGCCACCGAGGGAACCGCGTTTGCTGCCCGTTCCGACATCGGTGGTCTCCCCGTGGAGATGATCGCGAACTTCTATGGCGAGGTCGATCGCGAGCAGCACCCCGAGCGATTCCCGACATGGTTCGGCAACACGAACGATGATGTCACCCCGGTTCGCGATTACGCTAGGGTCATTGCATCTCTCGGAGAACGGCCCAGGGACGCGCTGTCACTCATGACGTGGATGAAATTCGAGTCCCCGAAGAATCCGCCCGCCGCATTTCTCGCGGATCTGGCCCGGCAGGGAGTCGACGCCATTCTCGCTCACCGGATTTATTCGGGCCGTGAGCGCGACGCATGGTCGGAAAAGACCTTCTACGACTGGAAGCCGCCCGTGTCCGAAAACATCCTCCGAGACAACGGCGGCTTCACCCTCGCCCGGCTCGACCTCAAACGCGACGGAGATCAATGGACCGTGCTCCGCCAGGAATTGCTTCCCATGACGGCGAACACCGCACCCTCCGACGAGCGCATCCTCGCAACCATTTCCGAGCTGAAGGACCGGATCGCGGAGGCCGACAAACCCGTCGACACGCTCGAGGATCCGATCAGCGAGGACGAGATTCTGCTCGGCTATCTCACCGCCCTCTCGGGTGTTCCCGGCACCGACATTGCCGCCTATTCGCGCCAGTCCATTCGCAGCGACTGGCCGGCCGGTGAACTGACCGCCAGTCGCGTGTTCAACAGCCTGCCGTGGACCACCCCGCTGGTGCAGATTGCATTGACCCCGGCGCAGCTGGAGCAGTTGGGCCGCGTCAACGGCATGGTTTTCCTCAGGAAATCGGGTCTTCCGAACGACCGCCCCCTCACCGTGACGACCTCGCGGTTCTTCGCCTCCCTGCTTGCGCAGGAACTCGATCTGCCCGCCGATGCCATTCGACCGGCGGGCACGACCTCGGAGTTCGACTTCTTCCTCGAGCACCTCACGAACGCCCCGAAACCGCTTGGTTTCGGCACACCTGATGGCTGGATTCTTGAGAATCCCCGCGCCTGATTCGCGTTCATGAAGCCTCGCGAAATCATCCTCGCTGTCATCGTGGCGGTCCTGCTCGCCCTCGTCGCCTTCGGCTGGTTTCAGAGCCGGCAGCGGGACGTCTCGGGCGTCGCGGGAGCGCGGAACCTCCAGCAATGGGGAATCGCACTCAACCTTTACCTCATCGACAACGACAAACAGCTCCCGTCCGTCGGCGGCGATCCCATCACTCCCGAGCAGACCACCGCATGGTATAACGCTCTGCCGCCCTACATCAGCCAGACACCGCTTGCGGACCTCCCGGACGATCAGCGTCCGCGGCCCGGAGACGGCTCCCTTTGGATCGATCCCGGGACGAAGCCTCCCCGCATCTGGGATAACAGCGTCTTCGTCTTCAACTACGGAATGAACCGTTATCTTCAGCCGGACAAAAATCTTCGCAGCTACAAGGTCAACGAGTTGCACCGGCCGGGAAATGTCATCTTCCTGACCGAGGTGGACGGCTACAACCCCGACGCTACTCCCGATACGGTCGTCTTCCGGAACGGCAAGACGGCCAACGTCCTTTTTTGCGATGGCCACGTCGCGCCGGTCAGCCGCTCGGTGCTCGTGGACGACCCGGCCACGCGGCTCTCCTCCACCGTCGAGGAGGGAATTTCCTGGTTCGCCGAATAATTTCGAGCCGTCCGTCGGGAACGCCTGAAACTCACTCCCCCACCACGCTCACGACGACCGTGCGTGAATGCGGCGCGCGGCGGTGCTCGAAGAGAAATATCCCCTGCCAGGTGCCAAGCGCCATCCGGCCATTCACTACGGGAATTGTTTCACTGGTGCGGGTGAGCGCCATTCGCAGGTGACTTGTGGTGTCATCCGGCCCCTCCAGCGTGTGGATCCAGTCGGGATCATCCTCAGGCACCAGTTTCTCGAAATAGCGGTGCAGGTCCTCACGGGCCGACGGATCCGCGTTCTCGTAGATCACGAGGCTGGCGCTCGTATGTTGAAGGAACACCGTCACCATCCCGGTGCGGACACCGCTCGCGCGGACGATGTCCGCCACCTCCTCCGTGATCTCGACGGTGCCCTTTCCCCGGGTTCTCACGACAAAACGATCCGCGTGCGCACTCATGCCATGCGATCACAGCCGGCGGCGCGGCCGCGGTCAATCCACAGCCGATCGTCCGGTGAACACAGGGCAACCGCGCCGGTCACCGCCCCCGCACCGCAAGCAGCAGCCAACCTGCCAGCAACATCAGTCCGCCGATCGGCGTGACCGGCCACAACCACTTCGCAACAGACAGCGAGAGGAGGTAAATCGACCCTGAAAACAGGATGACCCCGCCGATCCAAAGCACCGCCAGCGCCCGGCTCGCGCGATCCGTGGCGGAAAGCGCAAGCAGGGCAACCGCGTGGATGAGCTGATAGAGGACGCCGGTTTCCCATTGCGCCTCCGTCCCGAAACTGTTGAGCGCGGACTTCAACGCGTGCGCTCCGATCGCGCCAAGCGCGACGCCGAGAAACCCCAGCGCCGCAGCCGCGCGGAACGTCCACCCCGCAGGAAGCCCGTTCATCTCAGCTGAGCAGATCGGCGACCATTGCCCGCTCGTCGACGAGTTCCTTGTTCGTCGCAGCGAGCTTGCCCTTCGCGAAGTCGTCCATTTCGTAGCCGGTCACGATCTCGTAGCTGCCTGCGGTGGTCGTGCGGACCGGGAGCCCCGCCCAAACGTTCGGATCAAATCCGTAGTGACCTTCCGACTTCACCGCAATCGAGTGCACCTCGCCCGGCGTCACCAGGCTGCGCACGTGATCGACCAGGGCGTTCGCTGCCGAAGCCGCGGAACTTGCACCGCGGGCCGCAATAATCGCCGCGCCACGCTTGCCGACCGTTTCGCAGAACGGTCCCTGCAGCCACGCGTCGTCGCCGATCACCTCCGTCGCCGCCTTTCCGCCAATCGTGGCATGGGCAAACGCTGGAAACATCGTGGGGCTGTGGTTGCCATAGATGAAGATGTCCTTCACTTCGGTGAGATCCACGCCGGCCTTCTTCGCGAGCTGTGTCTGCGCACGGTTCTGATCCAGTCGCACCATCGCGCTGAATCGGTCCGCGGGGAGGCGCTTCGCCTGGCTCGCAGCGATCATACAGTTCGTATTTGCCGGGTTCCCGACAACCACGACTCGCGCATCGTCGGCGGCGACCTCGTCAATCACCCGTCCCTGCGCGGTGAAAATCTTTCCGTTGTCCTTGAGCAGATCGGCCCGCTCCATTCCGGGACCACGCGGCTTTGCACCGACGAGCAGGCACCAGTTCGCATCGCCAAATGCCACCGCCGGATCGCTCGTGCAAACGATCCCCTTGAGCAGCGGAAACGCGCAATCGTCGAGTTCCATCGCGACACCCTCGAGCGCCTGCATCGGTTTCTCCGCAGGCACCTCCAGAAGCTGCAACGCAACCGGCTGATCCGGGCCGAACATCGCTCCGGACGCGATGCGGAAAAGAAGAGCGTAGCTGATTTGACCGGCGGCGCCGGTTACGGCGACTTTGATGGGAGACTTCATATCCCCGCATCATGCCGCACCTTCCGCGTGTGGAAAAGCGGAACCGCAGAAATCCTGACGTGTGCGCCCCGCTTTCACCGGGCAGCATGATCGCGATCAATCCCGATGAATCTGCTCTATCCCCGGATCGCACACGGAGACCTCCGCGTCATGCTTGCATGGGCGTTGGTCGGCGGGTGCATCGGCGGACTCTACGGAATCGTTCACGACCAGCTGACGTTTTCGCTCAGCCCGGAATACTTCACCCGTTTCAAATTCCGGCAGTTTGCCTGGGCGGATTTCGGTCAGGCCCCACGCATCTTTGCCGGCACGGTGGGATTCTTCGCCGCCGGTTCGGTGGGAGCAGGCGCGGCATGGTTCCTTGCCAGACTCGCGGCGCCGTTCACTCCGTCCGATACGATCGTTCGTGCGCTCGTCCCGATGGGAATTGTCGCCGCCGGAGGCACCGCGGGCGGAGCCGTCGGATTTCTCCTCGGATGCACCCGGCGCGCGAATCCGGATCTTTCCAACTGGGAGCCTGTGCTCGCAGCTTTCGATGTCGTGGACGGCCCGGGCTTTGTCCACGTCGCCTACGTCCACAACGCGGGATACATCGGCTCCCTCGCCGGACTGCTGGTCGCGGCATTCGTGGTGCGCCGGTGCAGGCGGCGCAAATCCCAATCGAAACGCCCCCGAACGTGAGAAGACCCGTTTCGCCGTATGGCGAAACGGGTCTTCTCGGTGCGGGGGGGAAATCCGCTTTAAAAGGTAATCCCCTTACAAGGTATCCTTCAGAGCCTTGCCTGCAACAAATTTTACGGTCTTCGAAGCCTTGATCTTGATCTTCTCGCCGGTCTTCGGGTTGACACCCGTGCGGGCCTTGCGGGAAGCGACCTTGAACGTGCCAAAGCCGATGAGCTGAACCGTCTTGGTTTTCTTGATGCCGACCTTGATCGCGTCGATCACCGCATTGACGGCGCGCTCTGCCTCCGCCTTGCTGGTTTCCTTACCGAGGGATTTCTGAACGGCTTCGACGAGTTCAACTTTGTTCATATGGGAAATTTGGGTCCTTGAGGTGAGTGCGAGGCTAGTGAGCTATTCGGGACATTGTCAACTGATCTTCTCTCGAAATTTTGCACGATTTTTCTTGCGGCTCCGCGCGGATTCCTCCTTGGAGAATCGCCCCCACGACGTAGCCTCGAAACATGAGTTTCGAAGAGCAGATCGAACGTTTTCTTGGCCGCACCCCCGTCGTCGCACCGAGTGCCTACATCGCGCCGCACACGTTCATCGCCGGTGATGTGGAGATTGGCGAGGAGGCCAGCATCTGGCCCGGATGCTCGCTGCGCGGAGACATCGCTCCGATCCGTATCGGCGCGCACTCGAACATCCAGGATGGCTCTGTTGTGCATGTCGCGGACAACCTTCCCGCAATCGTCGGTGAGTGGGTGACCGTCGGTCACAAGGCGACCGTGCACGCATGCACGATCGAGGACGAAGTGCTCATCGGCATGGGCGCGATCATTCTCGACGGCGCACGCATCGGCTCGCGCTCGATCGTCGGCGCGAACTCCACCGTCACGATGCACACCGTCATTCCACCGGGCTCGCTTGTCCTTGGCTCTCCGGCGAAGGTTGCCCGGCAGCTCACCCCGGAGGAGCAGGCGGGTGTGCGGGTGTGGGCGGAACGCTACGTGACCGTGTCGCGGCGATACCTTCGCGGCGCGAACATTCTGTGATCGGGTTGTCGCCGCGCGGAGATGCTGGTAGGGTCCGCGCATGAGCAAGGCCGTCGTCGAAGTGCGCGTGCGCGCACTGATTCCCACCGGGAGCGGATGCGCGGTCTTCCTCGGGAACGAGGAAAAGGTCTTCGTCATTTACGTGGACCCGGGTGTCGGCAACGCGATCGGCATGTTCATCAATGGCCAGGAAAAAGAACGTCCGCTCACGCATGACCTGCTGGCCCTCGTGCTGGAGGCGCTCGGCGCGCGCGTCGAGCGGATTGTGATCAACGACCTCAAGAGCGGCACGTATTTCGGACGGCTCATCCTCACAGCCGAGAACGAGATCCAGCAACGCAAGATCGTCGAGATCGACGCGCGGCCGAGTGACTGCATCGCAATGGCCGCACAGCAGCGCGCTCCCATTTATGTGGCACGCGAGGTCTGGGACGAAGTGGAGGACATGTCCGACGTTCTCGAAAAGCTCGAGGATTCCCGCGGAGAAGAGACCGATCAGGGTCCTGACCCGGATTAGAGTCCGGCATTTCTCCGCGCCGCAGCCCTCGATTCACTTCATCGGCTGACCGCAACCTTTGCGCAGGGAGCCCGCAGCGATCCTGCAATTGGGCTTTCGATTTTCGTAAAGGTCGGATACCGATAACGGCGTGAAAGACACCCCGCCCGATGCGGCGGCGGTCGTGTTTCGCGGAGACCTCCTATCCCCCCAAGATGCTGAAGGAATCCGGCACCCCTCGTGACGCGAACGAACTGATTCGCGCCCGACTCGCCGCCATTCTCGAATCGGCGGATGAAGCAATGATCGCCATGGACCCCGAAGGCGTCATCACGGATTGGAATCGCTCTGCGGAAAACATCTTCGGCTTTCCGGCATCGGAGATGATTGGGACGAACATCGCACGACTCGCTCCTCCCGACCGTCTTGAGGAAGTCTCCCTCCTGCTCGCGAGGGCCGGCAAGGGGGAACAGATCCGACGGTTCGAGACGATGCGCCGGCGAAAGGACGGTCGCCTGCTCCACGTATCCGCAAGCATCTCCCCGATCCGCACGGCGGACGGCACCATCGTCGGGATTTCGGAAATCGTGCGCAATACGACCGCGCAGATGGACGACGAGCGCAAATGGGTGCGGTGGACCCGCCTCGACTCCGCGCTCAGCCAGATCAAACAGGCCGTCACGTTCCCGGCAACCGGCGACGAATTCTCCCCGCGAGTATGCGAGGCATTGGTTCTAACGGCAGGTCTCCGCGCGGCATGGATGCATTGGACGCAGAATCCCTCCGTCGCCGTCCATGCCACTATGCTCCAGGATGGAATGGAGGATCTCCCGGCGGAGCTTCGAAACCATCTCGACGATGACGCTCTCGCCACCGGCGAGCATTTCGTTTGCATCAATCCCGACCAGGCCGCATCGATGCAGCCATGGCGGGCCGTTCTTCAAGAGCGGGGAATCGCCTCCATCGCCGTCTTCCCGGTGCATGGAGGCGCCGGTGGGCGGGGTTCATTGATCGTCGCATCCGGCGAGGTGGAATATTTCGGCGAAAAGGAAACCGCCATTCTCTCGGAAATCGCGAACACCGTCTCACTGGCGCTCGCCCATTTCGCAGAGAAGGAGGAACGTCGCTCCGCCGAGCAGGCCGTGGAGAGCGAACGCCGCTTCTCGAGCATGATGATCGAGAGCCTGCCTGGCATCCTTTACTTCTACGACGAGGATTTCCGGTTCCTTAGATGGAATCAGAATTTCGAAAAGCTGTCCGGTTACAGCGCGGAGGAGATCGCGCGAATGACTCCGCTCGACTTTTTTCCGGACGGCGAGAAGCCGCTGGTCGCCCAACGCATCCGCGAGGTGTTCGAAACGGGAATGTCCTCGGTCGATGCGAACTTCCTGGCAAAGGACGGCACATCCACGCCATTCCACTTCACGGGCCGGCTCGTGGAATACGACGGACGCTCCTGCCTCGTCGGTCTGGGCGTGGAAATTTCCGCCCGAAAGCTCGCGGAGGAACGCCATCGCGAAAGCGAAGGGCGCTACCGGACGCTCTTCGAATACGCGCCGGATGGCATCCTCATCGTGGATCCTGAAGCCCGCATTGTGGACGCGAACACCAGCGTCTGTCACATGCTGGGATTCACCCGCGACGAACTGGCCGGACTGCACAGCCGGCACATTGTCGACGCAACGGAACTCTCGCAGATCGATCCCGCGCTGAAGGATATTCACGCGAAGAAGGACTATCATCGCGAGTGGATCCTTCGTCGAAAGGACAGCTCCACCTTTCCCACCGATGTGATCGCCACCATGATGCCGGATGGCAACATCCTCGCCATGGTGCGCGACATCTCCCAACGGAAGCGTGTGGAGAAGGAATTGCGCTGGAAGACGGCCTTCCTCGAGGCGCAGGTCGATTCCGCACTCGACGGAATTCTCGTCGTCAACAGCGACGGACAGCGGATTCTGCAAAACCAGCGCGTGATCGAACTCTGGAAAATTCCGCCGGAAGTCACGGCATCGGACGATCCGCGCGCGCAGCTGTATTTTGCCGGAAACCGCACAAAGGATCCGGAGCAGTTCATCAACCGGGTGTTCGAAATCACGTCGAATCCCGACGCCGTCTCCCGCGATGAAATCGAGCTCGTGGATGACACGGTGCTGGATCGCTATTCCGCTCCGGTGCGCGATGCGTCGGGGACCTACTACGGCCGGATCTGGTGCTTCCGCGACGTCACCGCGGAACGGCGACGCGAGGCGGAGCTGGGCAAGGCGCTCACGCTCGAGAAGGAACTCTCGGAGAAGGCGCGCGCCGGGGAACGGGCCAAGGGGGAATTCCTCGCAGTGATGAGTCACGAGGTTCGCACTCCTCTGAATGGCATCCTGGGATTCTCCGAAATTCTGGCTCGGACTCCCGGTCTTCCGGAGGATGCGCGTGAGATCGCCCAGACCATCGTCGCAAGTGGCGAGGCCCTTCTCCACATCCTCGACGACGTGCTGGATCTCAGCAGCCTCGAATCGGCGGCCGCGTCGATCCAGCATGCAAGCTTCGCGCCGCGGGAGGTCCTCGAAAACACCCGCCTCATGCTGGCTCCTCTGGCGACGGAAAAAGGCCTCGCGCTGGATCTCTCCATCGCCCCCGACGCGCCTTCGCTCGTGATGGGTGATGCGGCACGCACCCGCCAGATCCTGCTCAACCTTACCGGCAACGCACTCAAGTTCACCGAGCGCGGCGGAGTCACCCTCGGATTCCGACGCGGCGACAATCCGGGCTGGATGGAGTTCTTTGTTTCCGACACCGGTCCGGGCATTCCCCCGGAGCAGGTTTCGAAAATTTTCCAACCCTTCACCCAGGCGGACTCCAGCCACACCCGCCGTCATGGCGGCGTTGGTCTGGGACTTGCGATCTCACAACGCCTTGCGGAGCTGATGCGCGGCCACCTCACCGTGACGAGCCGTCCGGGGAGTGGCGCGGAGTTTCGCCTCAGTCTCCCGCTCGAGGAACTCGCTTCCACCGAGCCGGCAAAATCGCCGGCACAGGAGTTCGCCCTCGACACCCGGTTCGCGGTCCTTCACCCGCTGCGACTTCTCGTCGTCGAGGACGACAAGGTCAACCTCCGTCTTGTGACAACGCTGTTCCGGCGTCTGGGCTACACTCCCAGCGCCGCGGCAAACGGACGAGAGGCCGTGGAGGCGTGCGCCACGACGCGGATGGACTGCATTTTCATGGACATCCAGATGCCGGAAATGAACGGCATCGAGGCGACGCGAAGGATTCGCGACGCGGAGCGGGCCGCAGCCGGAACGGATCCCGCCTTCATTGTCGCCCTCACGGCCAACGTCGTGGAAGCGGATCGTCGAAAATGTTTCGAAGCCGGAATGGACGCTTACCTCAACAAGCCCGTGAACCTTTCCGCGATCGCCCGGGTGCTCGTGGAGGCCTCGGCCAGAAGACGCCTCAACTGACGCGCCGCTCCAGCTTCACATGCGCGGAATCGTGATTCCCCGCTGCTTCATGTATTTCCCGCCGCGGTCGGCGTAGCTCGTCTCGCAAACTTCGTCCGCCTTGAAAAACACGACCTGTGCGAGTCCCTCGTTCGCGTAGATTCGCGCGGGCAGCGGCGTCGTATTGGAAATTTCGAGCGTCACATGGCCCTCCCACTCGGGTTCGAAGGGGGTGACGTTCACGATGATGCCGCAGCGCGCATAGGTGGATTTCCCGACGCAGATCGTGAGCACGTCGCGGGGGATGCGAAAATACTCCACGCTGCGCGCAAGCGCGAAGGAATTGGGCGGCACGATGCAGACGTCGGTGCGGATGTCGACGAACGAGCGCTCGTCGAATCCCTTCGGGTCGACGACGGTGTTGAAGACATTGGTGAACACCTTGAACTCATCGGAGACCCGCAGGTCGTAACCGTAGCTCGAAATGCCGTAGCTGATCAGGCGATCGCCACGCTCATTCGCTCGGATCTGGCCGTCGGCAAACGGCTCGATCATTCCCTTCTCCTTCGCCATCCGGCGAATCCACTGGTCGGAACAAACGGACATGCGCGTCGGCTTACACAGCCCGGACCCGCGCGACAATGCGAATCACCGGATTTCGTTTGCGACCGTGCAGAGTCACGGGCATTGGTGAAGCCGATGAAACGCAAGCCCGGCGCAGCACTTGTCCTGGTCGGCCATGGTTCCACGCTGAACCCGGATTCCAGTGCGCCGATTCACACCCATGCCGACGCAATCCGCGAACGCGGCATCTTCGACGAGGTGGCGTGCTGTTTCTGGAAGGAGGAACCGTCCATTCGCGAGGTGCTCCGCGTCGTGGAGAGCCGCGAGATCTACGTCGTGCCCGACTTCATCAGCGAGGGCTATTTCACCCGCACGGTCATCCCTCGCGAACTGGGCATTTCCGGCCCGCTGACGACCGTCTCCGGACGCATCGTGAAATACTGCGAACCGGTCGGCAGTCATCCGCGCATGACGGACGTGTTGCTCCAGCGCGCACGGGAGACGGCGCCCGACGTGTCCCCCGCCGAAGCCAGCCTGGTCATCGTCGGCCACGGCACCCCGCTCAATGACAACTCGGCCGTGGCGGTGAAGGAGCAGGTCCGACGCATCGGGGTGATGGGAATTTATGCGGAGGTTCTCGCGGCCTACATGGAGGAGCCGCCCCTGATCGCGGAGTGGGACACGCTCACGACGAAACCCAACGTGGTCGTCGTGCCATTCTTCATTTCCGACGGCCTTCACAGCTATCAAGACATCCCCGTGCTGCTCGGCATCGAGAGGGAAGGCATGCCGGCCGCGAGCCAGCGGGAGGTTTTTCGCCAAAACCCGCACTTCATTCGAGGCCGCCGGCTCTACTATGCAAGCGCCGTCGGCACGGAGCCGGCGATGGCCGAGGTCATCCTTGATCAAGTCGGCCGGTTCGACGCCGAAACGCCCTGATCTCAGAACTCGATCGGCGCGGGCGCCTCGATCGGAATCACCGCCTCGCCCTGCGGAACGTCCAGCGGCTTCACCGGTTCGGCACGGCGCACCTCCTGCGGCTGGCCGTTGTCCGGTGGCGGCGCAGGGGGGACTGCGGATGGATCCACCGGTTCCGCCCTCGCGACACGCACGCCGGCAGCCTCGCTTTCGGCCATCGCGGCATCGGCGGCCTGCTGATCGACGGGCACCGCCTTGGCGACGGGGATCTCGTCCTCGCGCATGCGCAGTGCCGCCGGTTTCACGGATCGGTAGACATCGTTCAAGCCCATCAATGCGGGAGCGGACACCGCGACGGGCCGGATGGAGGAAAGATCAACGGCCGGAGCCGCACGCGGCCACTCCGATTCCTCCTGCTCGCGGGTGTAGAGACGGAGCCCCGTTCCATGCACGTCGCAGGCGATGGTCGGCTTCGCGTCGGCCTTCGCATATTCGATGTAGGCGGTCTTCACCTTTTCCTTCGCACCCGTTGCCGGATTCGTCTGCTCCTCTTCGCAGCGACCGGTTTCCAGCAGGCCGGACACCCGGCAGATGGAGACAGGCACGACGGACGCCGGTTTCTCCAGCTCCTTCGGCGGAAACTCACTGACGGAGGAGTTGATCACGTCAGTCCAGAGCGGCAGAGCGAGATCCCCGCCGAACGCTCCTCGGTAAATCTGCGTCGGCTTGTCGAATCCGAGCCAGACCCCGCAGGTCACCGCGGAGGTGTAGCCAATGAAATAGGTGTCGGTGAATCCGTAGGCGGTTCCCGTCTTTCCTGCGGCCTCAAAGGAACCCAGTCCGAACGTTCCGCGCGCCTTCGCTCCGGTGCCGACCTCCAGTGCGTCACGCAGGGCGACATGCGCCTGGTATGCCGCTGCATCGGAAATCACCGGCACGCGATCCGCCTTCGTGCGGAAGACCTCCTTCCCCTCCCCATCCACAATCCGGTCGATGATGAACGGCTTCGCGGGCCGCGAACCCCTGCCGGGGAACATCGTGTAGGCAAGCGTCAGCTCGTCGAGCGACACCTCGCTCGAGCCGAGAAAGGAGTTCGAGAAATTCCGCAACGACGAACGGATGCCCGCTTTCTTCGCGAGGTCGCGCACCGCATCCAGTCCGACCTTCCATCCGAGGCGGACCATCGCGGCGTTCTTGCCCTTGGCGAGGGCGATATGCGCGGGAATGCCTCCCTCATATTCGTTGCCCGTCCGCTCCACGCCCCATTCTCCAAGGATACCGGTGCTGCCACCGATGCCGACATACCGGTTGTCGAGCGCCGCATCCTGCACAATCTCACCAGGGAAGACCCCCTGCTCGCAGGCCGCGGCATAGACGAGCGGGGTGAACGCCGTGCCCGCCGGCCGCCGGCCCTGCACCGCGCGATTGTATTCGCTGTGTTTGAACTCGCGTCCACCAACCATCGTGAGGATGCCTCCGGTCGCATTGTCGATCGCGATCACCGCACCCTGCACATACTCCGGCGCCGGCGGCTGGGTCTTTGGAAAGCCACCCGTTCGCAGCGTCTGGTCGAACGGCTCGAACTTCTTCACGAAGTCCGCATACTTCTCATGCTTGTAATCGGGATGGTTCTCGATCCTCGTCAGGGCGCTGCGCAGCGCGCTCTCCGCCGCGCGCTGCATCTTCAAGTCCAGGGTGGTGTAGATGCTGAATCCGCCCGCCATCGCGCGCTCGTAACCCAGCGCGGCGATCGCCTGCTGACGCACGTAGTCGACGGCATACGACACCTTGTGCGGGTTCGTCCGGCGCCGCGTCACAAGCGGCGTCTCCTGCAAAGCCTTGGTCTCCCCGCGGCTGAGGAAGCCGAGGTCCTGCATGCGGCCGAGCACGAAGTTTCGCGCGTTCCGCGCCCCATCCGGGTTGTTCCATGGCGACAGGGCATTCGGACTCTTCAAGAGTCCGGCAAGCATCGCGCACTGCCCCGCATTCAGTTCCTTTGCCGGCACGCCGAAGTAGCCGCGCGCCGCCGCTTCCACCCCATAGAGGCCCGAACCGAAATAAACCCGGTTCAGATACAACTCCATGATCTTGTCCTTCGAGAGATGCTTCTCGATCCGGTTCGCGAGGAAAATTTCCACGAGCTTTCGCTCATAGGTGCGCTCGCGAAGCTCGAAGGAATTCCGGGCCACCTGCTGCGTCACCGTGCTGGCACCCTGCTTGATCCGGCCCGAGCGGTAGTTCTTGAGCGCCGCGCGCACGATGCCCCAGTAATCCACGCCGTCGTGCTCGAAGAACCGGTTGTCCTCCGCGGCGACCACCGCCTCGACCATCGTCTTCGGGATTTCCGAGAACGGGATTGGAATGCGGTTCTGCAGGAAGAATTTCCCGACCAGCTCGCCATGGCGGTCGTAGACGAGCGTCGCCGACTCCATCTTGTCGAGGTCGGCAAGATCGAACTCCTCCGCGCGATGAGCGTATTTCGTCCGCAGGACTGCGAACGTCACCATGCCGGCCACGCAGCCGAGCGCCAGCAACGCCAGCGGCCCCCAGAACCACCACCGCGTATAGAAGCGACGTTTCCGTCGGCGCGGCTTTTCCCAACTGTAGTAATCCTTTGCGATAGTCGGTTTATCTCACACGAACCACGCCTGCGCGCAAACGCGAAAACAACAACCATTGAATCTTCGGGATTCGTAGCGAGGATGGACACTCCATGATTTCCAAGCCGCTGGCCGCCTGCACATTCGCGATCCTCGCTCCGGTCCTTGCCGCATTTCCGGCGGAAAAGGCCATTCCGACCGCATCCATTGCGCGCCTGCAAAAAGCCGCGCCCGACGATCCCGAAAGGATGGAGATGGTCAAGGTGCAGGTCGTCCTGGATCGCGCGAAGTTCCGCCCCGGCAAGATCGACGGGCTCGGCGGCGAGTTCACCCAGAAGGCGGCGGACCGCTACGCCATGGTCCACGGAATTCCCGAGGGCCAGCGCATCGATACCTCCGGCGTTGCCCAGCCATACATCGACTACACCGTGACGGAGAAGGACCTCGAGTGGGTCGGGGAAACGGCATCCAAACCCGAACTGCAGGCCAAACTGAAGCGGTTGCCCTACGCGACCTCCTGGGAGGCGATCGCGGAAAAATTTCACACCGACCTCGATTTCCTGAAGGAGCTCAATTCCGGCTTCCAATCCGATCCCAAACCCGGCGACGTCCTGCGCGTGCCGGACGTGGAGCCATTTGACATGACCTCTGTCGCCGAGCTTGAGAAAACGCGTCGCGAGGAAAAAAAGCGCGAGAAGGACAATGCCGGAAAAGCGGCTTCAGAGCCTGCCGAATCCGACGGACAGCCTGAGGAGGAGCCAATTTACGAACCGGTCCTCAGCCTCGTCCTCCTGCGCGAACCCCGCCTGATCGAACTTTACGAGGACGACAAACTCGCCGGCTGTTTTCCGTGCACGCCGGGCTCCGAAAAATTCCCCGTGCCCGAGGGAACCTGGAAAATCACGTCGAACACGCTCCTGCCCTACTTCCGCTGGGACAAGTCCGTGCTCGAAACCGGAAAACGCAGTGAGAACGCCTACAACCTGCCGCCCGGACCGAACAATCCTGTTGGCATCGTCTGGCTCGCCATCAACATCCCCAGCCGCGGCATGCACGGCACCGCATCGCCCGACCAGATTGGCCGAAATTCCAGCGCCGGCTGCGTGCGGCTTGCAAACTGGGACGCGTGGGAGCTTGCCCAGCGGATCAAGGCCGGCACCCCGGTGATCGTGAAGTAACGATCAGAGCACCTTCTCGATCTCCGAGTCGGTCAACTCCATCGGATGGCCCTGCCACACGATCTTTCCTTCCTTGTCGACGAGGAACGCGTGCGGAATCCCGGAAACGCCGAAGCTCTCGATCAACCGCGGCCGGGCCGTGGCGACCGGATAGTCGATCGGCGTCTTCTTCATGAAGTTCCGGATCGTCTGCGCCGGTTCGTCGGTGATGCCGACGATTTGCAGCCCCTTCGCCCCGTATTTTTTGTAGACCTCGTTGAGATGGGGAATGCTCTCGCGGCACGGCGGGCACCATGTGGCCCAAAACTCCACGATCGCCGGCTTTCCCTCGAGATCGACGCGATTGCCGAGGAAATTCAGACCCGCAAGCTTCGGCAGCGGCTGACCGACAAGCGATTCCGGCGTCACATCGGCGGCCCAAGCCGTGGCTGCAAGTCCGATCGCCAACAGAAAAGTGCGGAGGATTTTCATGCCCGCAGCTTACTTGCCATCGGAAGTTCGGAACAGGAAAACCAAGGCCGGATCACGCTCCAAGATTCGAGGGGTCAGTCACCGGAGCCTTGCAGGTGAAATTTTCGCAGAGGTAAACGGCCGCGCGTCCGTCCACTTCCGTCATCCCGAGTGTCCCTTCGGTCGCGCCGGCGGCGAGAATTACCCGATTGGGAGCAAACAGACGGTGCAACGCCCGAAGGAGGGCGGCCGTATCCGCATTGCGTGGATCACCGGCGACCACCGCCTGCGAAGACGGCGAATGATGCATGTCGAGCGCGCAGAGCATTTTCGGCACGGCCGATGGCATTCCCTCGAGGATCTGGGCAAACGACTCGATCACCCGCGCCGCACGTGCGGTGAATGCATCGTCGTGAAACATGCGGCCCAATCGCAGGAGATTCAGCGCGGTGATGGCATTCGCCGATGGCTCCGCCCCGTCGTAGTCGTCGCGCATTCGCACAGGAACAAGTGAATCACCGGCTGCACTGCCCAGATAGCATCCCGCCGCTTCGTCGAAAAATAGCTCGTCCTGCAGGCGCTGAAGCTCGATCGCAAGATCCAGCCATGCGGAATCGAGCGTGGCTTCGTGCAGATCGAGAAGCGCCTGAACGAAGAATGCGTAATCCTCGGCAAACCCACCAATCGCCGCCGCGGCGCCGTCACGCCATGAACGCAGCAGCCTGCCGGTGTCCTTGTCGCGAAGTTCCGTCCGCACGAAATTCGCCGCCCGGATGGCCGCCTCCACATAGCCGCCGTCCCCGAGCGCCGCACCGGCCCGCGCAAACGCGGAGATCATGAGACCGTTCCATGCGGTGAGAATCTTGTCGTCGAGATGCGGGCGCGGACGTTTTTCCCGGCCCACCGCAAGCAACGTCCGACACTCCGCTAGAGCGTCCCGCACGTCCTCGTCGGAAAGCCCAAGAGCCACCGCCGTTTCCGCAACCGACTCGCGTTGGAACAGGACATTTCTGCCCGCCAGCTCGCCCTGGGGGTCGGATGCGGGATCGACATTCCCGTTGGGCTCGACGCCGTAGTGGCGGCAAAAAACCGCGGCTCTGTCTCCGCCGAGAGCGTCCGTGATCTGCTGCATCGTCCACACGTAAAACGCCCCCTCGCCATGCTCCGGCCTGCCTTCCTCGTAAAGGCTGTCCGCATCCTCCGCGGAAAAAAAGCCGCCCGCAGGGTGGGTCAGACACCGGCTGACATAGCCGAGGGTTTCACGCGCGATTTCGGCGAGGGCGGGATCGCCTGAAATCTTCCACGCATCGACGAACGAACAGACGAGTTGCGCCTGGTCGTAGAGCATCTTTTCGAAATGCGGGACGTGCCACTTTCCGTCCACGGCGTAGCGGTGGAAACCTCCGCCCACATGATCGCGAATACCTCCGGCCGCCATCTTCCGAAGCGTGTTCAGCGCCATTTCCCGCGCATCGGCAGACCGCTCGATTCGAAACAGAAAGTCGAATACCGCCGGACGCGGAAACTTCGGACCGCCGCCAAATCCCCCGCGCTCTGCGTCGTAAGCCGACGCGAACGCCGCCAGTCCCGCGTCGATCGCCGCAACGCCAGGCGTCATTCCCGACGGAGGTGGTGTGGATCCCTCGCGCAGCGCCTCAATGACCTGCGCCCCCTGCGCGACCACACGCTGCCGCTCCCGTGCCCAGACTTCGGCGATCCGCTCGAGCACCGTGATAAACCCCGTGCGCCCGTGCCGGCTCGTCGGCGGAAAATACGTGCCGCCAAAAAAGGGTTGCGCGTCCGGCGTGAGCCACACGCTCATCGGCCAGCCGCCGCTGCCGGTCGTCGCCTGGACAAATGCCATGTAGAGCCGGTCGATGTCGGGTCGTTCCTCGCGGTCCACCTTGATACTCACGAAATATTCGTTCAGGACCGCGGCGACGTCGGGATTCTCGAACGACTCGTGGGCCATCACATGGCACCAATGGCAGGTCGAGTATCCGATCGAGAGAAACACCGGCTTCTCCTCCCTCCGCGCCTTCTCGAAAGCCTCCTCGCCCCATGGATACCAATCGACGGGATTCTCCGCGTGCTGGAGCAGGTAGGGCGAGGTGGATTGGGACAGGCGGTTTGACATTTCACGAAGGCTCTCACAGGAATCGCCGCTCGCGCAACGTCCGGCGGCCGTGAATCCAGCGAATGCAATATGATGCCCTCCCGTTTTCGTTCGCTGACCCTCGCTGTCCTCGCCATATCGCTGGCGGGCTGCGCAACCGTGTCGCGAGGCATCGAGACCGGCTCGGATCGTGCGGGCCGCACGCTGGCGCACATCGGGAACCGGATCGAGGAAGGCGCCCACACCGCAGAGCGGAAGACGCGATCGCTCTGGCAGAGACTCTTCGGCGATCGCTCGAATTCGAAGAAGCAGAAGCCGCGACCCATTGTGCGCGACTCCGACCCGCCTGCACCGCCCCCGAAGCCTGCGACCTTTGACACCTACACCGAGGAGAAGATCGGAAGCTGAGGGTTGCTATTCCTTGCGCGACCGTGGCGACTCGGCGCAGGCATGCATCGCCTCACGCCACCATGGGTGCAGGTTTTCCTCGGGCGTCTGCCAGATGCGCCGGTGAAGCGTCGCGAGTGCGTCCGCGTTCCAAAGCAGGGCCATTCGTTCGCGCCTGCCGATCGCATCAGGCCCCAGCGCGAGCAGTTGCTGCGTGATGTTTTCCAATGCCGCGGTGTAGTGCGAACGCGCATTCGAGCGGCGCAGCAGTGCGATGTGCACGGCATTTGCCCATGGCGCGAGCAGCACCTGGGCGAAGCCGTAGTGTGGCAGATTGCTGGAGGATCCGGGCCGGACCAGCGCGGGCGGGATCGCATCCAATCCGCGCAGCACCTCCGGAGGCGCGGTTTCCTCCGGAATGACGAGCAGCCCCCGACGACGCAGCCATTGTCCCACTTCGTCGGAGCTGGTGACCATCACCAGCGGCACCGCAAGCAGCCATCCGGCAAGGATGGGCGAAAGCCACAACGTCAGCACCGGCATCCAGTAGAGCGTGACGCCGAGAACCACCGCACCTGCGAGCGGCAGCATGCCGTATTCGCGGACGGCCTGCGCGAAAGGAATGCGCGAGTCGCTGCGGTTTTGCGTTTTCCAGCTGACGCGCAGTCCGAGCAGTGTCAGCACCACAAACTTCGTGTGGAACCAGAGCAGAATCGGCGCGAGCAGCACGGCCGTCACGGTTTCAAGCAGGGTGCTCGCGGTCATTCGCAGCATCCCTCCAAACTGCCGGGCGCGCGGCAGCGTGTGCAGCCAGCCGAGCAACTTCGCTCCGAAAAGCATGAGCAACGTGATCGAGAGAAGCAGCAAGCCGTTCCGCCATGCCTCGGTCCATGCCGGATCTGAAAGGCGATCCGCGTAGATCGCGGCCTTCATCTTCCCGTGATAGTCGATCGCGCTCAGAACGATGAAAATCACGAGCAACGGCGCGGAAAGATACGCCATCAGCCCGAAGAACATGTGAATGCGGTTCGTAAAATGCGTGCGCGGGGCGAGCAGAAACCAGAAATGCTGCAGGTTTCCCTGCGCCCAACGCCGGTCGCGCTTCAGGCTCTCCGAAAGATTCGGCGGCCCCTCCTCGTAGGAGCCATCCTCATTGAACGCAAACCACACCTGATATCCGGCCTGCTGCATGAGCGCCGCCTCCACGGTGTCGTGGCTGAGAATGTGCCGGTCGTCAGCCGTGCGTCCCGGCAGCTCCGGGAGCACGCAGTGGTCCATGAACGGCTGGAGACGGATAATCGCGTTGTGTCCCCAATAGCTGCCGCCGGCGAGGTGCCAGAAATTCGAGCCCGCCGCAAAGAGCGGCCCGAGCGTGTGCGTCGCGAATTGCGTGAGCCGCTGGAAAAACGAGATGCCGCGCACAATCTTCGGCGCAGTCTGGATGATGCCGACGGTCGGATTCGCATCCATCGCACGCGCAAGCCGGACGAGTGTTTTGCCGGTCATCACACTGTCCGCATCGAGGATGACGAGATAGCGGTAGCGCCTGCCCCACCGGCGGCAGAAATCGGCGATGTTGCCGCTCTTTCCGTGAAGCGACACGCGGCGCTTGCGGTAATAGACCCGCCCGTGAAGTTGGAGGCGTGAGCAAAGGCTCGCCCATGCACACTCTTCATCGACCCAGTTCTCCGGCTGGTTCGAATCGCTCAGGATGAAAAGGTCAAAGGACTCGCTCTGGCCGGTCTCCTTCAGCGAGACCAGCATGTTTTCGAGCCCGCGAAAGATGCGTGCCGGATCCTCGTTGTAAACGGGCATCACGATCGCGGTGGACCCCGGCGAAGTGCTCTCGTCGAGCCCGTCGATCGTGCGCATGATGTCAAACCGCTCACCCCGCAGCCGGATGAGGAATCCCCACAGCGCGATCGAAAATCCGAAGGCAATCTGGCTG
Source organism: uncultured Spartobacteria bacterium (assembly GCA_937901895.1). GTDB lineage: Bacteria > Verrucomicrobiota > Verrucomicrobiia > Chthoniobacterales > JAATET01 > JAATET01. The sequence goes on along the minus strand of CALGTD010000138.1, from coordinate 2,034 downwards.
AACAGCACAACGAACAGCGCCATCAGCACCCATTCCAACGCACCAACTCCGCCCTCCGCATACATGTCGTATAGGAGCCAGACGCCGGCGATCGTGATCCCGCCGCCCGTTGCAAGAAACAGCGACTGTCGCAGCGAGACGATTTCGCGCGGGAGGTCAGTGGAAACGCGGAACGTCATTTTTGGAAGAAGGCGAGATACGAGCCGTAAGCTGCGAAGAAAATGCACACCCAGATGAGGAACGCGCGCAGCACGTGCCCCCACGAAAACTGCTGCCACGTGCCGCTGGCGATTTCCTCCATCGGCCCGTAGTCGACCTCCTGGCGCGTGAGACGCGCGAGTTCGAGGTCCGGCCCCGTGCGCAGGGTCACCGATCGAACGGCATCGCGCAGACTGTCGGGCGGAGGTTCGGTCAGAAACGCGGAAGGGAACTGCTCATACAAATCGTTCGTGAACCAGAGTGCCCGACCGCGGGCCGCAAGCCGGGGATTCGACGGCGCCGAGTCGTCCGCAAGGCGGGAAAACCAGGCCTCCACCCGTTGCGTCGCCAGACTCATCGTCACATCGAGCGGCGTGCGCGACGGGTCCCGTGCATGCTCGCGACGCGCTTCATCGACAAGTGCGAGGTTGAGCCGCAGCACATGCTCACGATCCGGAATTCGGTGCGCGTTCAGGTAGTCCTCGAGCCGCAGGCACGCATCAGTCCAGTCGGAGAGTTCGTCCGGAATCACTTCACCCATGTGTAACTCCATGTCTCGCTGATTCGCCGACCATCGAGTTCCAGCGCGCAACGCATCTCGACGGGGTCGTTGCCCTTGTCAGCCGTCACTCCGAAACTCACGCGCCACATGTCCGTGTCGGGGATCGGCATGCACTGGACGTCGGAGAGCACCGCGTCACCATCGATCCAAACATCAGGCCGCACGTCCGCATCCGGCGCCGGTCGCTCGCCGGCCATCTGGAAATCAACAACGATCAGCCGGTAGTTCGACTTCTCCTGGTAGTCGATGCGCGTGGACACGCATCGCGCAAGCGGCGGCAGTCCCGCATTCGCGGTGAATGCCGTGATTGTGTAGGCAAACTCGACACTGCGGCCCTTGATGATGCCTTCCTCCGGGCGCCAGTAGGCGACGACGTTGTCCAGATACTCGGAATCCGTCGGATTTTGCATCAACACCACCGCACCCGGGCCCCAGTCACCGTCCGGTTCAACCCAATAGCTCGGGCGCTGGTGGTAATTTGCCTCGAGGTCCTGATAATGGGAGAAGTCGCGATCGCGCTGAAAAAGACCAAACCCTTTGGGGTTTGTATTCGCAAACACATTGACCTGTCGTTGCTGCGCCCATGCCAGCGGCCGCCACACCCATTCGTCGTTGGAAAGCCGGATCTGCAATCCGTCGGAATCGTGCACCTCGGGGCGGAAGTCACCGAACGTGTTGCTCGTGTTTTCCCCGAACCAGAACATGCTCGTGAGCGGAGCGATGCCAATGTCCTTCACCGTCTTCCGGGGAAACAGCACCGCCTTCACACGCACCTTCGTCTCCGGTCCGGGGACGACGCGGAATTCATAGGCGCCCGTCACCGCCTCACCATCGAGGAGCGCGTAGATCGTCAGCTCCGTCGCTCCCGGCGCCGGCTGCACCAGCCAGAAGGCCGTGAATGCCGGAAACTGCTCCTTCCCCAGCGTGTCGACCGCAATGGCACGCGCGGACAATCCCCAGATCTGGTCGCGTCCGAGAAAGCGAAAATAATTCGACGCCGGGAACACGAGAAACTCATCCAGCCGCTCGGCATGGTTGATCGGGTAAAAGACGCGAAATCCCGTGAATCCCGAGTTCTGCAGCTCGACGGGATCCAGGCCGGTCTGCCCGCCGATCTCAAACGCGTCGGGATCAAATCGAACCGGGCCCGCTGCATCACCGTCGACCTGAAAGATCGTCACCGGAATCGAAGAGTGCGCCCCCCCGGCGGGAAGGAACGCCGCCTGAAACGGCAGGGCCTTGTCCCGCCAGAGACGCCGGTCGTCCTTGAACCG
>CALGTD010000137.1 GCA_937901895.1 uncultured Spartobacteria bacterium | reverse complement strand
CCCGCGGTGCGAGTTCGACGACCGCGGGCAGGAGCAGCCGTTGCGACGCCACTTCCTCGCGATCGATCCGCCGAAGCAACTGCTCGTAGAGAATGCGCTCGCGCGCGGCCCGCGCGTCGAGCAGCACAAGGCCGGCTTCGTCCTCGAACAACACAAACCGCCCACCAAGTTCTCCGATGAAGCGAAATTCCGTCGGCGAGGTGGGCTCCGGTTCGTCCTCGATCGGCAGGGAGACGGACTCCTCCGCCGGCGGGCGAAGGTCGGGAATCGGAATGTCGGCCGGGATGGAGGAAATCTCCTCCGGCTCCGGAGACGGCGTCGGAGCGGGAGCGGGATCCCGGGATTCCTCGTGCCGCGGGTGAACGACCGGTGCCGGCGCCGCGGGTTCCGCAAACACGCGTGCTGGCACGGGAATGGCGACGGTTTTCGGAGCGGCAAGGACGCTCTCCGCCGCGCGGCGCACCGCCTCACCGATGACTGCGGGGTCCCGGAATCGCACCTCGCGCTTGGCGGGATGGACATTGCAATCCACCCGCTCCGGATCGATCCGCAGGAACAGGACCGCCGGCGGGTGCATTCCCCGTGGCAGCGCGGTGCCGTAGGCCTCGCGAAGCGGCTGCGAGATCGCAGGCGAATGCACGGCACGACCATTCACAAACACATACTGCCCCGAGCGGTCGCCGCGCCCGTGGCCGGGTTTCCCAAGCAACCCGTAAAGCGTGACGCCGGCGTGTTCGAACTCCTCCAGCTCGATGAGCTGGCTGGAAAAATCCGCGCCCAGCAGGTCGCGAGCGCGCGCCGCCAGCGTCGCTGCCGGCGCCAGCAGGTGCACCTGCCTGCCGTCGCGCGAGAGGGAAAATCGCAATCCCGGATGCGCGAGTGCGAGCACCTGAAAATGATGGTCGATGTGCGCGGCCTCGGTGCGTTCGCCCCGCAGAAACTTCCGGCGTGCCGGCAGATTGAAGAAGAGCGAGCGCACCTCGATGCGTGTGCCCGCGGCCTCCCCGCTGTCGCGCACCGCCTCGATCCTGCCGCCATTGACAAGGATTTCCGTTCCCGCGATCGCACCGGCCTCCCGGGTCACCATGCGGAAACGCGAGACGCTCGCGATACTCGGCACCGCCTCACCCCGAAAGCCGAACGTCCCCACCGTCGAGAGGTCGCGCCCCGTCCGGATCTTGCTCGTCGCGTGCCGCTCGAGGCTGAGCAGCGCGTCCTCGCGATCCATCCCGCAGCCATTGTCGGTCACCGCGAGAAACTTGTCGCCGCCCCGGTGGTATTCCACATCCACGCGCGTCGCTCCGGCATCCAGGCTGTTTTCGACGAGTTCCTTGAGCACCGAGGCGGGACGCTCGACGACCTCGCCGGCCGCAACCTGGCTGGCCACCTCGTCGGGGAGAAGACGGATGCGCCCCATCTCAGCGGGTCATCCTGGATTTCGCGCACCGGCGGAAATGCGGACGTCCGTCCATTCGCATCATTTGACTTCGCGCATGACCACCCATAAAACTGCTACATGCTCCATATAACCGAAAGCGCCGCGGAACAACTGCGAAGCCTCCTGGCCGGCCGCGGACTCTCCGGCGACCACGGGCTTCGCCTCTCCGTCCACAAGGGCGGATGCGCCGGGCTCGAATACGGCATGGAGATCGCCGATCGCCAGGAAGGGGACTCGATCTGTGGCGAACCGGACGCACGTGTGTTCGTCGATGGCGGAAGCCTTCGTTATCTCGACGGTTGCACGCTCGATTACGCCGACGATCTCGCCGGCGCTGGATTTCGCATCTTGAATCCGAAGGCGGCGCGCAGCTGCGGCTGCGGAACCTCCTTCGAGCCGGCCGGAGACTAGATGTCCGATCTCTTTTCGAGACGGGAACGCCGGCGACCAGGCCGCCGCGAATTCCCCCGCGACGACGAAGACGCGCCCCGCTCCGACGGCGGTCTGATTGGCTGGACCATTTTCATCATCCTCCTCGTCGGCCTCGTGGCGCTTTGCTGGATGGGCAGCATCTACATCTTCGGCCATCCGGAGGAGCCGTTGAGCTACTCGGTGCTCCACAAGTTCAAGAAGCTCGAGCCCCCCAAACGCTTCATCGATACCGCCGCTCCGAAGGGCGAATTCCTCGACGCAAACCGGCTGCTCGAGCGCTATGGTTCGCTGAACAAGCGCGAACTCGAAAAGGAAAGCTCGCGCCTGCTTCGCGACTACATCCGGAACTACGACGGCGTCCGAGGCCTTGTCCCCTACGTCATCGGCAACTTCGAAATTCTCGACTCCTACGAGCTCACCTCCGATGATTTCTTCACGTCCGGCATTGTCGCGGTGGCGCAGGACTCCAAACAGCCGCAGGTGCTCATCGAGCATGTCTTCACGGCGGATCCCAAGGTGGTTCCCGTCGTTCACCGCAACCTTCTCACCGGACAGCCCATCGTGCTCGAGGGCGGCCGGCGTGCGCGCGATCTCGCGGCGATCATTGGAATCCACCGGCTCGACGACGGACGGCTGAAGTTCACCGTCGTGCCGATCAGTTATCCGGGCTACGCCGTCGCGAACGGGCCGGGATCGTTCGACCTCGAACCTCCGCAGACTCTCAACGTCGAGGCCGGGCTTCCCATCCTCTCGAAGACTAAACAGTCCGAAGCCGACGCCCGCTATGCAACCTACCGTCGGAAGCTCGGACGTCCCGATTCCGACAACGCCGCCGAAGCCCCTTCGCAACTGGTGCGCATCCAGCCTGCACTCCCGCCCGAGGGCGGAGCTCCGCCGGCACCCGCGGTCGCCGAAACCACTCCGCCGGAACCCACTCCCGCGGCGCCAACGCCCACACCTGCGGTTGCCGAAGCGACTGTCGAACCCGAGGTGCGTCCGGCCCTGCCGGTCAATGCCCCGGCTCCAACCCCGTCGACCGCCGTCGCAGCGGCCACGCCTGCCCCGACTCCGGAGGTTCCGCTCAAGCCCTTCATGCAAAACCAGCCGGCCCCGGCCATCACGAACACGGCCTCGGGAAGCTGGCAGACCTACAGCCCCGGCCGGATGCCGCGCGGCAGGCTCGTGAATCATCGAGATGCCCGTGCGATTTCGGGACCGACTGCGGAAACCATCTACCTCCAGGGTGAATTTATCGTCACGGCCTCCGGCCAGAGAAGCGCAGTGCTGCGCCCTCGCGGGGGAGACAGCTCCTCGACGCGCATCATCGTCGAATTCCCTGCGGGAAGCCGCCCGCCCGCGGAAGGCACCGCCGTCTCCCGCAACGGGCAGCGCCCGTTCCGCATCACCTCGGTCGACCGCGGGGACGACGGCACGTTCAACATCCGGGCCCAGGAAATCACGACCGAGTGACGCCACTCGCCCGCGAGCTTTGCCGGGAGATCGCCACCGGCGGAGCTCTTCGATTCGACCGATACATGGAACGCGCGCTCTTCGATGCGCGCCATGGTTACTATGCGGCGGATCGGGCGCGCATTGGACGCGACGGGGATTTTCACACAAGCGTCAGCGTCGGCGCCACCTTCGGACGCGTCCTCGCCGCTCAATGCGCGGAGGTCTGGGAACTGCTGGGCCGTCCACGGCGGTTTGACATCGTCGAACACGGCGCCAACGACGGCCGCCTTGCCGCCGATGTCCTGGCGGCCTTGAAAACGGACCATCCGGCGTGCCTCGACGCCGCCGTCTTCACCCTCGTGGAGCCATTCCCCCACCTGCGCGCCCGCCAGGCGGAAACCCTCGCGCAATTTGCCGGCCACATCGAGTGGTCGCCCGCGCTGGAGCAGCCGTTCACCGGTGTGCACTTGTCCAACGAATACGTTGATGCCCTGCCGGTGCGGCTCTTCGTTCGGGCGGAGAACGGCTGGCTCGAACGCCACGTGACCGTGCGCGATGGTTCGCTGAACTTCGACGATCTGCCCGCAGCGGATATTCCCGACACTCTCCCGGGGGAAGTCCCGGTCGGCTACCTCGCGGAGATCCGTCCGGGCGCGGCAGAATGGATCCGCGACATTGCATCCCACCTCGTGCGGGGAGTCGCGCTCGTCATTGACTACGGGTTCCCCCGCGATGTCCTGCACGCGCCCTGGCGCACGGCTGGAACCCTGTCGTGCTACCGGGCGAACCGCCGCGACGACGATCCGCTGGAGTCTCCGGGCACGAAGGACATCACGGCGCATGTCGATTTCACGGCACTCGCGGAAACCGCCATCGGCGCCGGGTTGCGCCTCGCCGGTTTCACCGATCAATACCACTTCCTCGTTGGAGCCGGCTCGGGACTGCTCCTGGACCTCGAGCGCCAGCCTCCCTCGCCCGCACGCGATGCGACGCTTCGGGAGATCAAGACGCTGCTCCACCCCGAGACGATGGGCACGCAGTTCAAATACCTCGCGCTCGCACGGGAATTCGACGCGACGCTTTCCGGTTTCCGGCACGCCCGGCCGGCCGCTGCGACGCTAGGCCTCGCCTAATACCAGATCGCGGGCCAGCCGAATCCGAAGGGCGGCGGCCCCCAAAATTCCTCGTCCGCGAAATACGGGTCGTTCCACAGTTTACGCTGCCATTTCGCGTCACGCAGGATCCGCTGCTGCTGCGGCTCGTTCTGGGAATCGATCATCAGATCGCCCGCCGCGCGCCCGACATAGTTCACCAAGGTGCTGTCGGCACCGGCGTCGACCAGAGCATTGACCTGCTCCTGCGAATACGCATACGGCGCGCGGGTCGCCTTCATGTAGGCGACGATCTTGTCACCTGGGACGCCCTTCTTCACGAGCTCGAGCACGTCGGCAAAGGTGAGCACGCGCGCGGCCTCGATGCGCTTCATCGTCGTCGGAGCCACCCCCATCGTTTTCAACGTTGCGACATACGGCGGCGGCGGTGGGACCTCGCGGGTCGTCGCACAACCGGAGAGAAGAATTGCCGCGACGGGAAGCAGAAACCGGGGGACGTGCATGGCGAAAGCTCTACCCCGCGGCGAGGCGGGAGCCAATCGCATTCTCCCGCGATTTCCGCGTGCATCGGTGTGACGTTCCGGCCGAAACTCCCGGCGCATGCGCTTCGCCCTCCTTCTTCTGCCGTTCGCCCTCCTGCTCTCCTGCGCGTCTCCGCGCCGCACCACGTTCGAACCCACTCCCGCGCAGGTGCGGATGATGGAGCTGATCTCGAAACGCCTTGAGCTCGCGCGCGAGGTCGCCTGGCGGAAATACCAGGACAGCCTCCCCGTCCACGATCCGAAGCGAGAGGCCGCCCTCCTCCAGAATCTCGTCGAGCGCGGACGCACGATCGGTGTTTCGGAGCCCGTGGTTCTGAATTTCTTTGAAGCCCAGCTCGAGGCATCTCGCGCGCTCCAAGGCTTTCTGATCCGGAAATGGCAACGTGGCGCCCCGTTGCCAGCGCTCGCGCCGCGACGCATTGTCCCCGACATTCGCGATGATCTCGATGCCGTCAGCACGGAAATGCTCCGACTGCTCCCCGAGATCGCGCCATCTGACGCATTCGCGGCCCGCACAGCATCGGCGCTTCGGGCGGAAGGGCTCCCGTCGTTCGTCGCCGGCAAGGCCGCGCGTCCCCTCGGCACGCCGGCAGGGCCTTCGCGATTGCCCCGCGCAACTCCGACGGAATAGCCTGCAGCTCGTGCCCGGGAACAGGAAGCCTCTCACTGTCAGCGCCGAGGACTACCTCGAGCGCATCCACGAGCTCATCGAAACGAAGGGCTATGCACGCGTGTCCGACATCGCGGACCTCCTCGCGATCACGCGGCCGACCGTGTCGATCATGATCCAGCGCCTCAGTCGCGATGGATACCTCGTCTACGAAAAATACCGCGGCATCACGCTTACCGATCGTGGTGCAGAGGTCGCGCGACGCATCCAGATCCGGCACGTGCTGCTCACGGAATTCCTCGGTCTGCTCGGGCTCGACCGCACCGTGGTTTCGCGCGACGTGGAGGGCATCGAGCACCACGTCAGCCCCGAGACCCTCGAGAAGCTCGAGCGCCTGGTCGATTACTGGAAGAAGCACCCCGCACAGCTCCGCGCCGCCATTGGTGAACCCGGACCCGGAACGCGTTGAGGTCGCATTGCCCCGCCGCAAGTCCCCCGTCTTTTTCCGATTGCGAATTTCCACGGCAAACCTCAAGAATCTGCCCGCCAATCCTCCCCAAAGATTTGCAGCGAGCCTCCCTCCTGCTCGCACGACCCCTACATCCCTGCTTCATGAACGTCATAGAAATCACCCTGTTCTTCGTCGCCATCATTACCGTCATCGGTTTCGGCATCTGGCAAAGCCGTGATGAATCCGACGCTGCCGAGGCGGGGGCGTCAGGCTACTTCCTCGCGGGACGCGGTCTCACCTGGTGGCTGGTCGGCTTTTCGCTGATCGCCGCAAACATCTCGACCGAGCAGTTCGTGGGCATGTCCGGCTCCGCTGCGAACTGGCTGGGCATGGCGATCGCGTCCTACGAATGGATGGCTGCGATCACACTCATCGGCGTCGCATTCTGGTTCCTCCCGCGCTTTCTTCGCGCCGGCATCTACACGATTCCGGAATTCCTCGAGTATCGCTTCGGCGTCGTGGCCCGCCTCGCGATGGCGATTCTAACCATCGCCATTCTGGTTCTCGTTCCTACGGCGACCGTCATTTTCTCCGGCGCCAAGTTCGTGTCGGAGTATTACAACACGGTTCCCGTTCTCAGCAATCTCACCGCGGCCGGCTGGATCATTGCCATCTTCGCCGCAGTGTATGTCTTCATCGGTGGACTGAAGGCCTGCGCATGGACAGACCTCGTCTGGGGTTCCGGTCTCATCATCGGCGGCGCACTGGTCATGTGGTTTGCGTTCGGCGCGCTTGCAGAGAAGTCGCCGGAGGATCTGATCGCGACCAAGGTTCAAAACTCCGAGGCCACTGTGGAGGACCTCGCACAGGCCAACGCCTGGGAGCGTCTCCTTCTCCTCAATGACGGCAAGAACGGTGAGGCCGTGGTCCGCAACGGCGAGAACCTCTCCGGCGGCAAACTTCACATGGTTCGGCCGAAGGAGGACAGTCAGCTACCCTGGACCGCGCTGCTCGTCGGTCTCTGGATTCCAAACTTCTTCTACTGGGGTCTGAACCAATACATCGTCCAGCGCACACTCGGCTCGAAGTCCCTCGCCGAAGGCCAGCGAGGCATCGTCTTCGCCGCCTTCCTCAAGCTCATTATCCCCTTCGTGGTGGTCATCCCGGGCATCCTCGCGTTCAACCTGTTCAGCGAGCACTTGATGAACGCCTCCGGTCAATACGACTACGACAAGGCATTCCCTGTCCTCGTCCGCGAGCTCATCAAACCGCACCCGATGATCTCGTGGTTCGTCATCGCCGCCCTATTCGGCGCGGTCGTCAGCTCGCTCGCCTCGATGCTCAACTCCGCATCCACGATCGCCACGATGGACCTCTACCAGAAGGCCACAGGCGAGAAGGACCAACGCAAACTGGTCGTCGCCGGCCGCGTGTTCGTCGTCATCTTCGTGCTGATCGCCGCGCTCACCGCGCCGCTCCTTAGCAATCCGAACCTCGGCGGCATCTTCAACTTCATCCAGGAGTTCCAGGGCTTCATGTCGCCCGGCATTCTCGCCGTCTTCCTCGTCGGCTTCTTCGTGCCACGTGCCCCGCGCTACGTCGGCGTCATGGGCATCGTGCTCAACGTCGTCTTCTACGGCTTGATCAAATGGGTGCTCGGTCCGTGGATCGTCGCGAAGGGTTGGTGGTTCGCCCCCGAGATTTCCTTCCTCGACCGCATGGCGATCTGCTTCTTCATCGTGCTCATCGCGAGCGCGATCGCGACGATCGTCACCCCGATGGAGCGCCCCGTCGAGATGCCGGAAAACAAGGAGATCCCCCTCGAGTCGTCCCCCATCGCGAAGCTCGCGGGCTTCGCGGTCGTCATCGCGACGATCACGCTCTACTTCATCTTCTGGTAAAATTCCCGTTCCCAAAAGCGCGGCGTCTCCACGAGGGACGCCGCGTTTTTTGTTTTCAGACCACGCACCCGCGGGCGGCAACCTCCACCCAGCGCTCGAAACGGCCTTCGCGCACAAAAGCCACCTTCGATGCGAGATTGATCACTGGGCAGATATGAGCGGGAATCAACGCCAGCCGCTCCCCCACCTCCAGCCGATCGACATCCTCTCCGCGAAGGAAGCCGTGCTCCTCGCTGCAACGAAAGACTTCGAGATCCCGTCCATCCGCACTGCGCGCGTGAATGCCATCCCGCGTCCGGTCTAGAGCCAGCGTTTTCGATCCCGCATCAATCAACGCGAGCCCCGGCCGCGGACGATCGACCACGGTGGAAATCACCTTCGCCGCCCACGAAGCCGTCGAGCCGGTCGCCTGCGCGAGAAGCAGATCTCCAAAAACATAGGTGCCGGGCCGGATCGCCCCCACTCCCGACAGCGATGCGACGTCCCGCGCCGTGACGCTGCAGCCCGGCCACACCGGCAGTTGCGGGTCAATCGCACGGCGCACGGCGTCAATCCGCTCAAACGCCCGCTGCGCAATCATGGTGGCGTCGGATTCCCCGTAGGCCATCCCCTCGTGCGTATAGAGTCCCGCAAGCCTCAATGTCCGCGAGGCAGCAATCTCCTTTGCCACAGCGGCCCCCTCCTCCGGCGAGCGCACCCCCTCACGATCGAGTCCCGTGTCGACCGCCAGCATCACCGGCATCTCCGCCAGCCCCGCGGAAGCAACCACCCTTTCGATCGCATTCAACATGGCGCCGCCGGTCACCGCGAGCCGCAATTCGTCGAGCGAATCCGCGATTCTGCGCAATCGCGGCGCAAGTCGCTCGTCCACGAGTCCGAACGCCAGAAACATCCGCTTCGCTCCGCTTGCGAGCAGAACCTCCGCTTCCGAAATCTTCGCGCACGTCAATCCCGCGGCCCCCGCCTCGAGCTGCCAGCGCGCAATCTCGGGAATTTTGTGCGTCTTGACGTGCGGCCACAGGTCCACACCGCATTCGTCCGCGCGGCGCTGCATCGCCTGAATATTCTCCCGAACCCGATCGACATCGACCGCCACACACGGTGACTCCGGAACATCGGGGACCAGTGAAGTCGCATGCTCACTCACGCTGCGCATCTTTCCCTTCCCATCCCTCCACGCCAACTCCGGATTTCCGCAAAAGAAGCGCTCTCTTGCGCATACGACAGATAGCCCACCTCGCCCGTCGCATCGGAGACCTGGATTATGGCAATGATTCCTTTGAGTTCATCGGCCAAAGATTTTGCCATGCCAAAATCGACAACCTCCTTCGATTCCACGATGGCAATCCAGCCACCTTTACTCGGCGAGTTCGCTACTTTCCTCTTCGGATCATTCGCCAAAAGCGGAACATATGACGAAGGCAGTTCCGATCGCCGGACGGACCGTCGAGCATGGAGATTGTTTTCATGGCGGCTTGAGGACGTCGTGCGAAAACGAGGCCAGTGCGTGGCCCTACTCGTCTGTCGGGATAAGGATCGGCGCGTCCTTTTCCTTGATGAGGACGACGAGAAATTTCGCCGGCTTCGTGCGGCTGGCATTTCGTCCGACGAGGTGGACTCCGTGGGGATCCTCGAAGAACGTGTCGCCCGGATGGAGTAATGCCTTCTTTCCTCCCTTCATCTGCATCTCGATTGATCCCTCCAGGACGTAAACAAAGGCGCTGGCATTATGACGATGCACCGGATCAGCGGCGCCGGGTGCATAGTCCACGGTGATCATGGTGACCTCCTTGCCTGGCACGCTTACTAGATCTTTGGTCATCAGATTCGTGACAACGACCGGTTCCCCGACCGCGGCGGAGAGTGAGGAAATAAAAATCCCCATTGCACACGTGAACACGACGGCGACACGACAAGAACGGAAGTAACTTGCGGCGTGGCGGAGCGTGCCGCGGGTGCGATCGTCGAGATGGATAACTGTCGTTTTCATAGTTGGTGTTTGGAGGTTTAGGAGCTCCGGTCGAGACCGTATGAGGTGGAATGGATGGGCTTCGGAATTGAGACGTGCCGTGTGGAGGCAAGGCGTTCGAGCAGGCGATCTGGGACACTCTCCACAGCAAGCATCGCGTGATGCGCCGGAGTTAAAAACTGCTCGTCCCGCATATGCTCCAGGAAGCGCAGGAGAAGATCGTAGAAGCCGCTGGTATTGAGAAGGCCGACCGGCTTGAGATGCAGACCGAGCTGCAGCCAGGTAAAGATTTCGATAACTTCCTCGATGGTCCCGATGCCTCCGGGAAGCGCAACGAATGCGTCGGCGAGGTCAGCCATACAACGTTTGCGCTCGTGCATCGATTCCACCGCGATGAGTTCCGTCAGGCCATGATGCGCTCGTTCCTCTGCGATCATTGAACGAGGAATCACTCCGATGACTTCCCCTCCCGCGTCGAGCGCGGAGTCGGCGAGAATCCCCATCAGCCCTACGCTTCCGCCGCCGTAAATGATGCCGAGGCCCCGCTGCGCACAGACCACTCCGAACGCGGAAGCCGCCTTGGCATATTCCTCGGACGCTCCGAAGCTGGAGCCCGCGTAAACACATATTCTCGTCATCATGCTGCGCACTGCTGAATTGGACTTTCGTTGGAGCTTTCCGCTGATTGCGGCATTGGCGGGAAACTGCTGAGCATGGTGCGGCGAAGCAGGGCGAAAACGTCCCGCCACCCTTGTTGTGCCTCGGGCGAAAACGCGGCGCCGAGGTGCAAGGCGAGCGCGTGGAGAAGTGCATCTTCTGCGAAGTCGAAATGTGCGGGTCGAACCCCGTAACCCGCGTGACGCATTCCAAGGTCTCGAAGACCGGGTAGGACTTCCGGGAGATTGTGCAGACCGCGCACGGCAACTCCGATCATCCGCATGAGCATGAGCTGCATGGTGGCCCTCTCGGTGCGGGCAAAGAGCGGCTCGATCTCGGGATGCCTTGCAAACAGACATTCGTAGAAATCCGCGGCGAAAGCTTCGGCCTTGGGTGCGATGATTTCGTATGTGGACTGGACGAGGAAAATGGGATCGCGCTCGAGCAGGCCGAGGACCTCGACCAAGCGCACGCTTTCGTGGCGTCCTCGAATCCGAGTCTCGAACCTTCGGCCCACTTCCAGCGAGGGGAGAATTGGGGCGATCAGATCCTCCGATGCAAGCAAGCGAGTGCCGTGGTTCTTGTTCAGTGTTTCGATCCGACTGGCCGTGTTCACCGGATCACCGATCACGGTGAAATCGATTTTGTCGGGATGCCCGACCTGCCCGACGATCACAGAGCCGTAATGGAGGCCAATCCGTGGCTCGAAAGAGAAGCCGAAATGCTTTTGCAGATAGGCATTGAGATGTTCTGCGGCGTCGAGCATTCGCAGGCTGGCACGCACGGCACGACGCGCGCATTCCTCGTGCGATGCGTTGTCGAGGCCGAAGAGGGCCAGCATCCCGTCTCCGAGGTATTTATTGATGACTCCGTTACTGGCGTAGATGGGGTCTCCGAGCTGCTTGAAGAAGCGGTTGAGGGAATGGACGATGTCGTAGGGGAGTTGATTCTCCGCGATCGTCGTAAACCCGCTGATGTCGCAAAATAGAACGCCGATTTTTTTCTCTTCCGCCGCCGGCCAACCGTCGGCCTGGTGATTCGCAAGATCGGCGTCGATAAAGTCGTGCACAAGTCGGCGAACTTTCGCCGGACCAAACGGACAGCTTTGGCAGGCAAGCCGAACGCTGTCGGGCCAGTGGCGCTGCGAGGCCAGGTCCGCCTCCTTCGCTGAACGCGGACCGAAGGATTCCAACCCATCAATGACGAGGACACGGCATGTCGAGCAGCGTGCCTGTCCGTCGCACGCATGGAAATGAGGCAGTCCCGCGGCGAGTGACGCGTCGAGAAGCGTTTGTGTCTTCTCGACGCAGTCCACCGGCGTCGCCCTTTTTCCCTCAATGAATTCAATGGTGGGCATGGCGGTCTGATTCGTTGAATTCTCGGATGGATGCAGTGCGTGCGCGCGTCCTTGACTTCAGCGAGCGCCGCCAGCGACGCGGATGGTTTCTCCGGTGATCCAGTGAGAGGCGCTGGACGCCAGGAACACCGCAGCGGCGGCGATGTCCGCCGGATCGCCCAGCCGGCCGATCGGGGTGATCGCCGCGTAGTGCTTGAGGCTTTCTTCACTGTAGAGTCCCTCCGCTTCGGTGCCCTCGCTTCGTGTGTAACCCGGAGCGATCGCGTTGACGCGGATCCTCCGGGAGCCCAACTCCGCGGCGAGCCCCTGCGTGAGGTTCCCAAGAGCGGCCTTGGTGGAGGAATAGAGCAGCGCGTTCGGCTGCGAGTGAGATCCGACAATGGAGCTGATATTGATTACGGTCCCACCCTCGAAGCCAAACTGCCGAATGGCCTGTTGAAGTGTGAGAATGGGGCCGAGCACGTTGATCGAGAACTCGCGGTGGAACTCCGTCGGCGTGATTTCCTCGAATGGGCCGAATTTGAAGACGCCCGCGTTGTTGACGAGGATGTCGAGGCGGTTAAAGGCCTTTTTCGATTCGCCGAATAGCCGCTCGACATCCTCGGGCTGATTGACACTCGCCTGGATGGCGAGAGCACGGCCACCGGCTTCGATGATTTCCGCGACCACGCGTTCCGCGCCAACCTCGTCGGACGCGTAGTTCACGACAACCGCGGCGCCTGCTTCCGCGAGAGCTTTGGCGATTCCGGCACCGATACCCTTTGATGCACCCGTCACGAGGGCGACTTTGTCAGTCAGAGTTTTCATGTGTCAGTGCCCCCAGACAGCCGGAACCCAGCGAAAGCCATCATCGGTTTCCGCAACGTGGCAGACCGATGGAAACGAGAGGTGAGTGGCCACCAGCGCTTCGCCGGTTGAGGCCAACTCCTTGAACAGACGCATCCGGACGCGTGCCGCCTCCTCTGGGTCGTGTTCGAATCCGTTGTGCCAATCGGGTTGATCAAATCCAACCGTGAATACAGCGTCGCCCGCGAACGTCAGTCGCTCACCTCCAGACGACAGGCGAACAATGCTATGGCCGGGAGTATGACCGCCCGTGCGACAGGCTACGACCCCTGGTGCCACCTCAGACTCGTCGTCGAACTGCTTCAATTGGTTGCGGTATTCATTCAGAAACCGCTTCGCGGTCGATCGGAGCGCATCCGGAAAGCCCTCTGGCATTGCGGTGCGCGAGAAATCCGGCGACTGCCAAAAAGCGACTTCTGCGGCCGCAACGTGGATACGCACGTTCGGGCGCAGGCGATCCTTCACGCCGTCGACAAGCAGCCCGCCGATGTGGTCCATGTGCAGATGCGTAAGCACAACGTCCGTCACGGATGCGAGATCGATGCCAGCGGCTTCGAGTCGTAAATTCAACCTCCCTGCCCTCTGCAGATCCAAGTTCGGGTCACCCCCCAGCCCGGCGTCGATGAGAACAGTCTGTCCGCCGCTCCGCACCACGACCGCGTTTAGCGGCCAGTCGGTCGTTCCAGGTGATAGGAATTGCTCGTCCAGCCAGGCGTCTCGGACGGCGGGATCGACGTTGGTTCCCAACATCGCCGTCGGCAGCGGCAGCACGCCGTCGCTGATTACGAGCACTTCGATCTCTCCGACCTGCAGCGAATAACGCGAGGGAACTAGCTCGTCGTGTCCGGGCTTTTCAGCGAGGCCTTCCGCAATTTCGCGCCGGTCCAGCGTTAGCTTTTTCTCGTCTGTTTGAGTCGGAAGCTGGGATCCCGACTCGCGTCTGTTTGATTGGTGCTCTTGTTGTGTTTTCATGTTCTTGTCGTGTGTTTGAGTGGTGGCTGTGAGTCGCTTTCAGGCAGCCGCAGAGAGTTCGCCAGGAGCTGCCGGGGGATACGAAGTGGAGGGAGAGAGACGGCTCTTCCTTCGAAGACAGGTGTTCGAGCAGCACGCGCATCGACACGACGTCTTGCTTGTCACGTCGCCGCGGAAGCCCGCATGTGTGGAACTCGAACCAAGAAGATCTTTGCCGATTCCTTTCGTCTCGAGAGGGACTTGGTCTTT
Organism: uncultured Spartobacteria bacterium; assembly: GCA_937901895.1. Taxonomy (GTDB): domain Bacteria; phylum Verrucomicrobiota; class Verrucomicrobiia; order Chthoniobacterales; family JAATET01; genus JAATET01. The sequence continues at coordinate 143,540 of CALGTD010000137.1, read as the reverse complement.
CATACGGGTTCACGAATTGAGATTGAGAAGCCGACTGCTGAGTTCCCACAGCCGCCGAGCGTTACCCGGATCGATGGCGTATGGTTTGACTCCACCGCCACTCGTGGCATCGACGGACGGAGCCGAGTCGCCGGTGCCTTCCTCACTGATCGATGCGACGTCGTTGTCCTCGCAATAAAGGCCGCCAAGTCCATCGAGGCTCGGACTCACTGCACACCACACAATGGTCGCGGCACCTTGTTCGACGGATTTCAATCCCCTGGAAGGGGCGACCACCGGTCGATCCCTCTCATCGTATCCGCCGGCCGCGCGGATCTGATCTCTCGTCATGTATTTCGCGAGACCGGTTTCAACGATGGCGCCCGGATGGAGCGAGAAAGCACGAATGCCATCGGACGCGCTTCGGCGATCGAGTTCGGTGGCGAAGAGGATGTTCGCCGTCTTCGACTGTCCGTAGGCCAGCCAGGGATCGTAGGCGCGATGTTTGAAGTTTGGATCCTCGACGTCGACCGGCGAGATCCAGTGTCCTCGCGAGGACACGGAGATCACTCGTGCGCCTCGGGCGGCAACCAAGGCCGGCGTCAACCTTTCCGTCAGTTGAAAGTGCCCGAGGTGATTGGTCGCAAACTGATACTCGAATCCACGTGCATCCCGCATAAGCGGGCACGCCATGATGCCGGCACTATTGATCAGCAGATGCAGCGGAGCGCCGCTGGAAACAAAGCGCGAGGCGAAGGCATCGATGGAGTCGGGCTCAAGTAAATCCATCGGCTCGACTTCCGCGCCAGGAATCGATGCCATTGCATGGCGAGCCCGCGGCACATCACGCGACGGCACGATCACGCGAGCCCCGGCGGCAAGCAGAATCCGGACGGTTTCCCGTCCAAGGCCGGAATAACCTCCGGTGACGATCGCAGTGCGCCCGGTCAAATCGATTCCCTGGATGACATCTGCCGCCTTCGAGGTAATGCCGAATCCGGAGAGCAAAAGTCGTTGCTGATTCATGATTTCCACCGAGGTGAGAGTTATCGGAGGTGCTTCTTCAGCATCTCCGCGGCTTGATGCAGCGCATCGCGCACGGCCGGAACCTGACTGATCGCGTTCAAAAGGCCGTAGTCGTGAATGAGGCTCTCGTATCGAACCGAGGTGACATCCACGCCGGCGGCATCAAGCTTTCGGGCATAAGCGAGCCCCTCATCCCGCAGGACGTCATTCCCAGCTACCTGGACCAATGCGGGAGGCAGTCCTTTCAACTGCTCAGGATCTGCGCGGAGCGGCGAAGCGTAGATCTCGTCGCGCTGCGCGGGATCCGGCGCGTAGGCGTTCCAAAACCACTCCATCATCGCCCGGGAGAGAAAGTAGCCGTCTGCGAACTCGAGATAGGAATCCGTCTCGAAACTGGCGTCTGTGACCGGCCAGAACAGCACCTGGCATTTAAACTCCGGACCGCCTTTGTCCCTGGCGAGCAGCGTCACGGCAGCCGTCATATTGCCGCCGACGCTGTTGCCGACAATGGCCAGCCGCTTTCCGTCGACACGGATCTCTTCGCCGTGGGCTGCCACCCACCTTGCAGCGGCGTGAATTTCGTGTATCGCCGTCGGATACTGCGCCTCCGGCGACGGCGTGTAGTTGACAAAGATCGCGGAAAATCCGCTATCGACGACCAGATCGCGCACAAAGCGTTCGTGTGTGGTGAAGTCGCCAAGAATCCATCCGCCGCCGTGGACGAAGATGAACGCTGGCCGCACGGCATCGCTTCCCAAGGGCCGAACGATGTGAAGTTTCACGTCCAGCCCGTCCTGCGTAATCGTTTTCTCCTCGATGGCGCAGGGAGGCAGATCCAGCGGGACGGAGGCCTGTGCGTCTACGAGCACCTTACGGGCCTCGGCGGGAGTGAGAGTTTCGATGGGCTTGCCGCCGCTGGAGTTCAGTGCTCCGAGGAACTCGCGGATGCGGCGATCGACCTTGGGATTTTGTGATGGATCGATGGATTTCATGTCTTCGAAATGAGGTGGAATGGATGATCGACGGCGTTGGCCCGCTATGCGGCGATCTTCTCCGGGGCGTGGAAGGTCCCTTCGGTTACATTCGGTAAAGGCGGACGTGTTTTGTTCACGCGGTGTCCGGGTGCTGGCGTGTTCCGAATCCATGCGGCGTAGAGGCGAAGGCCGCGTGAGCGATGTTCGAACTCGAGAATTTTCGCGTGCTCGTGTCGTTGGTGGTCCCGCAGTGCCCGACGCAAATCCCGGGCGCGGATTCCAAGCCGACGTGCGATCCAAAGTGCGATAAAGGCTTTCATGCTCGTAGTAGGTGTGGATGGCTTTGCCGCATTGCCGGCCGCCCGGAGACGAATGCCATCCAGGCAGCCGGCAACCTCATCGACCTGTCCGGCGGTTTCCAGATGTGAAATGTGTCGAGCCGAGGATCGGATTGTCCCCGGGAGTGAGACTCCGGTCGTTGAGCGCAATGTTGAAATAGAGCGCGCTCGGATCGGTCACGACCGTGCGCGGGTCATCGGTGGCCTCGAGATAGAGGCGCACGAGCTCGTCCTGACGAATCTTGTCGGGCCCTGCTGTCTCGACCGTTCCGTTGAGCGGGGCCTGCAGCGCGACCTTGGCCACAACCGCCGCCACATCGTCCGAAACGATGGGCTGCATCATTGCCTCCGGGACGCGGACGGACGCTCCGACGGTCGCCGCCTGGGCGATGCCGTCCACGAATTCGAAGAACTGCGTGGCGCGAACGATCGTGTAGGGAACCGGCGAGGCCTTGATCAGATTTTCCTGCGCGAGCTTCGCGCGGAAATATCCGCTCGTGAGCAATCGCTCGGTGCCGACGACGGAGAGCGCCACATGATGTGCGACACCGGCGTTCGCTTCCGCCGCGAGAAGATTCCGGCCCGAGGTCTCGAAGAATTCGAGAACGACTTGGTCTTCCCACACGGGAGCGTTCGCGACATCGACGACGATCTGCGCGCCGGTCAGGACCTCGGCAAGGCCCTCACCGGTAATGGTATTCACGCCGGTCGAGGGCGATGCCGCCACAACGTCGTGGCCGAGTTGACGAAGGTTCTCGACGACCTTGGAGCCGATGCGTCCGCTGCCACCGATCACCACGATTTTTTTGCTGGTTGGGATGTTCGTTTTCACATCGCCAACGTAGGTCTGCGGTGATCAGTTCCGCAATTATACCTAGGTGTCTTATACGTTCGTATAATTCCTCGACGTCGAATCCATCGGGCTTCCTTGCGATCGCTGCGAGCGCACGACGTCACCATTCGCGATTCCGCTGCGTGCGACGCTCATGAACAGCTGCGGAAAGTCCGGCTTCCGCGAGACGCCCGCGGGCGTGAGGATGCGATCGATGCGCTCAGCTCGCGCGATCGGTGAGTGCGGTGCGAATGGCGATCAGGAGAGCCTCCTGCCGCGCCGGCTTGTGCAGGAACGCGGCAGCTCCTTGTTGGAGGGCCTCGCGTTCCTCGTTTTCGGTCGCCTTCGCGCTGAGAAAAACAATCGGGATCCTCCGATCCATCTCCGCGAGCCGTCGCTGCAACTCCAGGCCTCCCATTCCCGGCATGGACACATCGAGAAGCAGGCAGGCGGTGCTGTCTAAAAATCCCGACTGAATGAATTCTTCAGCCGACGCAAAAGCCTCGGCTCGCATGCCCGAACTGCGAAGGAGTCTGCGCATCGAACTCCTGACCGAGGCGTCGTCGTCCACAACAGATACAAGCAGGTCTGTGGGCGCCTTGTTCAGGCTACTTTGATTCATGATGACAAACGTAGCGCACCTTTGGACGGCCTCTCCATTATACCTTTGTATAACCCCGCCGCGGCCCTCGCAGCCCCACCGATGATACGCAGCCCGCGATCGACCGACACGATCAGACGGCAAGCTGTAACTTCTCCGCCATGCGGACCAAGTCAGCAAGCGACTCCGCTGCCATCTTGTGCATCACACGCCCTCGTTGGACCTTCACGGTGATTTCACTCGTGCCGAGCTCGCCGGCGACCTGCTTGTTAAGGAGGCCCTTCACGACAAGGTTCATCACCTCGCGTTCCCGCGGCGTGAGACTCTCGTAACGAGTGCGAAGCTCGTCATTCGCAGCTTTCGCTTCATTGGCCTCCCGATCGCGCTCGATGGCCACCCGAACCGCTTCGATCAAATTGCGGCTCTTAACTGGCTTGGTGAGAAACTCCGCTGCCCCGGCCTTCATTGCGCGCACGGTCATCGGAATGTCCCCGTGCCCGGTCATGAAAATGATCGGCACATCAATCCCCGAAGCTTTCAACTCCGCCTGGAGATCTATTCCGCTTAGTCCCGGCATACGAACATCGAGGATTATGCAGGCGGGGCGGTCGGTGTGCGGCTGCTTTAGAAATTCCCGTGCCGTGGCAAACGTTAAAACCCTCAGCCCCTCGGATCGCATCAAACGCTCGGTGGACCGACGCACAGACGCGTCGTCATCAACGACAAACACGATGGGGCCGGATTCCGTCATGACGCCGCGTCATCTGCCGTCGGCAGACTGAATAAAAATTTCGCTCCATTTGGACGAGCTTCCTCAGCCCAGAGTCTTCCTCCGTGAGCGGCGAGAATCGCACGACTGATGGACAATCCCATCCCCATTCCCTGCGCCTTCGTGGTGTAGAAGGCTTCGAAGAGCCGATCTGCGTCTTCTTTGCTGAGCCCCACGCCGGAGTCCTTCACGCTCACGACGATCTCCGATTGCTCCTTGGAATTCTCACGCCACGCCTGGATCAGGAGATTGCGTTCGAGCACGTCGACGGCGCTCATCGCGTCCATGCCATTCACCACGAGGTTGAGCAACACCTGCTGAAGCTGGACCCGGTCACCGAGCACGAGCAGTGACTCAGTCGGCAAATCCGTGCGAATCGTGACCCGGCGCATCGAAGATTCCGCACGGGCCAGCAGCAGCACATCTCCTACGATGCTTCGCACATCGACGGGCTTTTGCTCGACGGGGGTTCGTTTGGCGAGTTGACGGATCCGGGCAATCACGGCACCGGCACGGTCGGCATCTTCCACGATTTCCTCGAGCGCATCCCGCACCTCGTCGAGATCGGGGGTCTCTTCGGACAGAAGGTTCACGCAGGCGTTCGCGTTATTCACGACCGCGGAGAGCGGCTGATTGACCTCGTGGGCGATGGAGGCCGTAAGCTCGCCCATCGTCGTGACCCGCGTAATGTGTGCGAGTTCCATCTGGGCTTTGCTCAATGCTTCTTCCGACTTCTTTCGATCGTCGATGGCATTCACTAAAACATACCAGCGCACGATCTGCCCGTCCTCGCCTCGAAGCGGAAGTCCGGCAACGTGAAACCATCGATAGATTCCGTCGGCGCCACGCGTGCGATGCTCGACCGAATATGGATGTCCGGTCGCAATCGAATGCCCCCAATGCTTGAGCGTGTCCGGAAGATCATCGGGATGAATCAGCGACACCCAGTCCCAATCGCAGATCGAGGCCTGGGTTCGGCCCGTGTAGTCGAGCAGCCGCTGATTGGCGAACTCCAGCTTGCCATCCGGGGTGTGCGTGCAGAGAAGACCTGGAATATTATCGACGATGAGCCGGAACCTTTCCTCGCTCGCGCGCAAGGCAGCTTGAGCCCGATTGCGCTCTGTGTTGTCGACCACGCTACCTACGAGCTTCACAAGTTCCCCCGATGCGTCCAACACCGGGTGCCCGATTCCCCGAATGTCCCTCACGTCGCCGTTCGGGAGAATGACCCGATACTCGTGGATGAAGTCCGCCTTGTTTTGAACGGCCTCGAAGAGAGGCCCTTCCATGCCCGCCCTGTCGTCCGGATGAATCCGCTCCAGAAATGATTCGAAGGACGGAATCCCGTCGCGCTCATCGAAACCGAGCATCGGGAAGCACTCGTGGGACCAGTAGAGCACCTCACCCGTGTGTGGGTTCCACGCGAAGCTGCCCGTGCCGCTCAGTCGCTGTGCTTCCGTAAGATAGTCCTGAGTCTCGCGAAGCTTCTCCGCCGCCTGCTTGCGTTCGTGGATGTCGATATTGTTTCCATACCAGCCGGAAATATTTCCTTCGTTGTCAAAGAGCGGCGATGCCAGGACCAGGAACCAGCGGTATTCCCCATCGAATCTCCTCAACCGGACCTCCGTTTCGAAGGGCTTTCCTTCCTCAATCTTTTGCTTCCATTGGCGTCGACACGCGTCGGCCTCATCGGGATGCGCATAGCGTCCTAGCTCGTGTCCGCCCGCCCGCTCGAGATTCGTCCCAAAATAGTCGAGCTGTCGCTGGCTGATAAAGTCGATCCGTCCGGAGGCATCTGCGGTCCATATCTGCGCGGGAACCGTGTTGATGATCCGGCGGATCTTGTTTTCGGTTTCCCTATTCGCCGTGATGTCCATCACAGCTCCGACGAACTCGACTTCGCCGTTCGCATCCGTTTCGGGATGGGCTACGGCGCGCAGATGCTTGACCGATCCATTCGGCATCAGCAGGCGGAATTCGAAATCGAAATCCTCCTTGTCGCGAGTGATCCGACCGATCGTGTCCCTCAGCATTTCAGCGTCGTCGGGGTGAACCCGCCGCAAGATTAGGTCCAGGGTGGGACGCGTGGCGGGATCGTATTCATAGATGCGAAATGTCTCCGCCGACCAGTAAACCTCCCCCGAAGGAATCTTCCATCCGAAGCTTCCCGTGCGACTGAGCTTTTGGGCGGCAGCTAGGTAAGCCTCACGGCGTCGGGACGTGATCGTGTCTTTAGAGCCGTCTGGAAATGACTCACCACCGTGGCCCGACGGATCGTGGTTTTGCGGAGAGAGGTTCATCTTCGACTCCAGATCGAACGGGCGTTCCGTTTCGTCTTGATGAATACACTTTTGAGGCTGCCTCGACACTCGCTTTTGCAGAGGCACCTGCAAATCGCTGTCCCGGCTTGCGGACGATTCGTGCTCCAGCCCGCTGAGTGCATACGGCGGCGAGCCTATCATCGCCGACAGACGCCTCAATTATACCTTGGTATATAACCCGCGCTCCCGCGTGGGGAGCGACGAGCGACGCAACACTAAACCAAAGACCAAAATCATGTTTCAATCCGCGCTCCCGCGTGGGGAGCGACGCGTGCAAAAGGGAAATCTCTTCGAGGACGCCGCGTTTCAATCCGCGCTCCCGCGTGGGGAGCGACCTGGCAAGCGCCTGCGATACGGCGATAATGCATGTTTCAATCCGCGCTCCCGCGTGGGGAGCGACCTCGATATCGTCAGCCGCCTGCTTGACGCGATCAGTTTCAATCCGCGCTCCCGCGTGGGGAGCGACTGCGCCCGGCTTAGGTCTGGCGCAGTAGTCTCGGGTTTCAATCCGCGCTCCCGCGTGGGGAGCGACCGATGGTCCCGACTTGTCCGAAGTCGACCTAGGCGTTTCAATCCGCGCTCCCGCGTGGGGAGCGACACCCCGCAGAAAATGCAGATTCGGCGCGTCGTTTGTTTCAATCCGCGCTCCCGCGTGGGGAGCGACTCCCCCGCCTTCTCCGCTACCTCGCCGCCGAACAGTTTCAATCCGCGCTCCCGCGTGGGGAGCGACTTTTTGGTTTGGAAAACTTAGCAGTCAAACGCGATGTTTCAATCCGCGCTCCCGCGTGGGGAGCGACATTGCGACAATATCCAATTCCATTTCCTCTCCGGTGTTTCAATCCGCGCTCCCGCGTGGGGAGCGACCGGACCGGCCTACGTTTCGCGGATTGTCTGCAATGTTTCAATCCGCGCTCCCGCGTGGGGAGCGACTCAACAAGGGATTCCCCCATGACGCGAGTTATTGAGTTTCAATCCGCGCTCCCGCGTGGGGAGCGACTTCCGCCGTCAATTGCTTTCGGCCAGATATCGCCGTTTCAATCCGCGCTCCCGCGTGGGGAGCGACTCCATGCGACGAACGGGCCAGTGTCCGCAGCCGTGTTTCAATCCGCGCTCCCGCGTGGGGAGCGACTGCCGGAAAAATGCTGGCGAGTCTAACGGCCGCCGTTTCAATCCGCGCTCCCGCGTGGGGAGCGACATTCCCCAGAATGGCGCGAGGGCCGCGAGGAAATGTTTCAATCCGCGCTCCCGCGTGGGGAGCGACGGCAGCCGTCTTTGGTTGGGATGGCGCTGATACCGGTTTCAATCCGCGCTCCCGCGTGGGGAGCGACGGCGCATCATTCGCGCGATCGAGGCTCATTGCGCGTTTCAATCCGCGCTCCCGCGTGGGGAGCGACACGTGGGATTCCTCGAATCAGGGTTCATTGTCCGAGTTTCAATCCGCGCTCCCGCGTGGGGAGCGACAAAGGGATTTAGCGTTGAAAATTTGGGAGTCTGTGTTTCAATCCGCGCTCCCGCGTGGGGAGCGACTTCGGTATTTGTTACCGAGCAACAGGGGGAATTATGTTTCAATCCGCGCTCCCGCGTGGGGAGCGACAGGCCCGCTTGAGCCATGCGACGGGAAGCCAGTGTTTCAATCCGCGCTCCCGCGTGGGGAGCGACGGGGAGGAAAGAGACAAACAAGGCCGTTCAGAATGTTTCAATCCGCGCTCCCGCGTGGGGAGCGACGTCGTGGGTGGATGAGGAGGGGCCGCTTGGGGTGTTTCAATCCGCGCTCCCGCGTGGGGAGCGACACTCCATTGACACGCGCGCTCAAGCGTGGCCAATGTTTCAATCCGCGCTCCCGCGTGGGGAGCGACGCTCGTCACCAAGACGATTGGCAACGACGAGATGTTTCAATCCGCGCTCCCGCGTGGGGAGCGACTTGATCTTCTGCACTGTCATCGCTTTTCCGCGTGGTTTCAATCCGCGCTCCCGCGTGGGGAGCGACCAGCGTTTACGGAGAGCCGCGCCAGATCGGCGATGTTTCAATCCGCGCTCCCGCGTGGGGAGCGACGCGGGCCGCTCTATTCGCTCGCGTCGCTGGCGGAGTTTCAATCCGCGCTCCCGCGTGGGGAGCGACTCGTGCTGAACACCGCCGCCGGCACCAACTTCCGGTTTCAATCCGCGCTCCCGCGTGGGGAGCGACCTGCAATATGAGCTCAGCCGGTAACGCTTAACATGTTTCAATCCGCGCTCCCGCGTGGGGAGCGACCGGAGTTCGGCGAGCGGTTCCGTTCCGGGGTGCTGTTTCAATCCGCGCTCCCGCGTGGGGAGCGACCATTCGACGATGTGGCGTTCGCGCCGGCGAACGTGTTTCAATCCGCGCTCCCGCGTGGGGAGCGACATTTCGGCCAATGCTTCCTCATGAGAAAGGGGATGTTTCAATCCGCGCTCCCGCGTGGGGAGCGACGATTCGACTTTTTGCGAGTGCGCAAACTGGTGCCGTTTCAATCCGCGCTCCCGCGTGGGGAGCGACCCTGCGCGATGCTCAAGGCTTCATCAAGGTTGGTGTTTCAATCCGCGCTCCCGCGTGGGGAGCGACCGGGACGGTGGCTCACAACAAACACAAGCGGCGGTTTCAATCCGCGCTCCCGCGTGGGGAGCGACAGCTGCCGTGCTCCTCCAGCTCGTCTGCCACGCGGTTTCAATCCGCGCTCCCGCGTGGGGAGCGACCTCGAATCTGGATTCATTGTCCGAGAACCTTTCGTTTCAATCCGCGCTCCCGCGTGGGGAGCGACGACTGAGGCTGACGATTCGGATGGCGGGAAAAAGTTTCAATCCGCGCTCCCGCGTGGGGAGCGACTTCCATGAGAGACGATCCGAGTATCTTCTGGCGCAGTTTCAATCCGCGCTCCCGCGTGGGGAGCGACGCGACCTTGCAAGTTTCGTTGCGCGTCACTTTTGGTTTCAATCCGCGCTCCCGCGTGGGGAGCGACGCCGAACGGGCAGACGCTCGCACAAGCGATCGCGTTTCAATCCGCGCTCCCGCGTGGGGAGCGACGTCGATTTGAGCCAAGCTATAACACCGACGAGCTGTTTCAATCCGCGCTCCCGCGTGGGGAGCGACTCCCGTTGACGGATAGCGTCGCCTCGCCCGGGAGTTTCAATCCGCGCTCCCGCGTGGGGAGCGACATGGTCATGCCCTGAATTCCACCTTCACCATTGTGTTTCAATCCGCGCTCCCGCGTGGGGAGCGACCCGCCGACCGCCCGCTCTTGAGAATCTGCGAGTGTTTCAATCCGCGCTCCCGCGTGGGGAGCGACGAATCTCGATCCCGTCCATTCCAAGGCGGTTGTGTTTCAATCCGCGCTCCCGCGTGGGGAGCGACCCGAATCAGTTCCGCCACCGCCACGATCCCGCCCGGTTTCAATCCGCGCTCCCGCGTGGGGAGCGACGCCTTCCTCCGGATCCTCCTGATACCACTTCCAGTTTCAATCCGCGCTCCCGCGTGGGGAGCGACGGTCGAACGCAAAAACGAATCCCTTGCGCAGAGTGTTTCAATCCGCGCTCCCGCGTGGGGAGCGACCCCGGAAGGCCGGTCACTCGCCGATTCCCAAGTGTTTCAATCCGCGCTCCCGCGTGGGGAGCGACACCTTAGCTAAGTGCTATGCGACGTGGTGCGATGCGTTTCAATCCGCGCTCCCGCGTGGGGAGCGACGAGCTGACGCACGCGGCGCAACCGCGGCTCACGGTTTCAATCCGCGCTCCCGCGTGGGGAGCGACCCCAGGTCTTGCCGATGTGGGAGACGCCCAGGATGTTTCAATCCGCGCTCCCGCGTGGGGAGCGACCTTCGATCTTCACGTGGAGGGCGCTGTCGCGGGTGTTTCAATCCGCGCTCCCGCGTGGGGAGCGACGCGGCACCACTGCGCCCATGCGAGGGAGCTGGTGTTTCAATCCGCGCTCCCGCGTGGGGAGCGACCGACCTTCTCGGCGCTCATGCCGGCGTGGCTCTTGTTTCAATCCGCGCTCCCGCGTGGGGAGCGACGTTTCGGGTTCGGGTTCGGGTTGAGGGAAGGAGATGTTTCAATCCGCGCTCCCGCGTGGGGAGCGACCCGTGAAACGCATCCAGGAGATCGCGGCGGAGATGTTTCAATCCGCGCTCCCGCGTGGGGAGCGACATCTCGACCGCGTCATCTGGTTCGAGTGCCCCACCGTTTCAATCCGCGCTCCCGCGTGGGGAGCGACGGCGGTAGAGCTTCATCCATTTCAGATGCAGCGCGTTTCAATCCGCGCTCCCGCGTGGGGAGCGACGCGGCGCGTGCGTGGATTGCCCGCTGCTGACGGGGTTTCAATCCGCGCTCCCGCGTGGGGAGCGACCCATTGTTGCCGCCGTAAGCAAGGTTTCCGTGAGTTTCAATCCGCGCTCCCGCGTGGGGAGCGACTGTTTGAGGGTAAGTCTTTCACTCTCAAACGCCAATCTTCCAGTTTCCGCGAACCATCTGCCAAACGGCACGGGTCGCTTGGAAAGCGATATTTCAAATTTCAAAGATCATTGCCCGTCAGAGATTTTTGAGGGCCGCGAACGTTCTGTGTCAGACGTGGTCGCTAGCGGTTCGCGCGTTCACACGATCAGGGATCCATTGGGATCCATGGAAGGTTTGACGCCGTGGTGTTCGACCCGGCGATCCCAATCCGCGCCCAGGTTGTAAAATCGCAACGAGTCGTGTTCGAGGTCTACGATGGCAAACAGCCTCTTCTTCAGCTCGACGAACTGCGCAGGGTCAATTTGGCATTCGAATACCGAGTTTTGCACACGTTGTCCGTAATCGAGGCACACTTTCGCGACGCGGCGGAGCCGGCGCTGTCCACCTTCCGTGCTGGTGGCGACATCGTAGGTGATGAGAAGCTGCATGGGTTCTATCGCCAGAGAAAGGCAGGATAAGCATCGAGGTCGCCGCGCAGGTAACGCGCAAGAAGTCGGGCCTGAAGAAAGGGAAGCAATCCGATGGTGGTTTTCTCTTCGAGAAAGGGGTGGGTGATCTCGTCACGCTTGCGTTCCTGCCATGTCGTGAGGGCGGTTTTGCGTGCTTCGTCGCGAAGCTCAACGGCCCCGAGCTCGTCCGTGCGAAAATCAGACGGTGAGAGCTGACGGCGGTTCAATAGGGTCAATGCGGCTCGATCGGCGAGGACGGGCCGAAACTCTTCCATCAGATCGAGAGCCAACGACGGACGGCCAGGCCGGTCACGGTGGAGAAATCCGACGGCAGCATCGAGTCCCACGGACTCGAGTGCCGACCGGCAGTCATGAGCAAGCAGACTGTAGAAAAACGAAAGCAACGCATTGACCGGATCGGGTGGAGGGCGGCGGAGACGCCCTGTGAACGGCGGAAATCCATCAACTTTGATAAGGCCTCCAAAGACGCGGAAATACACTCCGGCAGCATCGCCCTCGATCCCGCGCAATGTTTCCAGGTTGGGGGCTTGCATCGCGGCGGTCGCGCTTCGCGCCAGTATCGCCGTGGCCGTCTCGATGGCGGGTGTGGAACCGTGATCACGCACAGCGCGTTGCAAGGCCGTGCGTGTATTGGCGAGCTTCGCGGCAATCATGGAGCGAGCGATGGCCGTTGATGCGGAAGGATCGTCGGCGACGCGGTATTGCGCGCGGCGAAGGAGGACGTTGCCTGAGGTGAAGCCCTGCACCGCGGCAAGGAAATGTCCGTTGGGTGTGCAGAAGGAAAGAGTGACCCCGGCTTCCGCACAAGCAGCCATGAGGTGCGCGCTCGCACCGATGTCGTAGCCGAGAGCGACGATGCCGTCGAGATTGAGCAGCGGCACGCGAAGCAACGACTTGCCCTCCTGACGCACGTCCACCGCAGCGCCGTCCTTCGCGAGATAGGCACCTTCGCGGGTGACGAAAAGGGTGTTCAGGTGCTGGCGCATGGTGGCGAAGATTCAGCCTTCGAGATGAGAGGCGAGTTCCCGCTCGAACCAATGTGCGGCAGCTGAACGCCGTGACAGCTTCGGCAGGCAAACTTCGAGGAACGAGCAGGCGGAGCATTTCTTTGCCTCGAAGACAGGCGGAGGTGTGTGCTGGCGGGCGAGCATGTCCCGAGTGGATGCGATGATCTCCTGCGTGAGCTGCCGCAACGAGGAATCGAAGTCGACCTCCTGGCGCCGTCGGGTCTTGCCGTAGAACAGGCACCCATTAGGGATGGAAACGCCGAGCATCTCCTCGAGACAGAGCGCCTGCGCGGCGAGTTGCACCTCATCGGCGCGGTGTGTCTTCGGCTTGCCGCGTTTGTATTCGACCGGCACCACGCACCCATCCGAGTGGAATTCCACGACATCCGCCTGTCCATGGATGCCGAGGCGTTCACTGCGGATAGCGAGACCGCGCGCGACGCGAAGTCCCGGCCGCGACTCTGACGGCCCTTCGTGTGCGCGCTCGTGTAGAACGCGCCCATCGGCGGTGAAGAAATTCTCCACCCATACGCGCTCGACATGGATGAGGGCGCACTGCCGCTCGCAGTAGAGGAAATGCTGCAGCGCGGATATGGGAATGGATTCCATAGCCGGCTGCCATGTGGCCTTAATCGAGCACGAACGGCTCAGGATTGGGCTGGGAGACGGGCTGTCCCCCCGAACGCAATAAAAAGAGCGCATGCTGGCACATCAGCTCGTAGGACGGCTCTTCGAGAGGCAGCGGGCTTTCGCTTTCCCCGACGACCGGCAGATCCAGATCAAAGAGGCTGCTGGAGGTCTTGCAGGAGTCGTTTGCGGATGGAGTCGGTGGCATAGCGATTCAGGATCTCCAGAAGCTCTGGAGACGCGGGACTCAAGGCGTTGCGGCGGATAAGCGATAGTATATCGACATAGTCTTTGGCGAGCAATGCGCGGTCTGCATTGCGAAGGGCGTGCAATTTGAGCGCGATCAGATGCAGCACTCCGGCGACCCGCACGAGGCGGCGCCCGTAATCGATCCACTCGCTGCCCTCGATCAGCTTGCGGAAGGTGGCGGCGTCGACAAGCATCAGATCGATTCGAAACCCTTCGCCCTCTCCCGGAACGAACTGCGCGAATGCCTGAATGTTCTCCGTGATTTAACCGGTAGTTGGCGCCCTCGAGAATTTCACTCCATGCCCCGAGGTCGTGACCGGCGATCAGGAAGTCGAAGTCGAGCGTGGTTCGCTCGTAGCCGCGCGCGTTCCCCGCGTGGCCGCCGATGAGGAGAAACTCCAGACCGGCAGCCTTTGCGGCGTCCACGCAGATTTGAAAGATGTCGCGCTCGTCAGGCACCTGGCTCAAATGCGGCGAATGAGGGTGACGCCGCTCGGAAGCGCCGCCTCGTCGATGGAAATTTCGTAGTCTGCAAACGAACGGGCGACCTCCACTTCCGGCTTTTTCTTCACCGAAACGAGGTCGAAGAGCTTGTGGCTCGGGGCAGAACCGAGTTGCGAGTCGTGTTCGAAGACCAAAAGAGCGCGTGGGTTCATGCTCCCCGCTGGACGTGCCGCGGACTGGTCAAACTGGAAGGCGTTTTCGAGGGCTGTGAAGAGCAACTCCCGATCCTCGTCGGAGAATCCCGTTTGAGCCGCGAGGAATGGATTGATGAAACCATTCGTGCGGTAGAGCGCATAGGGAACGGCGAATTTGCGTCCCATCGTGCGATTGTCGCCGGATTGCTTCTCGGCTTCACGCTCCGTGGCGACAGCACAACGAGTGATCGAGAATTCACTGGTCACGATCGGATCGATGGAGCGGGAGAAGGAAAACTGCACCGGACCGCGGACTTGTCCGCAGTTAATTTCCGTGGTCATCACGGCTCCGAAGGAGCGGATGTCATAGAAATTCTTGCACATCCAGTCGCGCGTTTTTTCCACCTCGGGTTGCTTGGCCTTTTTGGGATCAAGATCGAGAGCCTTGTAGGCGCGGAGGTGCTGGTTGTTAAGGATGGCTTTCTCGCGGACATAGATGTCGAATCCCGGGCCGTCCTGGCCTTGGGATTCCGGTTTTGTGAGTTGGACAAAGTTCCGGATTTTACGCTTGAGACAGACGTCGGTGACGAGGCCGTGGCCGGTTTCGGTATCCACACGAGGGAGGTTTCCGGCGTCGGGATCGCCGTTGGGATTCGCATCTTGAGCGTCGAAGAGATAAACGAAGTCGTAGCGGTTCATGGGTGTGATTGTTTTGGGATTGGATGGTGGGATTTAGTTTTTGGAAGAGTCGTCTTTCCTGGTGAAGAACGCCTTGCGTTGGTGGTAGTAGCCGAGAGCGAAGAGGCTTTGCTGCTCGATCGTGAGATGGGCGGGGAAGTCGCGCAACGGGTCGAGGATGTCCTGCACGAGCTTCTCGCGGTTGGTTTTTTGGCCACCTTCGAGCTTTGCGATGTAGAAGTTGAACATCTTCAACAGGCGGGACATCACGGCACGCGGCGTCGAGGAGGCGCTGGCATAGAATCGGTCGCGGATGCCGGCGTTCACATCGCCGAGGGCGTCCTGTTGGGTTTTTTCCAAGGCGGCAAATAGCCGGCCGAGCAAATAACCGGGCTGGGTATTGCTTTCGTCGAGCATGGGTTGGATGGATTGTTCTTGGTTGCGGATGAGCCACGCCTTGAGGGCGCAGGCGCGGAGGTAATTGACATCGCGGTCGGCCTTGATGCGACGGAGGATGGCCGAGACGAGAGCGTCGGGATATTTGCCCCCGCTGAGGATGGCTTCCATGAGCGCGCCCCCAAGGAGGGGGGGAATGTCCTTCGCCTCCCGCCCGGTCTGCCGCAGAATCTGCCAGACGGATGGAATGAGGGGATCAGGGTTTTTGGCGGTCTCGTCCCACTGGCGAACGAGGGCAAGCCGTTGAATATGCTGCTGTAGTCGCTCGCTGATTTCGCCAAGCGTGCTCTGGTGCCAGAATCGCACCGACAGCCGCGAAGCGTTTGGTGAAAGACCAAGGATGTAGAACGGCGTGGTTGCCTTGCCGAGATCGTCGGCCGCGAGCTGGCCTTGCGCGGCCTTTTCCAGCACCGCTCGAATGCGGTTCTTCAAGCCCGCGTCTTGAGGTTCTTGTTGAGCGGAATCTAGGAGGAAGCTGACCAGTTCATCCGCGGCTATTTCGCCGGGGGCTGGTCTCGGCTGATCGGTCCAGAAAACGGTGGTCGCGTCTCCGATCTGGAGGCGTTGCCGCTCCCGGCCAAGGAGCAGGTTCAGAGCGTTGCAGTAGGCGAAGGCCGCTTCCTCGCTTACGGGAGCGTTTTCTCCCTGCTCTTTCCCGTAAGACTCGAAGGCGTCACAGTTGAACGACACCAATTTTGCTCCGCCCGGCTGGGCTCCAACCACTCCTTTGATCGCCGGTTCATGCAGCGTGGCAAGGGGTAACTCCCGCCCCGTCACAAGGCAGAATCCGATTTTTCCGGATTTCGCACTTTCTTGCTGGGAGTCCCACCAAGCGCGAATGGCAGCGCGATCGTGGACGTATTCCTGTTCTCCGGAAATCTGGAAGACCCCGAACCCCGTTGTGAGATCTGCGAGGACAGGATACTCCCCCACCCTCTCGGGATTCCACCCTTCCAAGAAGCGGCAAACGGCGGAAAATGCGGTGTCATTGATCGCAGCTTCCGCCTCCAAATGGCGGGCACGGAAGGCTTCAAAGCTTTCGCGTGTGCGCTGGGGATTGGGATCCTCAGGCTTGTAACCCAGGAGATAGGCGGTGTTGTCCCACAGGAATCCCGGATTTAGACCCGAGCCGGATGGTTTTGCTCCGCCCGGAACGATCATGGGTGTGGAGCGCAAATCGACCTTCTGCTTGCCGTTTCGCAAGATCGTCACCTCCTCGCGGCGCCCGTCCTTGATTTCGTGGAGCGTGCCGTTGGGATTCAGGACAACGATAAAAGTGATCTTTTGCTCGCTGTAACCGGGACGCGCGACACCGCTGTGCGGGTCGTCGGCGAGACGGTTGTAGTAACCACGGAGAGCTTGGAGAATCATGGTTCAGGCGAGAGTTTGAGAAAGCGGTGGAACATCCATCACGCCGTTGCGAAGCCGGGCGTGGAAAAAGCGTGCTTCCGCCCGCAACCGGCGGCGCTGGTTCGACTCGACCACCTTGCCCTTGGGATCTGGGATGTAGACGAAATCGTGAAACATCAGCCCAAGGTCGCGATTTCGCTGATCGTCGGGTAACTGCGACGCGGGAAGGGAGCCTTCCACCAGAGAAAAGCGTGCAGGGAACTCCCGTGTGCCCAAGTAGGGTTGGTGGAAGCACTGTCCAAGTCGCGCTCGGCGATTGAACATATCGAGGTGTTTGCCCGCAGCGTCGTTTCCGGACATTTCCGGTCCGCCGCGCTCGAACCGCCGGTCGAGGATGTCGAAATGCGCCTCGATCACATAGGAAACCTCGCGGAGAAGAGTCGCGGCCCGTTGCTGGCGATGATCCTCGATAAGAATGCCAATGTCGCCACGTCCCGCATTCATCGCACTTCGTGCATTGCGCTCCGAGGCCTTTACCGCGATCTCGTTCCGGCGAATCGTCGTGAATCGAATGGGGTTGAGCACGTGTATGCGATCAACCCGCCACGCGATTTGAGGCTTCCAGTAAATCGCCTCCAGAATCCCGCGAGCTGCCGAGGGGGTGATGACTTCGTAGGAGAGCCGCTCCACATGAAGCTCCGGGCGACTGAAGCAGGCGAAATCGCCGCTGACATGAAGAGTAATTCCGTAGGCCATTGGTGTAAAAATTGGGCTAGATGATTCCGTCGAAAGTGGGGTTGTCGGTATCGAGGCCGATCCGCTCGTCGTAGAGCCTCGCGTTGATGAGCATGGGGAGGGCTCCTTCGGCGAAGAGGTGGAACTGGCCTTGTTGATTTAGTTTTTCCCATGAGCCGATAGGGATCTGGACCGTCAGTCGCTGCGCCACGCGATAATCGGCTCGCGACGGAGCCCAGCCGCCGATTTCTCCACTGCGCAGGCGTGTCCATAGGGTCTCGCCTTTCTCTCCCCACGGGATGATCACGGGTTTCGTCGGGCTGTCGATCAGGCGAAACGCCTCCGCCGCAGACGCGAAGCCGAGACTGTAAAAAAGTTCCGCTCCGGAGCTGCCGAGTTCGAAGTTCGAGAGAATCGACGGGGCGTTTCCCGGCGGCTGATCCCATCCGTTCGTTTGTTCGCGACGCTGCCAGTAGTGGAGTTGAAAATATTCTTCGATGGCCGCCAGCCCAAGAAGATCGGCACGGTGTCTCTCTTCAAGTTGTCCAGCCGCGCTGGCCGCTTCCTGCATATCCTTCAAAACGGGAGGAAGCGGGAAATCCGCCGACCGGAATGCGAAGACCCGCCCGAGAGCGGGGGTGCCCGTATCGTCGCGCATTTCGCCGTTGCGGTTGCAGCGTCCTGCGGCTTGGGCCAGGGAATCGAGGCCTCCTTCCGCCCGGTAAACCAAGGGGAAACTAATGTCGACGCCAGCCTCTATCACGCGGGTGGCCACCAGCACGACGGGAAGATTTTCGTCGAGTCTCTTTCGGATTTCTTCCAGCACACGACTGCGGTGTTCGGGGCACATCTGCGCCGACAGATGGAACGTGCCGGGGAGGTGACTCAGGCGCTCGAAGAGCGCACGAGCGTGTCGGCGGAGGTTCACGATGAAAAGGGCGGTGTCCGCCTGCTGCGCTTGAAAATGAGTGACCAGAGCCTCGTCGGGCATGGTTCCGAGTGGCTCCACGCGCGTTCGGCGTAGCGACAGGAAAAGCTCCCGCGGATCCGTAATGATTTCCCGCACTTCATCCGCGTCCAATCCGATCTCGAAGTTCTTTCGGTGCTTGAGCGCCGGCTGCGTGGCAGTGCAAAGGACGAGCGTGGAACCGAAATCCCGGACGAGGGACTTCATTGTCGCAAGGCATGGCGCGAGCAACGACACGGGGAGTGCCTGAGCTTCATCGAAAATGACTACGGCTCGTGCCAGCCGATGCAGCTTTCGGCATCGTGAGGTGCGCGCGGCATACAGAGATTCGAAAAACTGAACGCTGGTGGTGACGACCAGCGGCGCATCCCAGTTTTCCGCGCCAAGACGGTTGGCGGTCGTCTCGCGATCCGGGTCGAGATTCGAGTGATGTTCAACCACGACATCCCGATCGAGTTCCTTCGCAAGCTCTTCGAATACGGAGCGAAATTCCCCAGCGTTTTGTTCGATGATCGATGTGAAGGGGATGACATAGACGATCTGTCGGAGGCCGTGCTTCAATGCGTGCTCGAGCGCAAAAGAGAGCGACGCGAGCGTCTTTCCGCCGCCGGTGGGAACCGTGAGGGAAAAAAATCCCGGGGGCAGCGCGGCCTTTTCCAAGCAGGCTTCGCGAACCAATTTCCGCTGCCGATTCACCAATGTATCCGGCGCGCTGGCTTGCTTCTTATCGATATGCCGATGGAGGACAGCATTCATTTTAGAGAGCAAGTCGGCGGGCCAGAGAGGACGTTGTGCGCCCCGCGTCGGCTCCATAAAGGACTCCGTCGCGAGAAAATCGGCATCTACTAGGCACGAAAACAACAGCCGGACAAACGAGCCAAATCCGAAGGCGTTTTCCTTGGGAGTGGTTCGCTTTTGAAAGGGCGGTGCGGGAATTTCCAGATCCAGAGGGAGTCCTGCAGCTCGCGCAGGTGAAATGACTTCTGCAAGAGTGGAGTATTGCGTTAATCGCGCGCGCAATCTTGTTCCATCCGCTAGTCCGGCATGATGACCGGCAATCGCGTAAGCCATTAGTTGTCCGTAAACCGATCTCGACGCTGCGTAGTTGGCTCCCGCCGTCGAATGGTCCATTCGACCGATCACTTCATCGGAATGGATGTCGGCCTTGGTCCGAAGATAAGCCTGCCACCTTTCGGAAAACTTCCCGAGGTCATGCCAGAGCCCAGCGAGATGACCCCACCGTCGTGCCGCCTCACGGTCGGAACCATCCGGATAAATCTCTGCCGCGAATTTGGCCGTCCACCATGCCACCTTGTTCAGATGCCCGTGCATTCGCTCCAAGGTTTCACACGCAGCGCAATGCTGCCCGCTCAGAGCCGGGCACTCCGGGCTGAACAATGGCTCCCAATACCGGCTTGCTTCCGCCGGGTCGGGGTGAGCGGGATCGGAATGTGCGTAGAAGCCTGAAGACATTTCCGGGGGAGATTATCAGGGAGTATCGGACAAATACGGTCCATTACTCAACTCTCGTTAGTTAGTGACTTGTGTCTTCAATGGAGAAGGTGCCCTCCGTGCATCTTGCGCATTTTGGGTTTGGCAATGGTCGCGCAGATCTCGTCAGTATCTGCCGGCGATGGAAGGTTCCCTTCACTCGACGCAGACAGATTCATGAACTCCTTCGGGGTTGACATCCTTCGGTCCGGATTGGGGCTGGCGGTCACCACCGTCGCCGGTGCCGTGGGGGGCAGCGGCACGTTGCACACTTGTGGGACGACCGTTGAGGATTTCTAGTCGATGACCGTGAGAACCGCAGGAGGGATCTCTATGTCCGAGAGCTGCGGGCGGCGAAGTGCCAGCAGGTGCTCGAGTTTCTTTTGGAGAAGTCGCGCACGGTAGCCATCCGCCGTTTCAAGACTGCGCCTGTGGACCACGCCCGTGCGCGGATCGGAAAACTTGATCCACCAGGATGCGGCCTGGGTTGTGCCGCGGTTGTAAATCGATGCCATGCCTCGTTCCAAAGATTGCGGGAATTCCGTCCCGTTTCGGAGGCGGCCTGGCTGCGCGGAACCCTTTTGGGCACAAAATCGATTCGATTCTGGGCACAAGTCGCTTTTCGACCTGATTTCAGAAAGAAAATGGAACCAACAAAAAGCCCTGTAAGTCGCTGACTTACAGGGCTTTGAAATTGGTTGCGGGAGTAGGATTTGAACCTACGACCTTCAGGTTATGAGCCTGACGAGCTACCGGGCTGCTCCATCCCGCGATTGATGGTGGAAAAGTGCCATCGGACTTCGAGGATTGCAACGAAAAATTTCGTCCGCGGAGCGCAAACTCCATCCGGCCGGAGGATCGCCGGAAAAGATATGGGCCGCCGCAACGAGTGTTACGACGGCCCACTGTTCCCCCCAGAACGAGGAACATCATCGCAAATATTCCCCCGGGGGCAAGTGAAATTTTTCACAAAGTTTTTGGCCGGTGAGCGGCGCGGGGTTTTCGGCGGCGGAAGATTGCGCATCGCCCCATCGGTGCGCTAGCCTCCCCGGCCAATGAGTGCCCCCAGGGAACGATGGAGCTCACGACTTGGTGTCATCCTCGCGGTGGCAGGCAGTGCCGTCGGCCTGGGAAACTTCCTGCGTTTTCCGGGGCAGGCTGCGCAATACGGCGGCGGCTCGTTCATGCTCGCCTACTTCATCTCCCTGCTCATCATAGGGCTGCCCATTTGCTGGGCGGAATGGACGATGGGCCGGCACGCTGGCGAACGGGGCTTCCACTCCTGCCCCGGCGCATTTCACGCCCTGCTCCGTCATCCTGCGGCAAAATATCTGGGGGTCATTGGCGTCATCGTTCCGGTCGTCATCTACATGTATTACGTGGTCATCGAGTCCTGGTGTCTGGGATACGCCATGAATTTTCTGACAGGCCGGATGCATTTCTCGACCCCGGGGGAAGCCGGCGCGTTCTTCGCGCGTTACATCGGCAGCGCACAGGACGGCGCCTCGGTGGGATTCCAGTTTGATCAGGTCGGCGATTACATCATCTTCGTTTTTCTCCTGAATTTTTTCCTGATCTACCGGGGCATCGCAAAGGGGATCGAATGGTTCTGCACCTGGGCCATGCCGGCACTCATCGTGCTTGCGATCATCATTCTTGTTCGTGTGCTCACACTTGGAACGCCGGACCCGGCGCATCCCGACCGCAATGTCAGCAACGGCCTCGGCTTCATGTGGAATCCCCAGAAGGTCGTCATGGAGTCATATGACGGCACGGGCTGGAAGCGCGACCGCGAACTGGTGAGCGAACGTTCGATCGAAGAGGCCGAGCGGGAGGCGGCTGCGGCGCCGGATCGACTGCGGGTTCGAAAGATCGGTGTTCTCGAAGAGTTGCGCAAACCCGGCGTCTGGCTCGCCGCCGCCGGGCAGATTTTCTTTTCCCTGAGCGTTGGCTTTGGCGTGATCGTCACCTACGCCAGTTACCTCAGTCGTCGCGACGACATCGTGCTCAGCGGTCTCTCGGCAACGAGCGCGAACGAATTCTGCGAAGTCGCTCTTGGCGGGCTCATTACGCTGCCCGCGGCGGTCGCCTTCCTCGGCATCGCGGGGGTGGCCGGCCAGGGAACGTTCGGGCTCGGATTTCAGGTTCTTCCGCTCGTGTTCGCAAAACTTCCGGTCGGCTGGCTCTTCGGGTTTCTTTTCTTTTTCCTCCTCTTCCTCGCGGCAATTACCAGCTCGCTCTCGATGTTGCAGCCGGGAATCGCGTTTCTCGAAGAGTCCCTCAACATCGGTCGCAAGCAATCCGTGTCGATCCTCGGCATCATCACCGCCCTCGGCACAGGATTCGTCGTCTGGTTCAGCAAGGACCTCAAGGCGCTCGACACTCTGGATTTCTGGGTCGGGACCTTTCTCATCTTCGTGCTCGCGACCATCCAGATCATTGCGTTCGCGTGGGTCTTCGGCATCAAACGCGGCTTCGAGGAGGCTCATCTCGGCGCGGCGATCCGGATTCCATGGATCTTCAAACCCATCATGCAGGTGCTCTGTCCGGTCTTCCTGCTCGGGATCTTCGCGCTGTGGACGCTGCAGAACCTCTTCGGGATCCAGTTCGGCAGCACGCATGCGGAGATCAGCGGCTACGTGCTGGATCTCGTCGGCCCCAACCCGAATCCCGTGGCTTGGGGCGCGGTGGGCATCATTCTGACATTCGGCGCATTTGTCGCGCTGCTCGTCCACCGTGCCGACGCCTATCGCAGACCGATCATCAACTCATCGGAGGCTCCTCAATGACGACCGGAGGCTGGATCGTTCTCATTCTTTCCATCGGCTCCGTCACGACGCTCTTCGGCTGGTGCATCTGGAAGGTCCTCTCGATACCGGACGAGACCGAAAAACTGCACGGCTTCGAGTTCGAGACGCCGGACAGGGAAAAAGACTAGTCGGTCGGCGGCGGGATCCGCTTTCCCTGCGGATCAACCTCCGGGGAATCCGTCCGTTCGACCAAACCCGCCTGAATGTTGCGACCGGTCGCATGTTCGAGGCGTTCGGCGGAGAGGTGCAGATGGTCCTCGCGAAGCGCTGCATACCGTGAGAGATACGTCTCCCAAAGCCGGTGGGAGCGAACGAGATCGCGCCCCATCATGCGACCCTTCTCCGTCAACTCGACATCCGCACCCTTCCGTGTGACGAGCCCGGAATGAACGAGCCCCCGGAGAAGCAGCCATCCCCGCAGACGCGGAAGACGCATTGCTTCTGCGAGCATATCCGAATCCACCGTCCGTTCCTCGATTCGATAGAGCATCGCCAGCACGTCCTCGGATGCGATTCTCCACGACAGGCGCAGTTGATGCGTCGCACGGCTCAATAACCCGTGCCGCGGACCAAACAGCACGGCCAGTCCGAAAAGGACACCCAGCGCCACGGCGATCGATCCGGCCGTGCTGACGCTGCCGCAGCCGAACGCCGCAGGAACACCGACCGCGCCTAGATGCCCCGCCACTGCGCCGAGCACTGCGATCGCAAGACTCCAGACGATCATTATCGGGAGGCGATCCGTGAGCATGGAAGCAGCCGCCGCAGGCACGATCATCACCGCAACGACGAGGATGTTTCCCACCGCCTCGAACGCCGCGACCGCGGTCACCGCAACCAGCGTCATCAACGCATAATGCATCGCCGTTGCGTTGATTCCCATCGAAGTGGCAAGCGCAGAATCAAACGAACTCACCTCGAGTTCCTTGTAGAAGGCGATGACAAACGCAGCGTTCACGGCGAGGACGCAGAACAACGTGACCGCCACCCTCGGAATCTCCCACGCTCCGACGCGAACGGTGTCCAGCGGCGTGAGCTCGATCGCGCCATACAGGACACAACCCGGGTCCAGATCCACGTGATCCGCGGCCTGCACGATCATTACGAGTCCGATCGCAAAAAGCGTTGTGAACACGACGCCCATCGACGCCCCCTCATCCACCTTCCCATGCCCGCGGATCCATTCCGTAAACAAGGCTGTCAGCACCCCTGCGATGACCGCCCCCGCAAACATCGGAAAACTCGCGCGGCTGTCGCTGAGAAAAAACGCGGCGGCGAGTCCCGGAAGCACCGCGTGGCTGATCGCGTCGCCCATCATGCTCATCTTCCGGAGCACGAGAAAATTTCCCGGCAGGGCACACGCCATCGCGCACAGGACGCCGACCACGACGATCCAGCCATCAAGTTCCCAACTCCAGCCGTGAAAGACGCCACTCATGGTTGCAGCGGATGCGGACTCGAGGGGACGTTCCTTCGCAGCCGTTCCTCCTCCACAAGGGCCTCGAGTTTTTCGATCATCGCGGTGCCTAGCACATGCTCGATCATGTCGGCGTCCCGATCGACATGACTGGGTGCCACATCGGCATGCGTGATCAGATACATCTCCCACAACCGGTGGTTGCGCACGATTCGCGCCGCTTCCTCGCGCCCCGTCTGCGTCAGTCGCACGCCGCCGGCCGTCGTCACCAGATCTCCGGAAGCCTTCGCCCGCTCCACCTGTCGCCGCAGTTCCGCTGCGGACCATGACCGCCTCGTCTGCAACGTGTCAAAGCCGACCACCGACGCATCGTCGCCGGACAGCTCGTTGATCTCGTAAATGGCCCGGAGGAGATTTTGCCGGCCGACCTTTTTCCGAAGGGCGCGCTGACGCACCGTGCGCGGCAGCACTCCACGTGCGGAACCCAGCAGCATGCTGAAGCCGAAGACCGACGCCGCGACAATCACGATCATCGCGCCGGATGGGAGCTTCGGAAACAAGGCACTGACCGCCGCGCCAAGCATCGCACTCAATCCGCCGAGAACGGCCGCGATCCACACCATCGAAACCATGCGTTCCGTCCAGAAACGCGCCGCCGCCGCGGGGATGATCAACAACGCGATCACCAGAATCAGGCCCACCGCCTGCAGGCCAACCACCGTAACGGTCACGACCAGCGCCATCATCACGGTATCGAGCGCGAGCACCGGCCACCCCTGCCCGGCGGCATAACCGGAATCGAAGCAGAGAAGACGGAACTCCTTGAAAAACACCGCGCAGACCACGATCGCGAGAAGGCATGCCGCCGCGATCCATTCGACATCCTGCGGCACCATCGAGGCCGCCTTGCCGTAGATGAACGATTGCAGGCCGGTCGCGGAACCGCTTCCAAGATTTTGCACGACCCTGAAAAGCGCCACCCCGAGGCCAAAGAAAACTCCGAGCACCACGCCAAGAGCGGTGTCCTCCTTGATTCGCGTGAACCTTCCGAGCAGCAGGATCGTCAGCACGCCGAGCACGCCGGACAGCGTCGCGCCGGCGAGCAGCAGAGGCAGCGACTTCTCGCCTAGTCCCATGGCATTCCCGAGCAGGAACGCCAGCACGATCCCGGGGAACGTGGCATGGCTCAAAGCGTCTCCCATCAAGGCTCGCTTGCGCAGCAACGTGAAGCTGCCGACCAGCCCAGCGGCCATTCCGAGCAGGGTCGCTCCAAGCAGGACCACCCGGGTGTTGTGATCGCGCAGCGTCGCCACGCGAACGATCTCATCCGTCGAAGGCCACGCTACGGAACGGCCCGCGAGACTGTCGGCTCCGCTCGCCGCACCGGCGCAGATCGCGAGAAGCCCCACGCCCGCCAGCAGCGAGCGCCGCAACATCCTGCATGGGCGTGAGCCGTTCAGTGCTTCTCCCTCCTCGCCATCCTCGGCGGCCTCGTCGAGCAGCGTCAGCCGGCCGCCGTAGGTCTTCTGCAGATTCTCGCGCGTGAAGGTCACACTGCACGGTCCTTGGGCAACCACGCGCATGTTGATGAGAATGACGTTGTCGAAGTAGTCCTCGACGGTCTGGAGATCGTGATGAACGACCACCGCCGTTTTTCCCGCCGCGCGCAAATCCTGCAGCACCTGCACGATCGCCCGCTCCGTCGCGGCATCCACCGCCGCAAACGGCTCGTCCATCAAATAAAGATCCGCATCCTGCACGAGTGCTCTCGCAAGAAACGTCCGCTGCTGCTGCCCTCCGGAAAGCTGGCTGATCTGCCGTCCGGCGAGGTCTGCGATTCCGACGCGGTCGAGCGCCTCCCTGGCGGCGTCCCGGTGCTTCCTCGAGACCGGTCGGCACCAGCCGATTTTTCCGTAGAGTCCCATCGTCACCACATCGAGCGCGCTCACCGGAAAATCCCAGTCCACGCTTTCGCGCTGCGGCACGTATCCGACGCGGCCCCGGCTTTCGCGATACGGCTTCCCAAACACCAGCACCCTGCCCGACGCCTTCGGAATCAAGTCCATCACGGCCTTGATAAGCGTGCTCTTTCCCGCACCGTTGGGCCCCACGATGCCAACGAGCTTCCCCGCAGGCACGTCGAGGTCCACATCCCACAACACCGGTTTGCGGTGGTAGGCGACGGTCATGTCGTGAATGGACAACGGTGAGCCGGGCGTGTGCTCGTGCCCGAGTTCCGTCGTTGCATGCCGGGGTTCACGGTTCATTGAGTTTCCCCTGAAATCCACCGGCCGGCACTTCTCCGCCCAGCGCGCGGGCCACCGTCGTGATGTTGTGGTCGAGCATCCCGATGTAGGTTCCTTCGTAGGTCCCGGCCGAACCCATCGCGTCGGAAAAGAGCGAACCGCCGATTCGCAGCTCGTGACCGCGCGCCCGGGCGCCATTCACCAGGGCCTCGATGTTCTTGCGAGGCACGCTGGTCTCCACGAAGACCGCCTCCACACCGCGGTCGACGATCAGGTCCACGAGTTGATTGATGCGCTGCAATCCCGTCTCCGACTCCGTGGAAAGTCCCTGCACCCCCTGCACCTCGAGACCGAATGCGCGACCAAAATAGTTGAAGGCATCATGCGAGGTGATCAGAACGCGCTTCTCCGGAGGAATCGAACCCAGCACCTGCTTCCCGTAGGCGTGCAGCGCCTCCATGCGCGCCTTGCAGGCTGCCGCATTGCCACGGTAGGTCGAGGCGCCCGCGGGATCGTGTTCCGCCAGCGCATCGGCGACGGCATCCACGCACTTCGCCCACGCCAGGGGATCCATCCACAGGTGTGGATCGTAGTGCCCCTCCATTTCCTCCGGGGACAGAAGCGATTCCTTGTCGATTGACTCGGTCACCGCCACAACCGGCTTCTTCCGTGCAAGTTTGACAAGCGTATCGGCCATCTTCCCCTCCAGCATGAGGCCGGAATAAAAAATCATATCCGCCCCGACCAACTTCGCCACGTCGTCACGGGAGGCCGTGTAGAGATGCGGATCGACACCCTCTCCCATGATGACCGTTACGTCGGCGCGATCCCCCGCGACATTGCGCACGATGTCGCCCACCATCCCCACGGTCGCGACGACCCGGATGGCCCCGTCGCCTTCACCGGTGTCTCCCGACTCGACGGGTCTGCCGCAGCCCCAAAGTCCCGCAAGGGCCACAACCACCAATCCAGCCAGCCATATTCCTCCCCCTCGCATGCGGAAAGGGATGCTCCAAAATGTTAGTGCCGTCAATCTTTTATTGCTTAACTTATCTTCCAGACACGCCCGGGCGACTGGAGCTTGCGACCTTCGCTGCCCCGCGCCTAGGCTCGCCCTCTCATGCGATTGGACGATTTGTTCGCGCGCAAGACGCGCACGCTTTCCTTCGAATTCTTCCCGCCGAGGAACGAGCGCGGCTGGCACACGCTCGAGGACACGATCGACCAGCTCGTCCCTCTTGGACCCGATTTCGTATCCGTCACCTACGGCGCCGGCGGCGGCACGCGCGAGAAAACCCGCGAGGTTGTCGAGCACATCGCCCGCACGACCGGGGTCGCCACGATGGCGCATCTCACCTGCGTGAACGCGACGCGCGCGGAGTTGCGCTCGCTCTTCGATGAATACGCCTCGCACGGCATTGAAAATCTGCTCGCGCTGCGCGGCGACCCTCCGAAAGGCCAGCCGCGATTCATCCCCACCGACGGCGGATGCGAATACGCAAGCGATCTCATTGATCTGATTCGCGAAGATGGCCGGTTTGCGATCCTCTGCGCCGCGTTTCCCGAAAAGCACCCCGATGCCGTTTCGCGTGAGGCAGACTGGGAGAACCTCCGCCGAAAATTCGAAAAGGGCGCGTGCGCAGCAATCACCCAATGCTTCTTTGACGTCACCCCCTACCTCGAGATGCGGGAGCACCTAACCCAACTCCTCGGCCGCGAGCCGCGGATCATCCCGGGCATTTTGCCGGTGATCGACTGGAATGCACTTGAGCGCTTCTGCACGGTCTGCGGCGCGTCGATCCCCGATTCGCTGCGCGCTCTGCTCGAACCCATTCGCGAAGATCGCGTAGAGGTCCGCAAGCGCGGCATGGCATTCACCATCGACTTCTGCCGCAAGCTTCTAGAGGCGGGAGCCCCCGGTCTGCACCTCTACGCACTGAATCGCTCAACGGCCGCAGCGGAAATCGTCACCGCGCTCCGTCAAAGCGGGCATCTGGACTGAGCGTCGCCGCTATCTCAACGACTCCGCAACCTCCCGCGCAAAGTAGGTGAGGATCATGTCCGCACCTGCGCGTTTGATTGCGAGGAGCGCCTCGTCGCGCGTGCGTTCGTAGTCAAGCCAGCCCAGCCGCGCCGCGGCGTGAATCTGCGCAAACTCGCCCGAAACCTGATAGGCCGCCACGGGAAGCGCCGTTGTCTCCCGCACGGCGCGAATGACGTCGAGATACGGCCCGGCGGGCTTCACCATCACAATGTCCGCGCCCTCCGCCTCGTCGAGCTGCACCTCCAGCAGAGCCTCGCGCGCATTCGCGGGATCCATTTGATAGTCCCGTTTGTCCAACGGATTTCCCCCCACCTTGCTGCCCACCGCATCGCGAAACGGACCGTAGAACGCCGACGCGTATTTCGCGGCGTAGGACAGGATCAGAACCTTCTCGAATCCCGCATCGTCCAGCGCCTCGCGAATCGCGCCAACCCGTCCATCCATCATGTCGGACGGGGCGACAATATCGGCACCCGCCTCCGCCTCGGCAATCGCAAGGGCGCACAATGCCTCGACCGTCGCGTCGTTGTCGACCGTCCCTCCTCCGGTCGAGAGAAGCCCATCGTGTCCATGGTCGGTGTAGGGATCCAGCGCGACGTCCGTGATCGTCAGCAGCGCCGGAAACTCCGCCTTTATCGCGCGCAGGGCCTCGAAAAGAATATTGTCCTTCGCCGTGGAATGGATCCCCGCCGCGTCCTTCAACGCCGGATCGATGCAGGGGAAAACGGCGACCGCCTGCAGTCCGGCCTCCTGACACTTCCGACATTCCTCCAGCAGGGAGGCGATCGAATGGCGTCGCACACCGGGCATCGATTGCACCGCCTCCGGATCGCCGGCTTTCACGAAAAGCGGCTGGATCAGATCGGCGGCGGTGAGGGTTGTCTCCCGCACCAGCGCGCGGATGGCCGCGGAGGAACGGTTCCGGCGCATCCGCCGGCTCAGGTCGAGTGCCATGCCATCAAAAGTCCCCCCGGCTCCGGCTCCCGGTCAAGCGGCAACGCGCTCTTGCACCCCCTCCGGCTCCCGCTATCGTCAAAGGCTTCCCAAAATGGACCTCTTCACAGCCTCTGCCATCGACGCCATCGGCGGATTTTTCGTGAAAGGCGGCTTCTTCATGATTCCGCTGCTCGCCCTCTCCGTCATTGCCACGACGGTGATGATTCTCCGCGGCGTCGCCCTGCGGGAATCCTCGGTGATGCCTCCGGCCATCGAGGAAGAGGTGCGCCGCCTTGAACCCGGCGACGAATTGACGCGTCTGGACAGCCTGATTCGCGAACAACCCTCGCCGCTCTCGCGCATTCTTCTCACCCTGATCCGTCACCTGTCCTGGCCACGCACCGACAACGCCGAGGCTGTTCAGACGCAGGCCCGTCATGAAACCGCCCGCATGGAGAGCGGCCTCGTGATCCTGGAAATCTCCACGGGCGCCGCACCGCTGCTTGGCCTGCTCGGCACCCTCTCCGGTCTTGTCGGCATCTTCGCCACCGTCGGCAGCAGCGGCGATCCGATGATCATCGCCCGCGGCATTTCCGAGGCGCTGAACACGACGATCATGGGCCTTGCCGTCGCGGTTCCCAGCCTGATCGCGCACAACTATTTCATGCGAAAGATCGAGGTCATGGCCGTCGAGATGGAATCGATCACCGCCGAACTGCTGGCCAAGTGCTACCCGAATCCCGACCAGCAGCCTGCCATCGAACCAGTGGCATGAATTTCTACACCAAGAAGCGGCGGTCCCCGACGATCAACATCGTTTCGCTGATCGACATCCTCGCAATCCTGCTGATCTTTTTCATCGTCACGACGACCTTCAAAAAGACGCAGCCGCAGTTTGAAATCAATCTGCCCGAGTCGAAGACCGCGACACCTTCCGCGGAGGTCGAGACGGAGCCTCTCGTGCTTGTCGTAAAGGGCGAGGACGAAATCGCTCTCGACGGAACCCCCCTGACGATCGATGAACTCGGCGCCCGACTTCGTGAAGCCCGGGAAAAGAATCCCGACCGGCCGATCGCGATGGAAGCCGACGAGAAGGCATCCTTCGGACTCATCGTCCAGGTTCTCGACGCTCTGAAGGAAGCCGGAGTGAAAAACATTCCCGCCTTCACCAAACCCGCAGAAAATCCCACGACTCCCTGACCGGGATAAAGCTTCGCCCATTTCCAGATATGATCATGACCATCGTCGAATACGGCCATCCCGCGCTCCGCGCCAAAGGGCGTGAAATCACAAAAATCGACGATCGCATTCGCAAACTGGCGGACGACATGATCGAGACGATGAACGACGCCCACGGCGTCGGCCTCGCAGCGCAGCAGGTCGGGCTGCCCCTGCAACTTTGCGTCATCGATGTCGCCGGGGCGGAGGCGCCCGGCCAGATGATCATCTCCGGCGAGCCGGTCGATCTTGAGGAACACATGCCTCTCGTTCTCGTCAACCCCGAGGTCACCCCGACCGGCGAGGTGGAATCCGACACCGAGGGCTGTCTCAGCTTCCCGGGCCTTCAGGGGGCCATTCCGCGTCCGACCACCGTCCGGGTAAAGGCGCTCGGACTCGACGGCGAGCCTCTCGAGTTCGAAGCGACCGGTCTTCTCGCCCGTGCGGTCCAGCACGAGCACGATCACCTCCACGGCATTCTCTTCATCGACCGCATGGAGCCCGCCGATCTCGCGGCCATCACGCCCGCCGTGGAAAAGCTCATGCGGCGAAATTCCATCGCCTGAGTTTTTCCGTCGCCGATGCGCCGCCCCCTGCCGGTTTTCGCGCTCTTTGTCGCGGTCTATTTGTCGGTTCTGGGCTTCGGCTGGTTCCGACAGGGACTCACTGCGGGCGAACTCATCGGTCATGCCGCGAAGATCGAATCCATTCTCCGGCTCCTGCGCTCCGGCGACTTCGCATGGTCGCCCGATTACATGACGGGCGCGCCGGCGGTCACGCTGATGAGCTTTGCCGCGTCCGTTCCGGCCTACGCTCCCGCGCTTGCGCTCGTGAGCGATCCCATCGTCGCGATGAAGATCACGGGACTGGCCCTCCTGGCACTCGGCGGATTCGCCGCCTACGCCTTTGGAGCCCGACTCGACCGGAACGGGTGGACAGGGTTCGCCCTCGGCTGCGCCTACCTCCTGAGTCCACAGCTCCTCCTGCGTCTTGGCTGGCAGGAACACATGACGATTGTCACCGCTGTGCCGCTGGTGCCACTCACGTTCCTTGCGCTGCTCCGCGTTGCCGAACGCGGCACCCCATGGGACGCTCTGCTGCTTGCGGTTTCCTACTCCGCAACGTTGCTGGCATGGAGCAAAATGGGCGCCACCCTGGCGATCCCCCTGGCGGTCTTTGCGCTCTGGCTCTTTTTCTCGCGCCCGGAATGCCGCGGACGCCTCGTGCGCGGCGCGCTCTGGTCCACTCCGCTCGTTCTGCTGCTCGGCGTGGTTCCGCTTCTCCCACTCTTCCGGGAGCGCGGGCTGATGACCGTGTTTGAACTCGATCCGTTCGCTCAATGGCAGGCGGCCTATTCCGCCAAATCGGCCACCTCTTGGCTCGATCGCGATGGCTCGCTCCTCATGATGTTGCCGCGATCGCTGCATATCGACCGGGGCGGATACTACCTCGGCATTGTCGGATTCCTTGCGGTCGCGTGGACCGCCATCCGCACGTGGCAGGCGCCGCGCCTCGATCCCCGCACCACAGCGGTTCGCATCTTCGCATTCATCGCCCTGTTGATGTTCTGGATCTCGCTCGGCCCCCGCACTGTGTGGCAGGGACACTTCGAGATTCTTGCCTCGGCGGACGCCTTGACCGATTTCGCGATTCCCCTCCACTGGCTGCTTCTTGCCGCGCAGGGAGCCTTTCTTTTCTGGTGCACGCCTCGATGCCGCTGGCGGACGACAATCTTTCTGCTCGTGTTCGGAATCTACCTGTTCGCCCCTGCATTCCGGCTGCTCGAGAAGTTTCCCTTGTTTTCCGATCTGCGCGCGCCGGATTCGTTCTGGATCCTGAACGGCACGTTCGCGTGGTGCGTCGCCGCCGCGCTCGCCGTGGTCGGTCTT
Organism: uncultured Spartobacteria bacterium; assembly: GCA_937901895.1. Classification (GTDB taxonomy): domain Bacteria; phylum Verrucomicrobiota; class Verrucomicrobiia; order Chthoniobacterales; family JAATET01; genus JAATET01. The sequence continues at coordinate 111,008 of CALGTD010000137.1, read as the reverse complement.
CTCGCAACCATCCCGAGAACATCGGTTCGCATTGTCGCAGCCATCTGTGCGCTCGCCGCCGCAGCGGCGGATTTTGCCCCCTACTTCAAACCCTTCCGCGCCGAGGGACTGTCGTCCGACCTCCTCTCCGACTACCGCAAGGCGACGGACTCGCTCGCCGCCGGCTCTGGCCGCGTCTACCCGATCACCGGAAGATACTTCCCTCTCGACCTGCCGCTCACCGCGGGAAGGCCGCTTTCGACGGAGGCATTGAACCGCTACCTCATGCCGACGGACACCGCTCGCATGCAGCGCGCCTCCCGGATCTCCGCCACCGACCTGCTGACCTACATGCGACTGTCCGGCATCGGCAGCCTGCTCGTTGATCGCTTCGATTCGGGCATTTCGAAAAGTTCCGAGCAGTGGTTTCGCTCGCTCCTGCCGGTTTCGCTGGAGAACGAGGGCTTTCTCGTGCTCGACAACCCGCGCTCGCTGTATCCCGCGTTCTTCGCGCAATCCGTCACCCGCGCAGAGCCCGGTTATCAGGAGTATGTCGATGCGCTCGAACTCGGCGCCCTGAACCATCTCGTCGTCGCAAATCCTCTCGCAACAAACGACACCGCTTCGCTTGCGAACGCGAAGACCACCGACCAGGCCCGGGCCGAAGAAGGGCCGGAGTTCACGAAGCTCGATGCCTCAGAGGACCGCACGCCATCCTCCGTGCGACTCAACGCCCCCGGAACTGCAGGCTGGGTGGTTCTCTCGGAATCGTGGCATCCCGACTGGACCGTCACGGTCGACGGTCAACCACGAGCGGTCTTCCGTGGCGCAGGCGGATTTCCCGCAACGTTCGTTCGCGCGGCCGACAAAACCATCGAGTTTCGATTTCGTCCACCCGCGTGGTATTCCGTATGTCTCGTCACAGGCGGCATCGGCTGGCTCTTCGCTCTCTGCGCACTCGTGATCGTTCCGGTGGTTCCAAAGGCGCGCCGACGATTCTACGCTTCGCCGACAGCGACCCGACATATCCCGGTTCCGAATGACGCCACGCCGATCGCGCGTCCCCTTGTCATCATCCCAACCTACAACGAGGAAGGCTCGATCACTCAAATTCTCGATGCCGCCCTGGCGGCCGGTCCAGCCGTCCACGTTCTCATTGTGGACGACGCCTCTCCCGACGGAACTGCCGCAAAGGTTCGCAGCCACCCGGCCTTTGGAACCCGCCTGCATCTGCTCCCGCGCACTGGCAAACTCGGTCTCGGCTCCGCCTATCGCGACGGATTTCACTGGGCGATGGATCGCGGATACGACGCCTGCATCGAAATGGACGCCGATTTTTCGCACGATCCCGCAGACATTCCTCGTCTGATCGAAAAATTAAACGACGGCTTCGATGCCGCGATTGGCAGTCGCTATCTCGACGGCGTCCGCGTGATCAACTGGCCGCAGCACAGACTGCTCCTCAGCGCAGGAGCGTCACGCTTCGTCCGAGCAATCACCGGCCTGCCTCTTACCGACGCGACCAGCGGATTCAAGGCGCTGCGGACGTCCGCGCTGCGCGCCATCGACTGGAGCCAGCTTCGGGCCGACGGCTACGGCTTCCAGGTTGAGTTGCACTGGCTGCTCTGGGCGGCCGGATGTCGCATCGCAGAGGTTCCCATCGTCTTCACGGAACGCCGCGTCGGGCAGACCAAGATGACCGCCGGCATAGCATTTGAGGCTGCATGGCGCGTCATTCAGCTCGCTCTGCGCGACCATACGCGCATTTCCCAGGAGGAAAAATCCCATGAATAACTTCCGCATCTTTCATCGTGCGGACTGGATCACCGGCTCAATCGCCGCGCTGGTCTCTCTGGTCGCCTACATCTGGACCGCCGCCCCGAGCGTCACTCTTCTCGATTCCGGCGAATTCATCGTGGCCGCCCAGCATTTTGGAGTGCCACATCCCACCGGCTACCCGCTGTGGACGATTCTCGCGTGGCTGTTCCAGCTGCTCCCGCTCGGAAATGTCGCCTGGGAACTCGCGGTGTTCAGCGGAGTCTGCGGAGCCTTCGCCGTTGGCCTCGCGGCGATGCTCATCCGCAACGCCGGTCTCTGGATTCTCAATGCGAGCGAACCCGCGTGGCAGCGCACCGCTTCGATCGTGGCCGTCGCGATCAGTCTCGTGTTTGCGTTCAGCTTCTCGATGTGGTCCCAGGCGGTGATCGTCGAGGTCTACACGCTTCACGCCCTGCTCGTCGGACTTTATCTGACAAGTCTCTACATCTGGATTCGCAATCCCGACCGCCTCGCGGGTCTCTACTGGAGCTTTTTCCTGCTGGCCCTTGCCTTCAGTAATCACCAGCTCGTCCTCGTTTTCGCCGTCATTCCTCTCCAGTTTCTCGTCGTCCTGCTCCTTCGCCGCGACCTTTTCTGGGATCTGTTTCTCGCGGTGGCTGTCTGCGCGCTGATCGCCTATCTCGCGTTCGCCATGCTTGCGAACAACCCGGTCGTTCTGCGCGCCGCGATTCGTCTCACTTGGCTGGTGGCGACCATCCTCGCGCTGGGACTGATCCTCAAACGCGGCCGCCTCAACTGGCGTCTCACCGCATTCATTCCACTCATCCTCATCATCGGCCTGCTGCCCTACGCCTACATGCCGGTCGCATCGGCAACGAATCCGCCGATGAACTGGGCCTACACGCGCACGCCCGAGGGATTTTTCTACTCGTTCAACCGCTCGCAATACAAAGGCAGCCTCTCGGATCAGAGCCTCCGGGCGCTCAGCAAAATTCTCGGTGTCGCCGGCAGGGAGACGCCGGTCACGCGCGAAGAGGATGACACAAATCCCTCGACGACCAGTGCGCTCCGCCAGTGGTCGGCGTTCTTCTGGAGTCAGCTTGTGCGGAGTTTTTCACCGCTTGCCGTGCTCTTCTTCGCTGTCGCATTTCTCGGGACGTTGCGTCGTCCGACAGCCATGCGGGTGTGGATTTACGTGCTCATTCTTGCGTTCATCGGCGCCGGATTCGTCCAGCCCGTGCTCGACAAGGCGCGCATCGACAACGCCGGTTGGTGGGTGCAGATGCCCTATCACACCTACACGAATCTGGCATTCGCCCTGATCTGCGGCATCGGCGTGCTCCTCACGCTTCAATGGCTCTCCGCCCGCTCTCCACGGCTGCAATCCGCAGCATGGGCACTGCTGCTCCTCCCGATCTGGCCCATTGCAAAAAATCACCATCAGGCCAGCCAGCGCGGCAACTGGCTCGGATGGCAATACGGCTACGACATGCTGCGCGATCTCCCGAAGGGGAGCGTTGTCTTCGGCGGAACCGATCCCGGGCGATTCATCCCGACCTACCTCATCCTCGGGGAAAGCACGCTTCCGAAAAATCAGAGAATCGACCCCAACTTCGACCGTCGCGATCTCTACATCCTCACGCAAAACGGCCTCGCCGACCGGCTTTATCTCGCCTACATCCGCGACCACTACTCGGAGGCCCGGCCGCGCGTCAGAAACAGCTTCGAGAAATGGCTCGGGCGCGACAAAAACTATCCGGAGGAAGCGCTGATTCTCCCGACACAGGAGGAAATGCAGGCGCTTCGCAAGGAGGCAGCGGCCGCACTTGGTGAGAAGGTGCGCACACTCACGGGCAAGGAAGTCAGCCAGGCGTTCCACGGCCGTGTCGCGGAATGGATTTTTCAGCGAAACAAGGACCGTCACACCTTCTTTGTGGAGGAGAGCTTTCCGATGACGTGGAGCTATCCCTATGCGATCCCGGACGGACTGCTCTATCGCCTTGCACCCGAGCCCCTCGAAACACTTCCGCCCGACGCCGTCGAGCGCGACATGAAGTTCTGGACCGACTACGTCGCAAGGTTGAAGAGCGATCCCCACTTCGAACACGACTTCGACGCACAGCGCAGTTTTTCGAAGCTCCGGCTCACCGGTGGGAACCTCTATGCCCATCGCGAGATGGATCGCGAGGCCCGCGCCGCCTATCTCCAGGCGCTCGAGCTGTGGCCGGGCAATCTCGATGCGATCGTCGCGCTCGCCCAGCTGGATTGGAAGGAGGGCGAATACGAAGCTCCGATCGCTCGGCTCGAAGCGGGTCGCGCGCTCGACCCAAACAACACCGAGTTTCCCCGCCTGCTGGGTCTCGCCGTGCAACGGCGGGAAATGCAGGCGGAGATCGAATCCGCACTCGCGAAATGGAGATCCGCGCCGACGCTCGAGACGTTGAACGAGCTGGTCACGCTCTATTCCCGCATCGGCGCCCGAAGCGATGTCGAGCGGATGACCAAGGAGGGCCGTCGCACCCTTGGCGACACACCGCAGGTGCTGTTTTTCCTCATCCAGGTTGCGGAGGTGAACGGCGACTGGTCGGAGAGTGTCGAGCTCTCCACCGCGTGGACCAGGGTCGAACCGGAGTCCGCCGAAGCCTTCTACCGCCTCGCCCGCGCACAGTTCGCGATCGGCGAACCCAAGGCCTCGATCGCCTCCCTCGCAACGTCCCTCAAACTCGGCGGCGTGCCGTTCCGCGAACGACTGTTCCGCGACCCGATCTTCGAGCCGCTGAAGAACGAGCCGGAATTCAACGCGCTGACCGTCGCTCCGCCCCCCGCGAAGGACCCGGGATCACGCTGACGCCAGATCCTCGACCGACGGGCAGGTGCAATACACGTTGCGGTCGCCGTAGACATTGTCGATGCGCGCCACCGCAGGCCAGAACTTGTGCTCACGCAGCCACGCCGCGGGGTATGCCGCGTGCTCCCGCGCATAGGGACGATCCCACACATCCGCGGAAACCTGTCGCGCCGTATGGGGCGCTCGTTTGAGCGGATTGTTCGTCCGATCAAGCCGGCCTTCCTCGATCGCACAAAGATCGACGTAGATCGCGATCATTGCATCGCAGAATCGGTCAAGCTCCGCCTTCGATTCGCTTTCGGTCGGCTCGATCATCAACGTTCCGGGCACGGGCCAGCTCATCGTCGGAGCGTGGAATCCAAAATCCATCAGACGCTTCGCGAAGTCCTCGACATCCACCCCGGCACGATCCTTCCAGTCGCGGACGTCGATGATGCACTCGTGCGCGACACGGCCGCTACCGCCCTTGTAAAGCACCGGGAAATACGGCTCGAGCCGGCGTGCGATGTAGTTCGCGTTCAGAATCGCAACCTTCGTCGCCTCGGCCAGACCGTCCGGCCCCATCATCGCGATATACATCCACGAGATCACGTCAATGCTCGCACTGCCCCATGGCGCCTGCGCAACCTCGCCAATCGCGCGGTCACCACCGGTGGAAACAATCGAGTGGCCCGGGAGGAAGTGCGCCAGATGCGCCGCGACGGCCACCGGCCCCACACCGGGACCACCTCCGCCATGCGGAATGCAGAATGTTTTGTGCAGATTGAGATGGCACACATCCATCCCGAAATCCCCCGGCCGGCACAGACCGACCTGCGCGTTCATGTTCGCGCCGTCCATGTAAACCTGGCCGCCCGCAGCGTGCACGATGTCTGCGATTTCACGAATCGGTCGCTCGAACACTCCGTGCGTCGAGGGATAGGTCACCATCAACGCCGCGAGACAATCGCGGTTTTCCTCCGCTTTCGCCCGGAGATCCTCAATGTCGATATTCCCGTTTCCGTCACAGGCCACAGCGACGACGTTCATGCCCGCCATCACGGCGCTTGCGGGGTTCGTCCCGTGCGCCGACTTCGGAATCAGGCAGACGTTGCGATGACCTTCGCCGCGGGACTGGTGCCACGCGCGAATCACGAGCAGGCCCGCGTATTCGCCCTGCGATCCCGCATTCGGCTGGAGGGACACCGCTGCAAATCCTGTGATTTCCGCGAGCCACGATTCGAGCTGGGCGAACATGCGGTGATACCCCTCCGCCTGCTGCTTCGGTGCAAAGGGATGGAGCCCGCCGATCTTCTCCCACGTCACGGGCAGCATTTCCGCCGCGGCGTTGAGCTTCATCGTGCAGGAACCGAGCGGAATCATCGACGTCGTCAGCGACAGATCGCGCGACTCCAGGCGCTTCATGTAACGCATCAACTCGGTCTCGGTGTGGTAACGATTGAACACCGGATGCGTGAGGAACTCCGAGCGCCGTGCAAGCGAATCCGGGATCGCCGCGTGCGGCTCCTCGATCGGGAAGGAAATCTCGTTGCCGTGATTGAAAATCCGCGCAAACGCGTCGAGGGAGCCGGTGGTTTCGTCCAGCGAAATGGTCACCGAATGCTCGTCGAGCAGCCGGAGATTGATGCCGCAGCCCTCCGCAAGGCGAAGGATCTCCGCCGCCCGGGTCTCTCCGAGACGCACGCAAATGGTGTCGAAGAATGGGCCATCATCCACCTGCCATCCAAGTTTGCGCACGAGTGCGGCAAGAGCGACCGCCTTGTTGTGCACGCGACGGGCGATGGCGCGAAGCCCGTCCGGACCGTGGTAGACCGCATACATGCCGGCGATCACGGCAAGAAGCACCTGCGCGGTGCAGATGTTGCTCGTCGCCTTCTCCCGGCGGATGTGCTGCTCGCGGGTCTGCAGCGTCAGTCGCAGCGCGGGATTCCCGTCGGCATCCTTCGACACACCGACCAGTCGCCCCGGCATGCGCCGCTTATGCTCGTCCTTCGTTGCAAGAAAAGCCGCATGAGGCCCGCCGTATCCAAGGGGAACGCCAAAGCGCTGCGAGGATCCGATGACAATGTCCGCCCCGCATTCGCCGGGAGGCTCGATCAGCGTCAACGCGAGCAGATCCGCCGCCACAACGGCCAGCGCCCCTGATTCGTGGATCCTGTCGATGAGCGGTCCGAGCTTCGTGATGCGTCCGTCCGTCGCTGGATATTGAATCAATACCCCGCACACGCCGGAGGCCGGCAGATCCTCGATTGATCCCGTCCGGATTTCGATGCCAAGCGGCTCCGCGCGGGTTCGAAGAAGCGCGGCGGTCTGCGGATGGCAGCCATCCACGACAAAAAACGCACCGCCTCTGGCTGCGTCGTGACACATCGCCATTGCCTCCGCCGCGGCGGTCGACTCGTCCAGAAGCGACGCATTGGCGATTTTCATCGCGGTGAGGTCGCACACCATCGTCTGGAAGTTCAGCAGCGCCTCGAGCCGGCCCTGAGCGATCTCCGCCTGATAGGGAGTGTAGGCGGTATACCAGCCGGGGTTTTCCAGGATTCCGCGGCGGATCACCGCAGGCAGGTGCGAGGCGGAATACCCCATGCCGATGCACGACTGGAAAATCCGATTTTCCCCGATGATCGACGCGAGTTCGGCAAGTGCCTCCTCCTCGGTCTTTGCGGCCGGCAGGTCGAGCGGCTTGTTCAGGCGGATATCCGCCGGCACCGTCTCGTCGATGAGCGCATCGAGCGACTCCGCGCCGACGACGCTCAGCATTTCCTCGATGTCCGCCGGCTGCGGCCCAATGTGACGCCGCGCAAAACGGCCCAACGAAAACACCCCGCTGCTCATCAGGAGATCTGCTCCCGATACGCCTCCGGGGACTTCAGCGCCTCGAGCTGGGAAGGATCCGAAATCTTCAACTTGAAGATCCAGCCGCTCTCAAAGGGCGACGTATTGATCAATCCCGGATCGTTCTGCAGCGCGGCATTCACCTCCACGATCTCGCCGGAAACCGGACTGTAAATGTCACTGGCCGCCTTCACGGACTCCACGACGGCCGCGGTCTCGCCGGCGGCGACGACCTTGCCGACCTCCGGCAGCTCGACAAAAACCACGTCGGACAACTCCTCCTGTGCGTGGTCGGTGACACCCACGATGCCGATGTCGCCTTCAGCGCGAATCCATTCGTGAGTCTGTGCGTATTTGAGGTCGTCCGGAACATTCATGGAATCAGGATTTCTTGTAAAACGGCTTCTTCGCGACGCTACCGGAGTAGCGCTTTCCGCGCACTTCAATTTCCACCGGCTGGCCGGGCTTCGCGAATCCGCTGGGAAGATACGCCATCGCGATCCCATATCCCAGACTGGGCGAAAGCGCTCCACTCGTCGTCTCGGAAACCTGCGCCCCGTCCACAAAAACCGGATAATGGGAACGCAGCGGGGGGGATTTTTCCGTCACCACGATCCCGGCAAGCCGCGCCGGAACGCCCTGGGCCTTCTGTCCAGCAAGCACCTCGCGTCCGATGAAATCACCCTTCTCGAGATCGACGAAAAATCCCAACCCCGCCTCCAGAGGCGTGCGATCGGGGGAAAGATCCGAGCCATTCAAAGGATATCCCATTTCGAGCCGGAGCGTGTCGCGCGCCCCGAGGCCGCATGGCTTCACACCGGCGGCAAGCAACGCATTCCAGAGCACGGCGGCCGCCGCATTGGGAACAATGATCTCGAAGCCATCCTCCCCGGTGTATCCCGTCGTCACGACATATCCGCTCGATCCCTGAAACGAGACGGAGAGAACCCGGTTGCGCTCGGGCGGCAGCTCTGTGCCAAAGACCGAGGCATACACATCGCGCGCCTTCGGTCCCTGCACGGCCACGGCCGAGAATTCCGCACTGACGTTGCGAAACTCCACGCCATCCACGAGATGCTTCTGCAACCACGCGGCGTCCTCGTCGATCTTCGCGGCATTCACGACGAGCAGAAATTCATCCGGCCCCAGCCGGTAGATGATGAGATCGTCGATCACCCCGCCGCGCTCGTTCAACATGAGTGTGTATTGCGCCTCGCCGGGGGAGAGCTTTGCCACCCGGTTCGTCAGCAAGCCCTCGAGCCATGCCTCCCCGGTCGCGCCGCGAACAAGGAACTCGCCCATGTGCGAGATATCGAACATCCCGACCGCCTCCCGCACCGCGCGATGCTCGTCAAGAATGCCGGTGTATTGGACGGGCATTTCCCAGCCGGCGAAATCGATCACTCGCCCTCCGGCGGCAATGTGGCAGTCGTAAAGTGGAGTGCGGTTTGGCATGTCAGTTCTCGCTCTGGTCTTCGAAGCTCAGATAGGTGTAGGAGGTCAGCGCCCTCTCGTAGTCGGCGAGCAGCCGCATGCCCTCTTTAGGTTTGAGGCGGTCGGACTTGATCGCGGCGTCGGTCTGCGCCTTCATCCGCCTCGCAAGCTCGTTCGTGTCCCACTGCGTGAGCGAGAGCACCTGCCCCACCGTGCTTCCGGGAAGCACCTCCTCGACGTAATAGCCACTATCCTCGTCCTCATCGAGGAAGACGTGCATCTCGTTCACACGGCCGAAGAGGTTGTGCAGGTCACCCATGATGTCCTGATACGCCCCGGTGAGGAAAAATCCCACGTAGTAGGGCTTGCCGGGCTGCCAGCGATGCAGGGGCAGCGTCTCCTTCACATCGTGGAGGTCTATGAACTTGCTGACCTTGCCGTCGGAATCACAAGTGATGTCCACGAGCGTGGCATTGCGGTCCGGCAGTTCGTTGAGGCGATGAATCGGCATCACCGGGAAAAGCTGACCCAGCGCCCAGTGATCGAGCAGCGACTGGAAGACCGAGAAGTTGCAAAGGAACTGGTCGCCCAGCGCGACCTCCATTTCCTTCACCTCCTCTGGAATGTAGCGCATCCCGCGGAACATCTCGACGATCCTTCCCGCGATCTCCCAATACATCATGTCGATCTTCGCCTTCGCCCGGAGGTCCAGCAGACCGAGATCAAACATTCCCTGCGCCCGCTCGCGGAGTTCCTGGGCATCGTGAAGATTCTCGAGGCGGTTCTTGCTGCCGAGATTCTCGCGGATCTCGAGCATCTCATGCACGGGCTTTGGATCGCTTTCGTCGGCGGTCACCGGCGCATGCGGCTTGCTCTTCTCGATCGATCCAAACGCCTCCACGAGCAGCACCGAGTGGTGCGCCACGATTGCACGTCCGCTTTCGCTGACGATCGTCGGATGCGGCACTTTCTCCGCGTCGCAGATTTCCGCAATGCTGTAGACGATGTCGCGCGCGTATTCATCCAACGAGTAGTTCGTGGAGCTGTCAAACGTCGTGCGCGAGCCGTCATAGTCCACTCCAAGCCCGCCGCCCACATCGAGGTAACCGAGCGCGTGCCCCATCTTGTAAAGCTTCGCGTAGAATCTCGCAGCCTCCCGGGTCGCGCGCTTGATCGTGCCGATGTCCGGCACCTGCGAGCCCACGTGAAAATGAAGCAGCTTCAGGGAACCGGCCAGCCCGGCTTCGTGCAGCATGTCACTCGCCGCGACGAGATCCGCGGTGGACAATCCGAACTTCGCGTTTTCGCCGCCGCTCGTCGCCCATTTGCCGGCGCCCTTGGACAGGAGTCGCACGCGGAATCCGATGTAGGGTTCCACCGACATCTGCCGCGAGATCCGGAGGATATGGACGAGTTCCTCGAGCTTCTCGACGACCATGATGACCGTCTTGCCGAGCTTGCGCCCAAGCAGAGCCATGCGAATGAACTCCGTGTCCTTGTAGCCATTGCAAACGATCAGGCTCTCCTCGTCGGAATGCACCGCGAGCGCCGCCATCAGCTCCGGCTTGCTGCCCGCCTCCATGCCGAAATGGTAGGGCCTTCCGGCATCGAGAATCTCCTCCACGACCTCGCGAAGCTGATTCACCTTCACCGGAAAGACGCCGCGATAGACGCCCTTGTATTCGAGCTCCGCGATCGCCTCGGAGAACACCCGGTTGATCGTCTGGACACGGTGCCGGAGCAGATCCTGGAATCGAACGACCATCGGAAACGCGAGCCCCTGCCCCCGGGCCTCATGGACGATTTCCATGAGATCGATTTCCTCCCTCGGGGACGCGTTTGGGCGCACCGCAACGTGGCCCTCCGCATTCACGGTGAAATACCCGCCGCCCCACCGGTCGACGTTGTAGAGCGCTATGGCGTCAGCCTTTCCGAACTCAGACATGGAGCGCGTCAGTTAATCAACCCCACGCCGGAAATCCACTGCACTTTCGATTTTTTTCACAGCCCCGAAAGGGTGGCACGAATGAACCTCGAATTCGCTACCAATTCACGATCATGAACTCGCGCTGATCAATGGCCTCCGCCTCCTCGATCGTGATCCAGCGCTCGGCATAGGCGGGTCCCCACGAATCCGAAATCGCCAGCTCCTGCGTGTCGGCATTGTAGCCAATGATCATGCAGACATGGCCATTATCCGGATCGGTCTTGATCTTTCGCGCCTCCCGTCGCACCGGCTTGAGCGACTCCTTGTATTCGTCCCAGTCGGTGGCCTTCCGACGGAGGGCGGATCGTTCGGAGACGGCACGGTCCGTCTCCCTTTCCACCCGCATCCGCCAGAGAATCGGCAGTCCCTCGTCAATGATCCGGGCAACCGAGCGAACGCTGACGCGGCCGCCGGTCGTCACCAGTCTCCGACCGTGACGCTGAAGGAGATTGCTCGCCCCACCGGCCATTCGCGTCGTATTCGTTCCTCCGCCCGCCTTGGTCTGGCCAGCCATCGCAAGCACATACATGTCCGCCGGCACGCCCATGTAGCGAAGAGCCCGCTCCCACGTCGCCGGCACGCAATATCCCTTCGGTCCCTGGTCCACCATCGGGATGTCGCCCAGCAAAACGTCGCCGTTGTCCCGCCGGATGATCCGGGCCTTCAATTTTTCGCGAAGCTCCGCATCCGAAAGCTTTGTGACGGTCTCCTGATCCGCCGCCGAGGTGGGCACAATGCGCACCGCGACATACTCTCCACGCGGAGCAGCCAGGAGAATGGTATGTCCGTTCCAGTCCCAGCGACTGACCCGCTCGGAGGTTCCCTGCCCCTGTCCAAACTTGTCGATGCCGGGCGGGCCGAGCAACGCGGTCAGCCGATCCGTGATTGCGCGGGTGTCAGCTGCGATCAGACGGTTGAAATCCACGGGTCTCCCGTGTTCGTCCGGCCCGGAGGAATCCCCCTTGTTTGCAAACACCATCGAGATTTGGTCCGGACTTCCTTCACTCCCATGCATCACCATGGAGAACGGCCGCGTGCCGAGCACCCGCGTGTCGGACTTCGTGTAAATCCGGAAGCTGGAGTCCGACGTCGTGCGGCTCTCCGGCGGCCACTGCAGCCGCTGGGCGACCTCGACATCCCTGTCGTCCCACAAGTTCGCGTCCGCCCAAATCGGGATGCCGAATGTTTCGTTCAATTCCGAAAACTCAACCGCATGGGTGTGAAACGCCATCGCAAAAATGACGGCCGCGGCAGCGTTGCCGACGAGGGAACGGTATGTCATCGTCCCGAAATTCTACCCATTGACTTCTCCGATGCGCACTCTCTTTCTAGATTGCTTCTCTGGCATCAGCGGCGACATGGCGGTCGGAGCCCTTTGTGATCTCGGGATTTCCCGGGACACACTCGATGAGGCGCTTTCCCCGTTGCGAATGGAGGACGAATTCCACCTGCATGTCTCCCGCCAATCGCGAAGAGGCATCGACGCGGTGAAGTTCGACGTTCATGTGCATGATCACGCCCATTCCCCGGCCGCCCATCATGCCCATTCCCACGATCACGAGCACGGCCGGTCATTCACGGCGATCCGGAAGCTGATCGAAGGAAGTGCCCTCTCCGCATTCGTAAAAGAGCGAGCCATCGCTGTCTTTCATCGAATTGCCATCGCGGAAGGAAAGGTTCACGGTCTGCCGCCGGAGCAGATCCATTTTCACGAGGTGGGCGCAGTGGACTCGATCGTGGACATCGTCGCATTCTGCGCCGGCATCGAGGCTCTCGGGAAACCCCGGATTCTTTGCTCGTCCCTTGCTGAGGGAACCGGCTTCGTCGACTGCGCACACGGGCGATTTCCCCTTCCCGCCCCGGCGACGCTCGAAATTCTCGCAGGCATTCCCTTGAGCCAGATCGACGAACCCGGCGAACGCATCACGCCGACCGGGGCGGCGCTCCTCGCGGAGTTTGCGGAATCGTTTGGTGCGATGCCGGCGCTCGCCATCGAGCGCATCGGTTACGGTGCAGGCTCCCGCAATCCGGAAGGTTACCCCAACGTTCTCCGGGCCGTGTTGGGAATCACGGATTCCGATGGGGAACGGGATGCCGTCGTCGCGATCGAGAGCAATATCGACGACCTTCCCCCGGAACTGCTCGCCGCAGCCACGGAACGCCTGCTTGCCGCGGGAGCTCTCGATGTTTTCGTGACACCCATCGTGATGAAGAAAGGGCGTCCCGCGTTTCAGCTGACCGTCCTCGCGGAACCTTCCCGGGCGGAGGAGTTCGCACGCGCCATTCTCCGGGAAACCAGCGCATTCGGTGTCCGCATGCACACCTGCGAGCGGCTGAAGCTCCGTCGCGAAATGGTCACCGTGGACACGTCCCACGGCCCGGTCGAGGTCAAGCGTGGCTGGCTGGGCGGAGAACTCGTCCAGGCATCACCGGAGTTTGAATCCTGCCGCTCCGTCGCGGAGAGCGCGGGGGTCAGCGTGCGGGACGTTCATTTGGAAGCCCAGTCGGCGGCGGCGCGACTGGCGCGCTGATTTTGACGACGGGCCGCGCCCGTTACAGCGCGCCCGCGGCGCGGAAGCTGTGATACGCGGCTCGTCCCTCCCCGGGCGAGCCGACGATGATGTGATCGATCAGATTTACCTGCAGCAGGTCCGCAGCCTCGCGTATCCGGCGGGTGAGACGCCGGTCGGCATCGCTGGGCGTAGGATCTCCCGACGGGTGATTGTGCACGAGGAAAAATCCGTAGGCCGAGTGAATGAGTGCCGGCCGGAGAATTTCGCGCGGGTGCGCGATGCTCTCGTTGATCGAGCCGACGGAAACCACCTCGCGCCAGATCAGGCGATGGCGGGTATTGACGAGAAGCACCTCCAGCCGCTCGCGATCGAGCGCCCACATCTCCGGCGCCACGAGATCGTGGACCGCCTCGGGCGTCTCAAGCGCGGGACGGCTTGACGTTCCACGGGCGAGTCGTTTGCCAACCTCAAAGACAGCCGCAAGTTCCGCCGCTTTCGCGGGACCGATTCCCTTGGCGGAATTCACCAGCTCGCGCACCGAGCAACGGGATAGTGCGAAAAGATCCCCGCGCGCTTGAAGCACCTCCTGCGCAACCTCGATCGCATTGCGTTCGCGAGTGCCGGTGCGAAGAAAAATGGCGAGCAACTCCGCGTCCGTAAGGCTCCCCGCACCGCGGGTGGTCAGCTTCTCCCGGGGACGGTCCGGCTCTGGAATTTCCTGGATCCTCGCCGTTCGCATCACATCCCCCCCGTTTTAAGTTCCGACGCTCCCTCCCTCTCTAACAGAAGAGGGAGGGAAGGCGAAGCGGAACATTTCTAGCGGGAGGCTGTGACGTTCTCGGTGATCGTCGCCTTGGACTCCTGATCGGGCCCCTTGGCGCCAGGTTCCTCCTTCGGCTCGGGCTTCGGCGCCGGCGGGACCTTGGGGACGACCTTCCAGAACTTCGTCTTGAAGTTCTCCCAGTCGTTGAGAACCTCCCGGGCCCGCGGGCTCTCCGTCACCTCGAGGTGACGATAGATCAAGGCCTGCAGAGCCACGACATCCTCATCGGCGCTGAGCCGCTCCGCCACGACGAGTTGCGGATTCAGCTTGTCCGGGAAGTCTCCCGCGAGATCGAGCACGTAGGCCGCACCGCCGGTCATACCTGCACCGAAGTTCTTTCCGGTGGAACCCAGGATGACGACAGTGCCGCCGGTCATGTATTCGCAGCCGTGATCGCCGACTCCTTCGACAACGGCAATGCCGCCCGAGTTGCGGACGCAGAAGCGCTCGCCGGCGCGGCCATTTGCGAAGAGCTTACCGCCGGTGGCGCCATACATCACGGTATTGCCGATGATGCTGTTGGCGTGCGGCTCGAATTTGTGGTCGGGCCACGGCCGGATGATGATCTCGCCGCCGCTCATCACCTTGCCGACGTAGTCGTTTGCCTCGCCGGTAAGGACAATGCGCACGCCCGGCGCGAGGAACGCGCCAAGGCTCTGGCCGGCGCTGCCTTCGAGCTTGAGCTCCACAGTGCCGTCCGGGAGTCCCTCGCCGCCGTGCTGGTAACCGATCTCGCCCGACACCTGCGTGCCGACGGAGCGGTTGGTATTGCAAACCTTGTAGGAAAGGCTGATGGGTTCGGCGTCGTTGATGGCCTCCTTCGCATCCTGAAGGATGATCTCATCGAGCGTCTGATCCTCGGGCCCGTCGTTGCGCTCGCGCGTCGCATAGCGCACGGCGGACGGGTCGTCCTTGGCCGGATCGATGATGAGGCGGGAAAGATTGAGGGTGTTCGCCTTCGGATGATCGGGAACATGCCGCTGGCGCAGGCATTCCACCCGCCCGATCATTTCGTCGATCGTGCGGAATCCCAGCCGCGCCATGATCTCGCGAACCTCCTGGGCGACGCCATTGAAGAAATTCACGACGTGCTCTGGCTTGCCCTTGAACTTGCCGCGAAGCCGCTCGTCGAGAGTGGCGACACCGACCGGGCAGGTGTTCAGGTGACACTGGCGCACATAGACGCAACCGAGCGCAATCATGGCGGCCGTGCCGAAGTTGTATTCCTCGGCGCCAAGAAGCGTCGCGTAAACGATGTCCTCGCCGGTCCTCATACCACCGTCGGTGCGCAGGGTGACGCGGTTCCGCAGGCCGTTGAGCATGAGAACCTGATGCGTCTCCGCAACGCCGAGTTCCCATGGACCTCCGGCGTTCTTGATCGAGCTGAGCGGAGAGGCTCCCGTGCCGCCATCGTGGCCGCTGACAAGGATGATGTCCGCATGCGCCTTTGCGACACCAGCGGCGATCGTTCCGACGCCGGCCTCGGCGACAAGCTTCACGCAGACGCGCGCGCGCGGATTGACCTGCTTGAGGTCGTAGATCAACTGCGCCAGGTCCTCGATCGAATAGATGTCGTGATGCGGCGGCGGCGAGATCAGCGTCACGCCGGGCACGGAATGCCGGAGCCGCGCGATGTAAGCGGTGACCTTGTGGCCGGGAAGCTGTCCGCCCTCACCGGGCTTCGCCCCCTGCGCCATCTTGATCTCGATCTCCTTGGCGGTTGCGAGGTAGGCGGCGGACACGCCGAAACGGCCGGACGCAATCTGCTTGATCGCGCTGTTTGCCCAATCGCCATTCTCACGGCGCTTGAACCGGGCGGGATCCTCGCCGCCTTCACCGCTGTTCGACTTGCCGCCGATCCGGTTCATCGCAATCGCGAGCGCCTCGTGCGCCTCGGGACTGAGCGCGCCAAGCGACATGCCGGCCGTGGTGAAACGGCGCCGGATCTCCTCGATCGGCTCGACTTCCTCGATCGGAACGGGCCCGTGCGGCAGCGGAACGAGGTCCAGCAGGTGCCGCAGTGCATTCGGATGCGAAGCCCGGACGGACTCGACATACTTGCGGTAGTCCTCCTCCTTGCCGGCCTTGTCGGCGCCCTTGATGCCCACGTAGGTGTGGAAATTCTGGATGACCGGCGGGGTCACGGCATGGATTTCTCCACCACGCCGGAACCGGTAGTAGCCGGGATCCTCAAGCTTGCCGGGCTCGATTGGAACGGCGTCTCCGAACGCGAGCTTATGCCGCGTGAGAGTTTCCGCAGCGATCTCCTCGTAGCCCACGCCTTCGATCTGGGAGCAGGTGCCCTCGAAGCACTCCTCGATGAGTTTCGACGAAATGCCGATGGCTTCGAAGATCTGGGCGCCCCGATAGCTGCTCACGATGGAAATGCCCATCTTCGACATGATCTTGAGCAGACCGTTCTCGAGTGCGGTGCGATAGTTCGCAACGGCGGTTCCGTAGTTCAGCGTCTCGGCCTCCGCCACGGCAGCCTTCGCCTTTTGCAGACGCACCTCGTCCTCGCCCGCAGCGGCGAGCTGGCGCTGCGCGGCGGCCTTCACGTTTTCGACAACCTCGCGAACCGTCTCCAGCGCGAGGTAGGGATTCACGCAACTCGCACCGTAGCCAATGAGGCAGGCGACCTGGTGGACGTCGCGGGCCTCCCCCGTCTCGACGATCACACTTGCGCGCATGCGCTTGCCAACCCGCGTGAGGTGATGGTGAACGGCGCCCATTGCCAGCAGCGCAGGAACTGCGACATTCGCGTGGTCCACGCCCCGGTCGGAAAGAATGAGGATGCGAGCACCGTCATCGATGGCCTTCTCCGCTTCGGCACAAATGCGCCGGACGGCCTTTTGAAGACCTTCCGTGCCCTCCGATTCGGGCCACAGAATCGAAACCGTGAGCGCCTTGTGCGGCTCGGGCAGGTTCCGGAGCCGCTCCATCTCGCTGTCGATGAGGATCGGAGAATCGACCATCACCTGCTCGGCGTGCTCGGGTGTCTCGCTGAGCAGATTGCGCCGCCAGCCCAGCACGGTGTGCAGAGACATGACGAGCTTCTCGCGAATCGGGTCGATCGGAGGATTCGTGACCTGCGCGAAGAGTTGCTTGAAATAGGTGTAGAGCAGTCGTGGCTTGAGCGAGAGCACCGCAAGCGGCGTGTCGTCCCCCATGGAACCCACGGCCTCGGCGCCGGTCTTCAGCATCGGGGTGAGGATCATGTCCACCTCTTCGCTGGAGAATCCGAATGCGATCTGCCGCTGCGTCAGGCCAAGCACGTCGATATCCCCGGGCGCAACGATTTCGTCCGGCTTCGCGAGCGGGAAACGCACGAGATATTTGTCGAGCCACTCCGCGTATGGCGCGGAGGCCGCGAGCGACTCCTTGATCTCGAAGTCGCGCAGCAATTTGCCCGCGACCGTGTCGACCGCGATCATTTCGCCGGGGGCAAGCCGGCCCTTTTCGATCACGCTGTCGACGGGAAGACTGTCCACACCGACCTCGGAACCCAGCGAAAGAATGCCGTCCTCGGTCAGCGTATACCGGGCCGGGCGCAGCCCGTTCCGGTCCAGGCACGCGCCGATGGTCTGTCCGTCGGTGAACACGAGCGCCGCCGGGCCGTCCCATGGCTCGCAGATGCAACGGTGGTATTCGTAGAACGCCTGCAGCGCGGGCGACATCTTCTTCTCCGACCGCCATGCGGGCGGCACGAGCATTGTCATCGCATGCAGCGGACTGCGGCCGGACATCGTGATCACCTCGAGCACGTTGTCGAGGCTTGCGGAATCGGATCCGCCGGCCTGCACAATCGGCTTGAGCAGGTCGACATCCTCGCCCCAGAAGTCCGCCCGGAGTTCCGCCTCGCGGGCCTTCGTCCAGTTGCGATTGCCGCGCACGGTATTGATCTCGCCGTTGTGCGCGAGCATCCGGGACGGCTGCGCGAGCGGCCAGGTCGGAAAGGTATTCGTGCTGTAACGCTGGTGATAGACGCAGATCGCCGTCTCGTAATCGTCGCGCTTGAGATCGGGATAAAATTTCTCGAGCGACGAGGAGACAAGCAGCCCCTTGTAGACAATCGTGCGATGCGAAAACGAAGGGATGTAGAAATTCCGGATGCCGGCGGCGTCGGCCGCGTCCTCGATCTCGTTCCGCGAAAGGAAGAGCCGCCGCTCGTAGTCGTCGCTGTCCATCCCCGCCGGCTTGCCGATAAGGACGTGCTCGATGCGCGGCATCGTCGACTGCGCCTTCTCGCCGAGGACGCGGATGTTGATCGGCACCTCGCGGAAACCAAAAAGAAACAATCCCCGCTTCTCCAGCACCTCTTCGGTGATCGCCTTCGCCCGCGCCTGCGCGTAGGCGTTGTCATGCGGGAGGAAAAGCACACCGACACCGAGGTCGGATTCCTCGTAAAGCTTGTGACCAAGCCGCGCGACTTCCGGCGCCAGAATCTTGTAGGGAATCTGCGTCATCACGCCGGCGCCGTCACCGGTCTTCGCGTCGGCGTCGAGCGCGCCGCGATGCATGAGACTGCAAATCGAGCGCAGGCCGATCTTCAGAATGCGATTGCTTCGCTTACCGCTGATTTGGGCAACAAGTCCCACTCCACAGGCATCGTGCTCGTGCTCCGTGGAATACAGCGTGCCGCGTGCTGCGGCTGGGTAAGCGTGTTCGATCGACATTCGGAATTTTCTCTAATGGTTGAAGGCAGATCCCGGCGGTCGGGACTGGCAGCACCCTGCTTGGGAGCAGCTTCCATTCCACCGGGGGGCGAAACGCTACCACCCGAGAGGGAGGACCGCAACCTTCGTATCGCCCGCAGATGACGGGCAAAAAGGAATTAAAAACGGTTGAACAGCGCGAAGCGGTTCTGCCGGACGAGCGCGAGCGCCATCGCGACAAGCGCGATGTGAATGCCGAGCCATGCCACGCCGTCGTCCGCCTTGATGAGCATGAGCCCGACGGTGAGGGACGTGAACACGAGGCCCGTCAGAAACAGGCTCACGCGCGGGAGAATGCCAAGCAGCAGCGTGACACCGAGCAGCACAAGCATTGGTCCGAGCACGGTGCCGTAAATACCGAGGGCAAAGTCCGGGAGCAGCGGCTCGGCCTTGAACTTCGCGATGAGCGCCTCGGGAATTCCCTGGTAGTGTTCGAGCGCGTAGACCTTCTGCTTCACCTCGACCATCGCACCACTGATGTCGGGCTCGCCAAACTCATCGAGCAACGGCTGTTTGACGGTGGTCGACCCCGCCCATTTTTCAAGGCCGGCAACGAGACAGCGGATGCCAAGCCAGATGCGGAGGGTCAGAAAGGCCAGGGTGCCTTCCCAGGTGCGAGCGGGGGAATCGGTCATGATCGATTAAAACGGAATGTCATCGTCCTCCGGTTCGGACGGCGGAGCGGAATGTGAGGAGCGCGAACGGGACGCCGGAGGAGCATCGTCCTCGTAGCTCGACCGACCGCCACCACCTCCGCCATCGCGGGAACCGAGGAGCTGGAGATTTTCGCAGACGACCCGCAGCTTCGAGCGCTTCTGGCCCGTCTGCTTGTCGTCCCAGGTGTCCATCTGCAGCCGGCCTTCGATGTAGACCGGCCGGCCCTTTTTCACATATTCGCCGGCGATCTCCGCCTGCCGGCCCCACAGCGTGACGTCGATGAACGTCGTCTCCTCGCGCCGTTCACCGCCATCCGACGCAGGGATGAAGCGGTTCACCGCGAGACCAACATCGGTCACCGCCGTGCCTTTCGGCGTGTATTTGATTTCGGGGTCCCGTGTGACGTTCCCGATGAGGATGACCTTGTTGACGTTTGCCATGGTGCCAGGGGTTGAAGGATCAGGCCGCGGCAGCCTTGGCCGCCGGCAGGGCAAGATAATTTTGCAGCATTACGTCCGCGTCGAGCTTCAACTTCGCGCGAAGTTTGTCGAGCTTCTCAGGCTCGACCGCGATGATGAAATTCACGTAGTAGCCGGCCTTCTCGTGGTTGTGCGGATATGCGAACTCGCGGCGCTCGAGGCGCTGCACCTGCTCGACCGTGATGCCGTCGGCGGTGAACTCCTTCTCGAGACGCTCGATGATGTCCTTGGCGCTGTCCTCCTTGCCGCGCGTATTCAACGCGAGCAGGGCTTCATATCGTTTTTTCATGGATGTAGTGGTTCGTTGGAATTGAATCGATTCATGGCGGCGTCGATGCCACCGGAGATCGCGAATTCCACCGCGTCGGCGGCGGACTCCACGGTGCGATCGAGCATTTCCTGCTCTTCCGCGGAAAATTTTCCGAGCACATGGCCGGTGAGCGAACCCCGCGGCCCGCCGATGCCGACGCGCAATCTCGGAACCCCGGTGGACCCCAGATGCTCAATCACGGAGTCCAGCCCGTTGTGCCCGCCGGCGCTGCCGGATTTGCGCAGTCTCAGCCGGCCGAAGGGCAGCGCGACGTCGTCGAGGACGACGAGGACCTGCGACGGCTCGATCTTGAAGAAACGCGAGAACGCGCCGACGGATTCGCCGCTCAGGTTCATGAACGTCATCGGCTTCATCAGCGTGACGGACCCGGCCTTCGCGGTGTCTGCGTTCCAGCGTGTTTCGTGCGTGAACGCAGATCCGGCGCGACGCGCGAGCACGTCGGCGACGAGGAACCCCACGTTATGTCGCGTGCGATCATATTCCCTGCCAGGGTTTCCGAGTCCGGCCACCAGGCGGAAACAGGGTTCCTCCATCCGCTGCGGGCGCTACTTCGCGCCCTCGGCCTCGGGCTTCTTCTCGTTGATGACCTCCGGCGCCGTCACCGGGGAAGCCGCATCGCTCTCGGTGCTCACATTCGGCTCCGAGACGATGAAGACGGTGATGTCGGGATCCGCAAGGGCGGTGACACCCTCCGGAAGAGGAAGATCCTTCACGTGCAGCGAGTCGCCCACCCCGAGGGCGGAAACGTCGACCACGAGCACGTCGGGAAGATTCTGCGGGAGACACTCGATCTGGAGCGAGCGAACCTGCTGCTGCAGGATGCCGCCGTAGTTCTTCACGCCGGTGGACTCGCCGGTCGCTTCGATCGGCACTTCGGACTGCACGGTCTCGCTGGTGGAAACGGCATGGAAGTCAACATGCAGAATGTCGCCGCGCACCGGGTGGTGCTGGACTTCCTGGATGATCGCGAGCTTGTTGCCCTTGTCGGCGATGTCGAGATCGACGAGGACGTGCTCGTTCGCCGCATGGGCGAGAACCGCCTCAATTTCGCGGAGATTCACCTCAAGGTTCGCGGGCTCGTCGTGCGCGCCGTAGATCACTGCCGGCACGGCGCCACGGGCGCGGACCTTCTTGACCGCATTGCGTCCTGCCTCGGAGCGCGGACGTGCGGAGAGTTTCACTTGCTTGGCCATAAATGTTTATTCGGGTTTCTTCTTGAGCTCAAAAAGCGAGGTCACCGATTCGTCCTGATGGATGCGCAGGATGCCCTCGCCCAGCAGTTCCGCGACGGAGAGCACTTTGACGCAGCCGACAGCGCCGGAGTGAACAGGCGTGCTGTCGGTGGTGATCAACTCCTTGATCGGAGAGTTCTTTAATCGCTCAACCGCCAAATCTGTCAACACCGCGTGCGAAATGCCAGCATAAATCTCCTGCGCCCCGCGGTCCCGGAGAATGGCCGCCGCCTTGGTGATCGTGCCGGCGGTCTCGGTGAGGTCGTCTACAATCAAAACATTCCGGCCGTAGACGTCGCCAATGACGTGGGACGCCTCGGTCTCGGTGGCGGATTTGCGTTTCTTGACGACGATTGCCAGGCTCGCTCCCAGCGCCTGCGCATAAGCCGACGCCATCTTCACGCCACCGACGTCCGGCGAGACGACCACGACATTCTCGAGCTGCTTGGAATGCAGATACTGCATGAGCACCGGCAGCGCGTAGAGATGGTCGACCGGGATGTCGAAGAACCCCTGGAGCTGCTGCGCGTGGAGGTCCATCGTGAGCACGCGCTGCACGCCCGCGGCGACCAGGAGATTCGCGACGAGCTTCGCGGTGATGGGCACTCGGGGCTGGTCCTTGCGATCCTGCCTGGCGTAGCCGAAGAACGGAATCACGGCGGTGATTCGCGCCGAACTCGCGCGCCGCGCCGCATCGACGAGAATCAGCAGTTCCATCAGGTTCTGGTTCGTCGGCGGACACGTTGGCTGGACGATGAAAACGTCGCGGCCGCGGATGTTCTCGTTGATTTTCACGAACGTCTCGCCGTCGGGAAACGTGCTGACCAGCGCGTCGCCAAGCGGCACGCCGATGTAGGAGCAGATTTTTTCGGCGAGGCCGCGATGGGCGGTTCCGGTGAAGACTTTCAATTCGGGCGTGGTGCGAAACATGGATTGGCGGGCCCCGAGGATGCTAGGGACGCGGGAAACGGTGACAATGCGAAAACATCGGCCATGCTCAGGCGGCCGCGGGATTTTTCGCCGCATCCGGCCCGACCGTCCTCGGCAGACGCAGGGTGAGGATCACCGAAACCGCGACAATCGCCGCGCCGGCCCACAGCGGCGTGCGGGCGTAAAACTCCTTCGCCCGGCCGAGATCCATCGCCAGCAGCACGCCCGCGAGCGCGGGACCGATCCAGCGTGCCAGCGACGCCGCCGACTGGAAAAGCCCGAGTCCGCGTCCCTGCCACCCGGCCTTTACACTGCGGGACGCAAGGCTGGTGAGCGTCGGCATGAAGAGGCTGTTTCCGATCGCCAGCCCCATGCTGAAGACGAGAAGCAGGGGCCAGCCGTTTGCGAACGGCAGTCCAAACAAACTTGCCGCGAGGATGGCACCCCCGAAGGTCGCCAGGCGCGCCTCGCCAAATCGCTTTACCAGCCGGCCGATGAGCCCGCCCTGGATGACAACTCCGATGAATCCCACCAGCGCAAACAGCACGCCCGTGCCCAGCGAATCGATTCCGAACCGGTGGAACAGAAACAGCGCGAAAACGAACGTCATCATCGAGAATCCGATGGTCAGCAGGAAATACGTTGCCGTGACTCGCAGATACAGCGCGCGGTCGCTGTGATGGAGAACGGCGAAGACGGATTCCCGCCTCCCCTCTCCGCGACGCTCCGGCGGCAGGCTCTCGGGCAGGATCGCAAGCACCACCAATGCGTTTACGAGCGCCATCCCGGCCGCGAGATACATGGGCGAGTGATAGCCAAACTTCCCGGCCATGATTCCTCCAATGGCGGGTCCGACCATGAAGCCGAGTCCGAATGCCGCACCGATCAAACCCATTGCCCGCGCCCGCTCCTGCGGCGTCGAGATATCGGCCACGTAGGCCTGTGCAGTGCCGATGTTTCCGCCGGCAATTCCGTCGATCAGCCGCGCGACAAAGAGCATCGACAGGGTGGTTGCAGCGCCCATCAACCAGAACCCCAGCGCAGTGCCGAGAATGCTCACAAACAGCACCGGCTTGCGTCCGACCCGATCGGAGATTTTTCCCCAGACCGGCGCGGCGAGAAACTGCGCGAGTGAAAACACCGCGATCAGCATCCCGTTCTGGACCGCCGTCGCGCCATACTGCTCCGCGTAAAGCGGCAGCACGGGAATCACGATTCCAAATCCAATCATGTCGATCAGGATCGTGAGGAAGATGATCCCGAGTTGCGCGCGGCGGTTGGACATGAAATCGCTTTTTGGAAAGACGGATGAAGGACGCGACGCGGAGCCGGTCGCGCCCTTTGCCCCTAGTTCAGATTTTCAATGTCCGCAGCCGCAGCTTCCGTGGCAGCAGGAATGCGAGGACGGCGACGAGGCACCCTTTCCTTTCGCCATGTAGCCGTAACCACCCGTGATCACGCGCCGGATCTCCTCGCCCGTCTCCGGATGCACGCGCAACGCCGCATCCTTCATGCTCTGCTTGATCTCGTAGCGACGGGTCGGCCGGTTGACCGTCTCGTAAACGTAGGTAGGCATGAAGCGGAATCTAGGAAGTTCGCCTCGATCGCGCAAGCGGGCTCACTTGGCGGAAGTCGCCGCTGTCTCGATCATCCTGTCGAACGTCTCCGCAGCACCGGCGACCACCGCGGCGGGTCCCGTCATTTTCACGAAGACGTCGCCGCCCGGGGATTCGAGAATCGCCCCGCGCAATGCGTAGCCTTCCATCGGCGTCGTCGGACCGCCAGGCATCCCGCTCTGGAAGGTGCCCGACGCGGTGACAAACCACGTCCGGGTCTTCCCGAACTGCTCGGTCTTCTGCATCGCATTCTCCGCCCCGCCTTCGAATTGTGAAACCCAGCGCCGGATGTTCGCCTCCGGGCCACCGCCCTGCCCGGGTCCAAAGTGGAAGAACGTGACGTCCGCCACAGCCCCGCCCTCACCCGGCACGGAGAGCTGCGCCTTGCGCATTCCAGACGGCGCAACCCAGCCCCAGTCGTCGGGCCGCTGGAACCGGAATCCCGCCACCTCGAATTCCCCGGGTCCCTCCGCAGCCACCGCGACAGCGCATGCGATGAACATCCACAAACAAGCGAAATACATTCTCATGGCCGGGCCAGAGTTTCCTCTTCGCGCCCCACGCTCAACTCCCAACTTCCAGAAAATGAAAAAGCCGGCTGCCACGATGGACAGCCGGCCTTTTTCCTCGGGAGGGAAATTTCTCGTTCCTCCTTAGCGCTTGGAGAACTGGAAGCGCTTGCGGGCACCGGGCTGGCCGGGCTTCTTGCGCTCCTTCATGCGCGGGTCACGGGTGAGCATGCCTTCCTTCTTGAGGACCGGACGATGCTCGGGATTGATTTCGATCAGCACGCGGGAAAGCGCGAGCCGCAGAGCGCCCGCCTGGCCCTGAATGCCACCGCCGGTGGCACTCACACGCACATCGAAGGAATGGACGCTGTTGACCAGCTCGAGCGGACGCAGAATGTCATTCTGCATCGAAAGGCTGGGGAAATAATCGGTGAAGTCGCGGTCGTTGACGCGGATCGTGCCGGTGCCGGGAGTGGCCCACACCTTGGCAATCGCTGTCTTGCGGCGACCGGTGGCGGTGAATTCGTTGCTCATCGGAAAATCTTAGAGGGAGACGGCTTTCGGGTTCTGCGCGGAATGCGGATGCTCCGAGCCGCGGTAAACCTTGAGTTTGCGATACGCCGCGGATCCAAGGCGGTTGTGCGGGATCATTCCCTTCACCGCACGCTCGATGAGCAGTTCGGGGCGACGCTCGCGACGGGCGCGGAACGTCTCGGACTTGTGGCCGCCCACATATCCGGAGAAGCTCATGTAGGTTTTCTGAATCTCTTTCTTGCCGCCGATGCGGACTTTATCCGCGTTGATGACGACGACGAAATCGCCGGTATCCACGTGCGGCGTGAACGTCGCCTTGTGCTTGCCGCGCAGGAGCGTCGCGGCTTTAACGGCGACGTGCCCGAGCATCTGGTCCTTGGCGTCGATCACCCACCAGGCGCGGTTCACATCCTGTGCTTTTGCCGAAAAGGTCTTCATGAAAAGGGTCAAGAAGACATCACGACCTGCCGGCTCTGTCAAACGCTTAATCCATGAAATTTCCACCTGCGTCATCGCGCGCTGAACCCCGATGAAATGGACCATCGCCGCCATCGGCCGGCCGAAACTGCCGTTCGCCCGCGCGGGCATCGAGGAATATCTGGGCCGGATCCGGCATTTCGCACCCATCGAATTTTCGCCCTTGCGTGCAGGGGGCGACGAGGGTCTCGCTCTGCTGGAGCGGTCGGAAGGATGCCACCGGATCGTGATGGATGAGCGCGGACGGCAGCTCACGAGCCCGGAATTTTCACGCGTCGTCGGCGATCTCGAACTGCACGGCGTGAAGAATGTTGCCGTGCTTGTGGGCGGAGCGGACGGACACTCCGAGAGGGTGCGCAAGCAGGCGGATCTCTTGCTGGGGGTGAGCCGTTTCACGCTGCAGCATGAACTCGCGCTGCTCGTGACGCTCGAGCAAATCTACCGCGCCTATGGAATCCTGCGCGGCACGCCGTATCACCGCGATTGATTCCACAAAAGGCAAAGGCGGTTCCGGAGCAACCCCTACCCTCGGAACCGCCTTGTCCCTTTTCCAGAGAACGGTCAGTCCTTTTTCGCGCCAGCGTCCGCATTCGGGCGGCTGCCGCGACGCTCGGAACGGAGCTTCTCCGCCTTTTCCTTCTGCTCGGGCGTGAGAACCTCATCGATCTTCGCGCGCATCTCGTCCCAGAGCTTGCGACCCTGTTCGCGCCTCGCGTTGACATCGTCGCCGGCTTCCTCGCGCAGCTTGGTCATCTTGGTCTGCACGTCCTCGAGGATCGGCTTGAGCTTTGCGACCTGCTCCTCGGAGAGTTCGAGATCCTTCTTCATCCGATCGAGGCGTTCCTCGACCGTGGGGGGCTTGCGGGCGGCGCCGCCGTCCGGACTTTGCGCCTGAACGGTGGAAGCGGAAAACGCGACGGCCGTGCAAGCGATGGCAAACAAACGAATGGGAGAATCAAGTTTCATACTCCGGAATGAACCGCCGGCCTTCGCGGAAGTTGCAAAAATCCGCGACCTTGATTCGCCTCACGTTCCCCGGAATACTTCCCCGCGCCGATGGAGTCCCAACCACATCCCGTCGCCCTGCAGCATTGGATCGCCGCAATCCTCGCGATCGCCCTGCTTTTCGCCCCCGGTTGTGCAACGCGAAAATCGGCCCCTGCCGAGATGGCTGCGTCGCAGGAATCCGCGGCGGAAACACCACCGGGGGCCCCGTCCCCCGCCCCTGAACCCACACCTCTTCAACCGCAGCCCGTCTATCGCATCACGGTGACCACGGAAGGCGGCGGCACGGAGCAAACCAACGGACGAGGCAGCCGCGACCGGCGAAGAAGCCACCGTCACCGCCGCGCCGGCACCGATCCCCTCTCCAACTCCGAAACCCGGAAATTTTCTGAGCAGGACGTGGGGAAAAATCTTTCCGCCGAAGGCCCGTTCCACACCGGAGGAAAAGCCCTCCGACGTGATTATGGTGCCCACCCCGCGTGAAGGTCTTTTCTCCCGCCTGTGGCATTCGATCTTTCCTCGCAAGAAAACCCCGCCCGCCGCGCTCCCGCCGCGTTGGATCGGGAGAATCCAGCTCGTCAACGAACAGGCCGGCTATGCGCTTGTTGATACCCAGGGCGGCCCAATTCCTCCGGTCGGACTGGTCGTCCGCTCCGTCGGCAACGATCTCGAAACCGGCTCGCTGAAGATTTCCGCGGACCGCGAACCTCCGTTCTTCATCGCCGACATCGAGGGAGGAAAACCCCAGATCGGCGATCGCGTCTACTCGCCGGAAACCCCGTGATTTCCGAGAGCGAGGCGATCGAACGAATCCTCGCAGCGGCAACACCGCTGCCGCCGGAGCGCCTTCCTGTGGCTTGTGCGCTTCGTCGCCGCGCCGCGGTGGATGTGCATTCCCCGATCGACCTGCCGCGGTTCAACCAGTCGGCGATGGACGGGTATGCGATCCGCGCAGAGGACGCGACGGACGAGTTGCGCATCACCGGGGAACAGCCGGCGGGACGCGACCGAAACCTGCACGTCGGCGAAGGAGAGGCGGTGCGAATTTTCACCGGCGCGCCGGTTCCCTCCGGCGCAAACTCCGTCGTCATGCAGGAGGATGTCGAGCGCATCGGAAATCGCATTCGCGTCCGGTGCGAGGTGGCACCGGGTGAATTCATCCGCCCGCGCGGCGGCGATCTATGCGCGGGGCAGACCGTGCTGCACGCCGGTGACCTCATCAACGCCGCGCGCATCGGACTGCTGGTTTCGATTGGAATTGTGGAAATCGAAGTGCACCGGCTTCCGCGAATCGGCATCGTTTCCACGGGCGATGAGTTGCTCCCCGCCGGAGCCGTCCCCGCACCTGGGGAATCCATCGACTCCAACACTCCAATGCTCGCCGCCATGCTCGGCGACATCGGGACCATCTGCGCCACCAGGCATTCGCCGGACGACCCCGTCACGCTCGCGGAGACGTTGGGTTCCCTGGCCGACGCTGACGTGTTGGTGTTGAGCGGAGGCGCCTCCGTGGGCGATCACGACCCGGTCCATGCCGCTCTGGACCGGCTCGGTGCGGAGCGCATTTTCTGGAAGGTCGACATCAAGCCCGGCAGGCCGCTGCTGTTCGCTCGTTGGGAACATCGATTGATTTTCGGGCTCCCCGGCAATCCCGTCTCCTCTTTCGTCGCCGCCACGCTCTTCGTTCGCCCGGCACTTCTTCGCCTGGGAGGCACAAACCGGCAGTCCGCTCTCCCAAGACACTTGCACGTCCCACTGGCCTCCCCGGCATCCAATCCCGGGTCGCGCCCGCATTACCTGCGCGGAACCGTCCGCGACGGCCATTTCCACCCCGCCCAGGTCCAGCAATCCCACGGACTCGCCGCTCTGGCCGCCTCCAACGCCATCGCGCGCCTGAACCCAAACGCTACATTGCCCGCCGAAACGCCTATCGAAGTTCTCGTCTTTTCGGTTGACGCATGTAGTTAAGAATCGCTTATTTTCAACCCCGTTAAGAAATCAGATGAAGATTCTTGAGCAACGCGGCATCAGCCCGCAAGAAGTGGTCCAGCTGGCAGACATTTTGCTGACGTTGCATCGATTGCTGATGTTTCAGCTCTCTTCGGCACTGGCAGAAGGCCAGGTCTCGTTCCCGCAATTTTTTCTTCTGGGACAGGTCGGTGCCGATGAAGTGCTGAGCATGTCGGAGATCGCGGACAAGATGAATCACACCACTGCCGCTGCGACCGGACTCGTCGATCGACTCGAGAAACTCGGCTACGTCGAGCGCACCACTTCCCCAAACGACCGCCGAAAGGTGCTTGTGCGTATCACTTCCAAAGGACGCGCCCTCGTCGAGGTCATGCGTCAGGACATGATCGAGCGATTGAACAACGTCCTTGGGGAACTCACCGCCGAAGAACAGCGAATGTGGCTCCAGATCTACACGAAGATCATCGCCTACTGCCAAAGCCAACCCAGCACATCCCGCTCATGATTTTCCGTTCCGTCGCGCTGGCTGCCGCCCTTGCTGCATCCGCCTTCGCACAAGATCCGTCGACCGCTCCCGCGCCGGCACCCACACCGACTCCCACTCCTGCGCCCACGCCAACTCCCACGCCGGCACCGGGTTCGCCCACATATTCTGCGACGCTTCCGGGAGACACTGTCGAACCCGCCGAGCCGCCGACCTACGAAGCGGTGCTCGACGATCCTGCCATCAAGCCACCGCCGACGCCGCAGCCCGAGGACGGCGCACCCATCGAGCCCGATCTCGATCCCCAGCTTGCGGATCCGGGTCCGCCGCCCGCGCCGGTGCCCGACGTTCCGCGCACCCTGGACAACATCGAACCGAGCAAGGAAACGATCGAAAAGCTCAACGCCGAGGCCATTGCCCAGATCCAGGCCTTCGCCAAGAGCCAGCGCAATCCGAACGTTCCCGATCTCACGCTGGATGAGGCGATCAATACCGCGCTCAACCAGAATCCCGACATTCTCAATGCGATCGAGCAGATCCGCCTGACACGTGGCCAGTTGATCCAGGTCCGCTCGCAGATCCTTCCGCACATCACCGCCACCTCAGCCTACCAGCAGCAGGCCCGCTCGCTCGTGGACCCGAAGCGTCCTTCCAGCGGCGGTGGCGGCGAGATCCTCATCCCCGGCCCGAACGGCGAGATGATTCCCATCGACTTCAGCGGCCTGCGTGGCGGTTCCACCTACGTGAACGACAAGTCGTGGAGTGTCGGCTTCCAGGCCAGTCAGCTGCTCTACGACGGCGGCGGCGCGATCGCGGGCATCCGGTCGGCGCAGTTCATCGAGGACAGCGCCTACTTCGCCCTGCGCCAGACGATCGACCAGACGATCGCAAACGTGAAGCTCGCCTTCTACCAGGTCATCCTCAACCGCGCCCTCGTCGTCGCCCAGCAGCAATCGGTGAACCTCCTCCAGGAGCAACTCACCGATCAGGAAAACCGCTACGAAGCCGGCACCGTTCCGCGTTTCAATGTCCTGCAGGCACAGGTCGCCCTCGCCAACGCGAAGCCGCCGCTCATCAGCGCACTCAACAACCTGCGCATCTCCCAATACAACCTCGTTCAGGTCCTCGGCATGGACTACAAGACGAAGAAGCCCAGCGAGGTCCCGTTCAACGTCGTCGGCACGCTGCCCTACAACCCCCGCGTCATCAACCCCGACGAGTCCATTCGCATCGCGATCGAGCGCAGTCCCGCGCTCAAGGCCCAGCGACGGAACATTCTCGCCAACGCGCAGAACGTCCGCGTCCAGTTCGCCGGTTATCTCCCCACCGTGACAGGCACCGCCGGCTACGGATGGCAGAACAACAGCGCCTATCAGAATCTCGGCGAGGTCACGCAGGGCTGGTCCTTCGGCTTCAACGGAAGCTGGGCCATCTTCGATGGTCTGGAAACCGCAGGCCTGGTTGCGCAGGCCCGTGCCCAGCTCGAGCAGGCCGCGATCAATTACGACAACTCCGTCCGGCAGGTCATCTTTGACGTCCAGCAGGCCATTTCGAATCTGCAGACGGCCGAGGAAACGCTCGAAAGTCAGCAGGCCAGCGTCGTTCAGGCCACCGAGGCCCTCCGCCTTTCGCAGGAACGCCTCGACGCCGGCGCCGGCACCCAGCTCGACGTCCTCAATGCGCAGGTTCAGCTCCTCCAGGCGCAGACCACCGTGCTGCAGGCCCGCTACGACTATCTCGCCGCGATGGCCAACTACGACCTCGCGCTCTCTCTCGACGCGCAATACGAGGAGATCTTCGACGATCCCCTCACGCCCCGCGAGCGCTCGAAGTTCAAAAAGATCACCGATCCCACCGCACCGCAGCCGCCGCTTCCCGGCAAGCTCCGTAACGAGGACCCGATCGAAGGTCTCGCCGCCAACGCGCCTGGCGCAAAGGCGTCGCCCACCCCGGCGGCGAAACGCACCGTCAAGGCGAGCGAAATCATCGAGGCGAACAAGCGGAAGAAGTCCGGAGAGCCCGAGCCGACTCCGAAACCGAAGCGCGGAAAGTTCCTCGGAATTTTCTGATCGCGGCAATGACCGTCGCCTCGCTCCCCGCCGTCGAGACGTTCCCCGCACTCGAGGAGCTTTCCTGTGTGCGCGCCGCGTTCGTCCCGCGAATTCCTGGAATCGAAATCGACGGCGAGCGTGACGAGGTTCTCGCGAGGCTTCGCCCGGCCCACGACGCACGGCTCGACGCGCTGGGGTTTCCGCCGCGCTCCTATGCGGAGCAGGTCCACGGTGCAAAGGTTGCCATCGTCGACGCTCCGACCTCCCGTCCCGCCCCCGGCGCGGACGCGCTCGCGACAAACTCCGCCCACGTCACCCTCGGCATTTACGTCGCCGATTGCGCCGCGATTTTTCTCCTCGATCCCGTCCACCGGGCAATCGCACTCGCTCACTCCGGCAGAAAGGGCACGGAAGCCAACATTCTCGCCGCATCGGTCCGCGCGCTGAACGAGCACTACGGATCCACCGCCGGCGATCTGGTGGTCGTGGTCAGCCCGTGCATCCGCCCGCCGCACTACGAGATCGACTTTGCGTCCACGATCGCCGCGCAGGCCCGCGAATGCGGTATCCGGCGTTTTCACGATGCCGGCATCTGCACCGCCAGCCAGCCCGACCGCTACTATTCCTACCGCCGCGAGAAAGGCCGCACGGGTCGCATGCTCGCAGCTCTCGCCCTGCGCGGATGACTCCCGCCATCTGCCGTGACTCCGGACACCGGCCTGCCGCTCGCATGTGGCGCTCCACACGATGACGCGGCGGACGTTCGACCCTGCGGTCCGGGAGCAGATGGACCTCGAGCAGCCCGTGACGCCCGAACTCGAGCGCGACCTCGCAAATCTCGTCACGCTCAATCGGTTGTTCGGGAGCCACGCGATCGTCCGTGAATTTCTTTCTGCCCGCCTGGACCCTGGTCGCCGGTGGAGGATTCTGGATCTCGCGACGGGCGCCGGGGATATTCCGCGTCTCGTTTCCCGACTTGCCTCGGAACGCCGGATCGAAGTGGAGATCGACGCCGTCGATGCACAGTCCTCCACGCTCGAGATCGCGCGACGAAACGCGCCACCAGACATCCGGTTTCACTGCGCGGACATTCGCAACTTTGGCGAGGAGCGAATCTGGGATATCGTCCTTTGCTCGCTCGCGCTGCATCACTTCAGCGACGACGACGCGGCCCTTGTTCTTCGTCGGGCCGCCGGTCTTTCGCGGAAACACGTTCTCGTCACCGACCTCCGGCGTTGCACCGCGGGCACTCTCGGGGTGGACCTGCTCACGACACTGTGGATGCGCGAGCCGATGACTCGTCACGACGCCCGCATCTCCGTGCGCCGCGCCTTCTCGTTCCAGGAAATGGCTGCCATGGCGCGGCGCGCGGGCTGGACGCACTTCGAACACCAGCGCCGCTTTTGTTTTCGTCAGGCACTGTGGATGGACTTTTCCTGATTTCCCGTTTTTCACATTCACGCTAAGGATTTTCCGATGAACAGCATGACCGGTTACGGACGCGGCGAATCGTCCATCGACGGAATGCGTTGCGTGGTGGAATGCGCATCGGTCAACCGGAAGGGCATCGAGGTCGCCTGCCAGCTTCCCCGCGAATTTGCAGCCCGTGAGCCCGCCGTGCGGGAGGCCGTGATCGCGCGGGTGGCGCGCGGCCGGGTGAATGTCGCCGTCACAATCACCGCCGCTGCGAATTCCTCCGTGGTGGAATTTGACCGCCGCCTCGCGCGCGGACTGCTGGCCGACATCCGCGCCGTAAAGGACGAGCTCGGCCTCGCCGGCGAGATCGACATCAACACCCTTCTCGCCATTCCGGGCGTCTTCCGCACACCTGAACATTCCGCCACCGAGATGTGGCCGGGAATTTCCATCGCCCTTGCCGATGCGCTCGACGCCATGCTCGCCATGCGTGCGAAGGAGGGCCGCCACCTTCACCGCGATCTCACGAAGCGGCTCGGCCGTCTTCGGAAATGGCGGACACAAATGGTGCGACTCGCCCCCGGTGTCACAAAGCGTTACCGCGAACAACTCCACACCCGCCTCGCGCAATCCGGACTCCAGCTTCCCCTGGAGGACCCGCGCCTCGCCACCGAGGTTGCCATGTTCGCCGAGCGGTGCGACGTCAGTGAGGAACTCACCCGCCTCGAAAGCCACTTCGATCAATTCTCCCAGAAACTCGACTCGACCGAACCCGTCGGTCGCGCGCTGGAATTCCTCACGCAGGAAATCTATCGCGAACTGAACACCCTCGGCTCGAAAGCCGGCGATTCCGCTCTCACGCGGCTCGTCGTCGATTCAAAGGTCGAACTCGACCGCATCCGCGAACAAGTCCTCAACGTTGAATAGCTCCGACTTCCGCCGCACCGGCATCCTCTACGTCCTCTCCGCGCCCTCGGGAGCGGGGAAAACCACCCTCACCACCGCGCTCCGGCAAAAGCCCGACTTCGTCTACGCCGTGTCATGCACCACACGCCCTCCACGTCCTGGCGAGGTCGACGGCGAGGACTACATCTTTCTCTCCGACGAGGAATTCGAACGCCGCGTCGCGGCCGGGGATTTTCTTGAGCACGCAGAGGTTCATGGCCGCCGCTATGGCACGCTCAAGGAAACCGTCCTGGAGCATCTGCGCGCCGGCGTGGACGTGCTCATCGACATCGACACGAAAGGGGCGGCGAGCATCCGTTCCTGTGGCGACGCATTCATTCTCGAGGCCCTCGCGGACATCTTCATCATGCCTCCCAGCCTCGACGAACTTCGCCGCCGGTTGAAGAAGCGCGGCACCGAGACCGACGATCAAATCGAGCTCCGCATCCGGAATGCCGCCACGGAAATGGAGCGCTGGCGCGAATACCGTTACACGCTCATCAGTGGATCGATGGAGGAGGACATCGAGAAACTGCGTGCGATCATGCGCGCCGAACGCTATCTCAGTCGAAGGTTCCTGTGATCCCATGAGCACCGTGCTACTCGGCGTCTGCGGATCGATCGCCGCCTTCAAGGCCGCCGATCTCACCAGCCGTCTCGTGAAGGCCGGACTCGACGTGCATGTCGTAATGACACGTCACGCCACGGAGTTCGTCACTCCGCTCACATTCCAGACGCTGTCGCGTAATGCGGTCACGTCCTCGATCTTCGACGAAAAGGAATCCTGGCATCCGGGTCACATCGCGCTCGCCGATCGCGCGTCGCTGCTCGTCATCGCACCCGCCACCGCGAACGTGATCGCAAAGCTGGCATGCGGAATCGCCGACGACGCACTCACCTCCATCGCCCTCGCCACGCGTGCGCCGCTGCTGATCGCACCCGCAATGAATGGCAAGATGTGGGCGCATCCCGCGACCGTCGCAAACGTCGAGACGCTGTGCGCACGCGGCGCGGAATTCATCGGTCCGGAGGAGGGCATCCTCGCCTGCGGCTACGAAGGACTGGGCCGGCTGTGGAACGTCGAGGAAATCGCCACACGTGTCGTCTCGAAACTCGCGGAGAAAACGGGCTAAAAAAAATCAAGAATTTTCATCGAAATTCGTTGACGCATCGCCTCCGAAAACTTATTCACACGCCCAGTGAGTTATTCACAAATCTTTCACAGTTTCCGCTCCTGCGGTAAGAAAGGGGGGATACAGGATGGCAGTTGCTAAGAAGAAGCCAGCAGCCAAGAAACCTGCCGCCAAGAAAGCCCCGGCGAAGAAAGCGGTAGCAAAGAAGCCGGCAGCCAAGAAGGCTCCCGCGAAGAAGGCTGCAGCTAAAAAGCCCGCCGCGAAGAAGGCGGTCGCCAAGAAGCCCGCAGCCAAAAAACCGGCAGCGAAGAAGGCAGCCAAGAAAAAGTAACCCCCTCTCGGATGTGATGGTCACATTCGAATGAAGGCAACAGATTGGGAGAAGCAGCACCCGCCGCTTCTCCCAATTTGCTTTTCGGGAACCCCGCCTCCCGGACGTTCAGGATCCGGAAAGCCGTAAATCGCGATTCAGTCTCTCACGTGGCGGGAATGCCGGACTCCGCCAGCGACCACCAGCCCACACCGCGGAATTCCGGCAAACAAAAAGGGCGGGATGAGAAATCCCGCCCTCTTCGTTGGGTGGATGAAAAGCTCAGGCCGCCGC
Organism: uncultured Spartobacteria bacterium; assembly: GCA_937901895.1. Taxonomy (GTDB): domain Bacteria; phylum Verrucomicrobiota; class Verrucomicrobiia; order Chthoniobacterales; family JAATET01; genus JAATET01. The sequence goes on along the minus strand of CALGTD010000137.1, from coordinate 75,718 downwards.
GTCGAGTTTCGCCACGAGGTCGGCCTTGCTCGTGAGGCCGGTGATCTGCTCCTTCATCTCCCCATTTTTGAAGATGAGGATCGTCGGGATCGCCTGAATCCGGAACCGCGCGGCGGTTTGCGGATTGTCGTCCACATTGACTTTGCCGACCTTCACCGAGCCGGCCTTCTCCGCGGCAATCTCGTCGATGAGCGGCGAGATCATGCGGCAGGGGCCGCACCACGGAGCCCAGAAGTCCACGAGCACGGGCGTGCTCGATCCGTTGACTTCAGACTCGAAGTTGGCGTCGGTGAGTTCGATGACGTTTGCGTTGGCCATGGATGATATGTCTCGGTTCGTTTTCTCCGCTCCGGGGGAAACCGGGAGGAGTCGCGGCGCCGGGCCTCAGAGCATCATCAAGACCTGCGAGATGAGAGCAACTGCTGCGGCAACGAGGGCTACGATGGCGAGGTTCATGGGAATTTCTTCGGTATCGGAGGTTTCGGAGGAAGTCTCAACGGTCTGCACCTTGAATGCCGCGCTTGCGGACGGTGCAGAAGGCTGCGGGCGGGGCTGAAGCCGGACCGTCGCCTGGGGCTTCGGCGCATCGACGGAGGCAACCTTGGCGGTTTCCTCGGCGGGTGCCGGCTTGGGAACGGCGGGCTTCACAGCCGGAGGAGGAACCGACGGTGCGGCGGACGCAGGCCGGGGCACCGCGGGTGCGGCCGGGGCTGCAGGCGCAGCGGGCGCGCCGGGCACCGATGGCGGCTTCACGCCAGGAACGGACGGAGGCTTTACCCCGGGAACCGACGGGGGTTTGACGCCGGAGGGAGGCTTGGGCGCGGACGGTGCGCTGGGCGGCGCCGGAGCGGCCGGGGCCGACGGAGCCGGAACCGGCTTCGGCGGAAGATTAATCATCGCAGTCTCACGAGGCGTGGAGGCTGCGGGCTGTCCCTCCCGCCTCGGTGGCAGGACGATGCGCACGGTTTCTTTTTTCGGTTCGCTCATGGTGAATGACTACAGTCTCGCAAAATTCCGGGGTTGGAAAAGAAGGAATCCCGAACTCTTCCCAGAATCCGGAATGCGTGTCAACAACCGGCCCGCGAAACTGTGCCCATGCCGGTGTTTTCCCGCATTTTTCCACCGGCACCCGCGATATCGTTCGCGGGTGCGGGCATCTGAAATCAGGGCGTGGTCTTCACGGCTTCGCCGGGCTTGACCGCCGCCGTGCGACGCGCCTCGGTGAGCTGCACCATGTCGCCGGCAATGCGCAGGGCTTCGTTGCGAATCGGATCCGGCGCAACCGCCCCGGCTTCCTCATCCTCATCTTCGTCATCCACGGCGAGCGCAAACAGCGAGGTCTTCTTCCGGTCGAAGTCCACCTTCTTGAGTTCCTTCTCGTTGTAGTTGTCGAGCGTGACCTCGTAGGCGACCGCATTCAACGGACTGCCCCGCTCCGCGCGCTCCTTCTTGCGGGCCTCCCGCCGCTTGGTGTCCTCCTCCAGCTCACGCTTGCGCTCGGCGATGCTCAACGAAACCTGGTTTGCCTCGATGTTCTTTCTCAGGCGCTGCATGTCCTCGACGATGTATTTGAACTCCGGGTCGTTCTCCCTGCGGCGCTCGGAACGCTCCCGCAGCTGGTCGAGAATGCCCGCGAGCGTGGTGTCGCGATCGATGCGCTGCGGCGCAACCTCGTCGTAGGGCAGCGGATTCGTCAGCGAGCTCTCGCCGAATTCCGGATTGTCGGTGAGCGACGGCAGGACAATGTCGGACTCGACACCGTCGAGCTGCGTGGAGCCGCCGCCGACACGGTAGAACTTGTTGATCGTAAGCTTCAACGCACCGGCGTCGGAGGCGCCGAGCGAGAAGAACGGCATGAACCGTCCGATGTCCACCATCGTCTGCACCGTGCCCTTGCCGAAGCTTCGCTCGTCACCGACGATCACCGCGCGGCCGTAGTCCTGGAGCGCCGCTGCGAAGATCTCGCTGGCTGAAGCACTGAGCCGGTTCATCAACACGACGAGCGGACCGTCGTAGGCCACGATGGGGCTGGTATCGTAGGAAACGGTCACTTTTCCGTTGTGATCCTTCGATTGCACGACCGGACCCTTCGGAATGAAAAGGCCGGTGAGGTTGATCGCCTCCTCGAGCGAACCGCCACCGTCCTGCCGAAGGTCGATCACGAGAGACTCGATGCCCTCCTTCTTGAGACGCTCCAGCAGCAGGGACACATCCGCGGTCGTGCTCACCGCGCCGGGCGCGCCGGGCTTGTCGAGATCGGCATAGAACGACGGCACCTCAATCCAGCCGATGCGATGCGTCGTGCCGTCGGGGAACGTGATGTCATTGATCTCGGCCCGGGCCTTCTGCTCCTTGAGATCCACCTTGTCGCGCCGGATCGTGACGATCTTGCGCTTCGATGGATCGGACGCCGCGGCGGGAATCACCTGCAGCCGCACCGTGGAGCCGCGCTTGCCGCGGATTTTCTCGACGACCTTGTCGAGCTTCATGTCAACGACGTCCTCAAACTCGTTGTCGCCCTGCGCGACGGCGACGATGCGATCGTTCACCTTCAAACGGCCGTCGAGATCGGCGGGACCACCGGGAACGATCTGCTTGACCTTCGCGTATCCGTCCTCGCTCTGGAGCACGGCACCGACCCCCTCGAGGGACTTCTTCATCTCGATCTCGAAATTCGCGAGATCGGAAGGGCTCATGTATTCGGAATGCGGATCATAGGAGCGAGCGAGTGCACCCAGGAAGGCGGAGACCACGCTCTCGTCGTCCATGTCGTTGATGTTCCGCAGGAGCTGATCCTGGCGGCGCTTCACGACCTTCGGCGCGGGGTCGATCGCATGCTCGTTCAACGTCTCCTGCAACAGTTCCGCCTGCACGCGATCAGCCCACAGCGCATCGGCCTCGGCCTTGTCCTTCGGCCATGGCGCGTCCTTGCGGCTGAGCGACACCTTCTTGTCCGAGTCGAACTTGTATTCGCGATCGGCAAGCTTCTTGTTCGACTCGACGCGATCACTCACCCGCTGCTTGTAGACGGCGAAAATCTCGCGGGCGGGATCCAGATTCCCGGAGAGAATCGCCTCGTCGAGCGTCGTGGCGTATTTTTTCTGGAAACTGTCGATATCCGCCTGGGTGAAGAAGAGCTTGTTCGGATCAAGATCCCGCAGATACTGGTCGAGCACCTTCTGCGACATCTCGTCGTTGAGCTTCTGTCTCGAGTAATGGGCCTGCTCGAGCAGACGCGCCACTGAGATCGCCACCTTGTCGAGATCCGCCGCGAAGGTAGAAACAGAAAGCGCGAGGCTCGCAACGAGAAGACAGGCGATCGTTCGGACAGGTCTCATGAACGACAGCGTTGCAGAGGAATTGGGCGAAATCAAACTGCGCATGCAAACACAGACCACTTTCCCATGATTCGGTTCGAAGAATTTACCGGAGGCGTCCTTGATACGAACTGCTTTTTGCTTTCCGGGGGGGATGGAAACGTCCTCATCGATGCCCCGCAGGGCGCCGACATGCGCTTCGCCGGCACGCCGATCGCCTCGCTTCTGCTCACCCATGGACACTTCGACCATGTCGCCGACGCCGCCGCCATTCAAGCGCGTCACGGATGCCCGGTCTACCTGCATCCGGACACGATCCCAATGGTCACGGATCGCGATTTCTTCCGAAACTGGGGCTTCGCACTGGAGATCGAGCCGATTTCCGGCGGTGAAATCCTCACCGAAGGACCGGGACGCGAGATCGCCGGCTTCCGGTTCGACGTCTTTGAGGTGCCGGGGCACTGCCCGGGCAGCCTTTGCTTCCACTTTCCCGAGGACCGCCTGCTCTTCGGAGGCGACGTCCTCTTTCGCGGCGGCATCGGACGCTGGGACCTGCCCGGCGGAAGTTTCGAGCTCCTGACCACCGGCATCCGCCGCAAAATCCTCCCCCTGCCCGACGACACCACCGTGCTGCCCGGACACGGCGAACCGACCTCCGTCGGCACCGAGCGGGCGACCAACCCGTGGCTTGCGCCATAGAGGAGATTTCTCCGTTCTGTGCTGGACTTTGAACGCGGCTTGACGAATTTATTCTCGGAACGATCGATTCCACCGCACAGTCATTTCTCCTCAGCATAACATGCCAAACTTCTCTTACGTCGCGCTCGACGCGCGCGGGCAACAGGTCACGGGCGTCATCGAGGCCGCCTCGCAAAACGAAGCCGTTGGAGCACTCCGCCAGGCGGGCTATTTCCCGAAATCCGTCGATGTGGAGACGAAGGCCTCGAAAAAGGTCGCCAAGGCCGCGAAGGGCGGCGGACTCGGCAAGAAGGAAATTTCCCTTTTCAAACGGAGCACGATCAAGGGCCGCACGCTCATGATCTTCACCCGCCAGCTCGCGACCCTCATCGATGCCGGCCTCCCGCTTCTCCGCAGTCTGACCGTTCTCGCCAAGCAGGAGAAGGATCCCGTTTTGCGCTCCACGATCACGCAGCTCGCCGAATCCGTGCAGGGCGGCAGCACCTTCTCGGACAGCCTTTCGGTGCATCCGAAGATCTTCAACAAGCTTTACATCAACATGGTGAAGGCGGGCGAACTCGGCGGTGTGCTCGAACTCGTCCTCCTGCGCCTTGCGGAGTTCCAGGAAAAGGCACAGCGCATCAAGAACAAGGTCGTTTCCGCGATGTTCTACCCGATCATCGTGCTCATCATCGCCGTCGCGATCCTTGGCTTCCTGCTCGTCTTCATCGTTCCGAAATTCGAAGCCATCTTCGCCGACATGCTTGGCGGCAAGCCGTTGCCGGCCCTCACCCGCTTCGTCATCGGCGCAAGTAATGTCGTCAAGGACAACATCCTCTGGATCATTGGTGGCGCGATCATCCTCATCGTCGCCTACAAGCTGATTGCGCGCACCGCGAAAGGTCTGCAAACGATCGACCTCATCAAGCTTCGCGCTCCGCTTTTCGGCGACCTGACCCGCAAGAGCGCCATTTCGCGGTTCTCGCGCACGCTTGGCACCCTCGTCACCAGCGGTGTTCCCATTCTCCAGGCGCTCACGATCACCCGCGAGACCGCCGGCAACGTGATCATCGCCGATGCGATCACGAAGGTTCACGACGCCGTCAAGGAAGGTGAATCCATCGTCGCACCGCTCGAAGCCAGTGGCGTGTTCCCTCCCATGGTCATCAGCATGATCGACGTCGGTGAGGAAACCGGTCAGCTCCCAGAGATGCTTCTCAAGATCGCCGAAGTCTACGACGACGAAGTGGACAACGCCGTTCAGGGTCTCACCTCCCTGCTCGAGCCGATCATGATCGTCATGCTCGCCGTGGTCGTGGGAACGATCGTCGTCGCCCTGTTCATGCCGCTGATCGGCATCATTTCCGGCCTGCAGCAGCAATAAAGGGAGATTGTTCCAATGAAATCACTCCCCCGTCTCCCGCGAATGCGCTCCGGCGCGTTCACGTTGATCGAGTTGCTTACGGTCATCGCAATCATTGCAATCCTGGCTTCGCTCATCCTGGCAACCTCCGGTTTTGTCCAGGAGAAGGCGGGACGCTCCCGCGCCCAGGCCGAAATCGCCGCGATCGAAAGCGCCCTCGAGCTCTACAAAATCGACAACGGAGACTTCCCGGAGGGCAATGGAGGAACCGATTCGACCCGGGATCTGCTTCAGGCCCTCCATCCGAAGGACGGCAAAATCTACATCGAGCAGATGCGGGCGTTCGAATACAAGAGCCCGTCAGACAGCGCCTACTACAACCGCAATCGTCTGATTGACCCGTTCGGCCAGCCCTACCGGTATTTCTACCAACCCGGCGAGTCCACCAACAAAGTGACCGGCAAGCAGCACAACGGGCCCGTCTCCCCGGACATCTGGTCCTACGGGAAGGACGGTCCCACCCGGAACGCCAGCAAGCCGGAAAAGTGGATCACGAATTGGTAGGCGAAATCGCCGCCCATTGATCGACGACGATCTGGGACCACGTCTCCAGGAGTTCCCGCTCGGCGATCAGTTCTGCGGGGGTCATCCACTCGAGTTTTGTGATTGCGGCCTCTCCGGGTTTCACCTCGGGCGACTCCAGCTCCACCAGATGCACCACGCCAAGGTGAACCCTGCCGACATCGTTTGAGTCGTCATTGATCAACCCCACCACGCGGTCCGTGAATCCACCGGTGAGTCGGAGTTCCTCCGCGATTTCACGCTCCACGGCGACCCGGTAGGCGTCCGCGTCAAACGCGAAAAGCCCCTCATCTTCGTGGTTCATGTGGCCACCGATTCCAATCGACGCCTTTGCCACCAGACGCTTCTCCCCGGACTTTCCGCCACGCACGTATCGCAGAATCCGCCCACCGTGGGTGAGCACCGCGTAAGGGATGATCTGCTTGAGCGAGGGATCCTCCTCCGCCGCCGATCGCGGCACGAAGAAGTTGTTTTCCCGTTTGAGAAAGGCTGGCAGATACTTCTCCGGTTCCGCGCAGAACCCCTGAAAACTCCCGAGCTGATCGAATAAACTGCGACGGACGACGAGGATCTGTTCTTCGGGCATAGAGCCGCGCAGTCTAAGCCGCGAACATCGGTTCTCCAAAGTTCAAAAATCGCCCCGCCCGGAGGGACAACAAAACTCTCTCTTACTCCTTCAAATACCCAGCCAGACGCGCGCGCCACCCCGTTCGCGCGCGAAAAAGCATGCTCTTGACGGCCGGCACGGTGGTATCCAGAACCACCGCAATTTCCTCGTAGGGCATTTCCTCGTAGCGGCGCAGGATTACCGCCATTCGCGCCTGTTCTGGCAGCGCCTGAATCGCCTCGTCGATCTTTGCCTGCAATTCGGCAACATCGATCTCTTCGGACGGCGTCATGATCCGGTCATCGGGCATTTCGCGCGGACCGTGCTCATTTTCCTCGTCGATCGACACGAGTCTGGCGCGGCCACGACGGCGAATCTCGTTGAAGACCAGATTCCGGGTGATCGTCAGCAACCACGTCGTGAACTGCGCCGTCGCCTTCCATCGAGCCGCGCTTTTCCACACCCTCACGAAAACCTGCTGCGCCAGATCCTCCGCCTCCTCGGGGGAGCCAAGCATCTTCGCGATCGTGCCCACGACCCTGTTCTGGTGTCGCATCACCAGAACCTCGAAGGCCTCGGAGTCGCCGGCGCTCACTCGCGACATCAGCTCCAGGTCCGGCAACTCCTTCATCGTGCATGCATACTGTGAGCGCGCCTCCGGAGCCATCCGAATTGAGCGCGATTCCCGCTCCGGCGACTCGAAACTTTCGCACTCCGGCCCGGCCCTGTATGGTCCGCAGTTCCATGCCCGTCGTCGCGAGCTACTGCACCACATTTCTCAAACCGGAGATGCTCCATATCTACCGGCAGGTTACCGGGCTTCGCGAGTTTTCGACCTTTATCCTGACCAAGGACCGGGCAAACGCCGACCGCTTCCCGTTTGAAGAGGTGGTCGTCCTCCCCCGTCCGCGCATCAACTTCCTCGCCCGTTTTCACAAAAAATACATCCGGCGGATGGAACCCGTATTCTATCGTGGGGAGTTCGACCAGCTCGCCGGCGTGCTTTCGTCCCGACGCGCGGATCTGCTTCACGTCTATTTCGGGCACACGGGCGTTCATCTGCTTCCATTTATCCGTCACTGGCAGGGACCGTCGATCGTGTCGTTCCACGGAATGGACATCATGCCCCGCGCTCACGAACCGGGCTACGACGCGCGAATGCGCGACCTTCTCCGCACCCTGCCGATGGTGCTGGCGCGCAGCGAATCCCTCGCTGCACGACTGGAGGCGCTCGGTTGCGATCCATCGAAGATTCGAATCAATCGCACCGGGATCCCGCTGGACGACTTCCCTTTCGTCGAACGCCGCCCTCCTGCGGACGGAGCCTGGCGATTCGTCCAGGCCTCCCGCCTCATCGAGAAAAAAGGCATCACCGACTCGCTCCGGGCCTTCGCGGCGTTTCATCAAACTCATCCCGCCGCGACCTTCACGATTGCAGGAGATGGCCCGCTTCGCAGCGGACTGGAAGCATTGGCGTCCGAACTGCGCATCACTGGAGCCGTCCGTTTCACCGGGTTCCAAAACCAGTCGGAGCTCCGCGAACTCTATGAACAAAGTCACGTCTTTCTCCACCCCAGCCGCACCACCAGCGGGCAGGACCAGGAAGGCGTGCCGAATGCGATGCTTGAAGCCATGGCCACCGGCCTCCCGGTCGCGGCCACAATGCATGGCGGCATTCCGGAAGCCGTCGAAAATGACGTGGCCGGCATCCTCGTTCCCGAGGGCGACTGGCAGGCTCTTCATGACGCGCTCCTCACCCTTGCAGCGAACCCCGCTCGCGCTGCGGCCATGGGGCGTGCGGGTTCGGAAGCGGTGAGGGTAAAGTTCGAACAACGCCGTGCGATCCGCGCGCTCGAAGGCTTCTATTCCGAACTTCTCGAATCGCATCGCGCCAGCGCCACACGATAGATCGGTTTGGATTCCGCCTCGAAGCGCTTCTGAAATTCCGTCTTCGGATACTCCCGCCCGTCGTCCCAGGCGGTTTCCTGAAACCCGTCGAATCGCGCCAGCGCATCCTGCATCGCGAGGAAATACGGCCCGTCGTCGGTCATCAACCGCAGGGTTCCACCCGGTTCCAACGCCTCCCACACCTCTTTCAAAAAGGCCGCGTTCACCAGACGCCGGTCCCAATGTCGGCGCTTCGGCCATGGATCCGGAAAGGACACGTGAATCGTTCGCAGCCCCGGCAATCGCAAGCCTCCAAGGCCTTCGCGGCGGATTGCCCACGCGTTGGAAAGCCCAAGTCGCGAAATCTTCGACAGACACTTCTCCACACGGGAAGACTGCCGTTCTATTCCAAGAAAACGCACCCCCGGCTCCGCCTGGGCCATTGCCACGAGGAACGTCCCCTTGTGGCAGCCGAGATCGATCTCCACGGGGCCGGACTGCGAAAGCCACTCCGCGGGAAGATCAACCAACTCGTCACTGCTCATCCGAACAACCGTTTGAACCATCCCTTCTCCGCAACGTCAAATGCGCCACATTCACCGAGAACACCCCGCAACTCCCCGGTCGTCCGCTCCGTGGCAAACAGCTCACGGCACCGGGCGAAGCCAGCCTCGCCCATCGCGCGCGCACGCGCCGGGTCGACCAACAACTCGCGCAATCGTGCGGCAAGGCCCGCCACATCACCAGGTTCGACCAGGAACCCCGTCTCGCCATCGATGACCATTTCCGGAATTCCCGCGAGGCGCGTCGAGACAACCGGAAGAGCGGCCGCCATCGCTTCCATGATCACCGTCGGGAGGTTGTCCTTTCCTCCATCCGCGGAATCCACGCACGGCAACGCGAAGACCGTCGCTGCAGCAAGTTCGTCGACGATCGCGCTCTCGGACAACGGTCCTGTGATCGCGACCCGCGGATCCGAGGACGCCTTCGCGATCAGATCATCCCTCAACGGACCTTCGCCGATGATCCGGCAGCAAAATTCGATGTCCGGGAGCATCGCACAGGCGGAGATCAAATCCGCGAACCCCTTCTTCTCGATATACCGTCCGACACCGACGATCCCCGGGCTCCCTGCCCGCACATCGCCCCGCCGGAAGCGGTCGATTGCGATTCCATTGTAGACGCGGCGGACCTTTCCCGCTTGCGGCGGCAATTCCTCCCGCAGCCATCGCGCGCTGAAATCGCTCACCGTCACCACGCGTTCCGCGGCATCGAGCATCATTTCCAGTCGATCCCGAGGCTCGTCGCAGAAGATGTCGTTCGCGTGCGCCGTGACGCTGAAACGGATTCCCCCAAGCCGCTTCAGCCAGAATGCCGTGCGGGCGGCGGTGCCTGCAAAATGAACGTGCACATGGCCGACCCCCGTCTCGCGCAATCTCGGCAGCAGCCAGAGAGCCTCATAAATACGACGCTTCTCGGATTCACCACCCCACAGATTGCGCAACTCGCCAAGTGCCCTCCGCGCACGCCGTCGAAAGCCGGCATCGTTCGCAAGAATCCCATCGAATGATTCCGGCAGATACGTCGTCAGTCCCGACAACTCGGGTGGAAAATTCTGCTCGGGTTCATCCCGCGGGGTGCGAATGGAGAACACCGGAGCAATCACCCCCTGTCTCCGCATTTCGAGCACCTCGCGAAAACAAAATGTCTGCGTGAACGAGGGGAATCGTTCGAACAGGTAAGCGAAGCCTCCCATCCTCAGCTCTCGACGGAAATCCGATTGGCGATTCTCCGCCGCGCGCTCACGCAGCGTTCTTGTCCTGCTTGCGCCGGATCAACGGCGACTTCCGTCCCTCGACGACCGCCCGGTTCACCGTCACTTCGGCGATATCGTCGCGTCCCGGAGCCTCGAACATGATGTCGAGCATGATCCGCTCCATCATCGCACGGAGCGCACGCGCACCGGTGCCCTTCTTCACGGCCTCCGCAGCAAGCGCACGCAACGCGTCCTTCGTGACCGTGAGGCCGATGCCATCCATTGCCATGAGTTTCGCGTATTGCTTCACCATCGCGTTGCGGGGCTCGGTGAGGATCGCCATCAGTTCGTCCTCCGTGAGCGGATCGAGGGTGGTCACCACCGGAAGCCGGCCGATGAACTCCGGAATCAACCCGAAGCCAAGCAGATCCTCCGGCTCCACCGCACGCACGAGATCGCGTGCCTGGTCCGCCGTATCCGCTCCCTCCCGCACATGGAATCCCATGGCCCTGCCGCCGAGGCGGCGCTGGACGATCTTGTCGAGGCCGACAAACGCGCCACCGCAGATGAAGAGCACCTTGCTCGTATTGACCTGGATGTATTCCTGCTGCGGGTGTTTGCGACCGCCCTGCGGCGGAACATTGCAGACGGTGCCCTCGAGAATCTTCAACAGCGCCTGCTGCACTCCCTCGCCGGAAACATCCCGCGTGATGCTCACGTTTTCCGTCTTGCGCCCGATCTTGTCGATCTCGTCGATGTAGACAATACCGACCTCGGCACGTTTGACATCGTAGTCGGCATTCTGCAGCAGACGCAGGACAATGTTCTCCACATCTTCGCCGACGTAGCCGGCCTCTGTGATCGTCGTTGCGTCCGCGATGCAGAAAGGCACGTCGAGAATCTTCGCGAGGGTTCGCGCGAGCAGCGTCTTGCCCGACCCGGTGGGGCCGACGAGCAGGATGTTGCTCTTCTCGATTTCGACATCCGCCAGCGCATCGAGACGCAGCGCGTCCGGGGAGACATCCTGCGTGATCCGCTTGTAGTGATTGTGCACGGCGACGGAGAGGACCTTCTTCGCGATGTCCTGACCGATGACGTGCTGATCAAGCTCGCGCTTGATCTCCGCCGGCTTGAGCATCCGGATCGGAATGTCCTGGCGGCGCGCATCCTCGCCGATTTCCTTGTCGAGGATGCCCTTGCAGACCGTGATGCAGCTGTCGCAGATGTAGACCCCCGGGCCGGCGATGAGTTTGCGCACCTCCGCGTGGCTCTTTCCGCAGAAAGAGCACATCGTCAAATTGGAGGGCCGGGCCATGAAGAGACTCTACTTCGAGGCGTCGTTTTCGCCCAGCGCGACTTTCACTTCCTTGCGCGATTCCACAACCTCGTCGACGAGGCCGTAGGCCTTCGCCTCCTCCGCGGTCATGTAGTAATCGCGATCGGCGTCGCGCTCGACCTGCTCGACCGATTTGCCGGTGTGTTGGGAAATGATCCTGTTCAGCCGCTTCTTGAGCTTGAACATGAACTCGACCTGCCGCTCGACATCGCTGGCCTGGCCCTGCGCACCGCCGGAGACCTGATGGATCATGATGTCGGAGTTTGGCAGTGCGTAGCGCTTGCCCTTCGCTCCCGCGCAAAGCAGCACCGCGCCCATGCTCGCCGCGATGCCCATGCAATAGGTCGTCACGTCGCACGTCACAAACTGCATCGTGTCGTAGATCGCGAGGCCTGCCGTGACGGATCCGCCCGGCGAGTTGATGTAGATGTTGATGTCCTTCTTCGGATCCTCCATCTGCAGGAACAGCATCTGCGCGATCACCAGATTCGCGACATGATCGTCGATCGGCGTGCCGATGAAGATGATGCGATCCTTGAGGAGGCGCGAGTAGATGTCGTAACTGCGCTCGCCGCGCCCGGTTTGCTCAACAACGATTGGAACCAGCATGGAATTTGGCTGTGTCATGAGTTATGCCGCGGCGGGCTTCGCTGCAGGCTCGCGCAGCGTAACATTCGATGCGATGAAATCAAGAGCCTTGCCCGCGAGGATCTGCTCACGGATCTGACCAAACGCATTTCGCTTTCGCAGATCCTTCACGAACTTCTGCACCGGAATCTGGTAGTGCGCCGCGAGCCGGGTGACGTGGAAGGCCATGTCCTGTTCGGTCACCTCGATCTTCTCCTTCTCGGCGATGCGCAGCAGCAGGAACGTGGACCGGACGCGCTCGGTCGCACTCTGCTTCGCGGCGCCCATGATTTCGTCCTCGTGGGCACGCAGTTCCTCGTCGCTCACGCCGCGTCCCTGATTCTCCTGAACGATCTCGCGGAGGATGCCGGACATCTCGTTGTTCACGAGGTGATCGGGAAGATCGCACGTCACGGCCGCGAGCAGCTTCTGCACCGCGCCGTTGCGCTTGGCGTTCTCAAATTCGTTTTCGGCGTATTTCTGCAGTTCGACACGCAGACGCTCGCGAACCTCCGCCATCGTCTTGCCGGGATCGATCTTGTTCGCCAGCTCGTCATCGAGCGGCGGCAGTTTGCGGGTGCGGATCTCGTGCAACGTCGCCGTATACGTGAGCTTCTTCCCGCGCACCGGCTCAAACGGAAAGTCCTCCGGGATGTCGAGCGTGAACTCGCGGGTTTCCTCGGGCTTCATTCCGACCATCGCCTCACAGAACCCCGGTGCAAGCGTGTCCGGAGCGAGGCGGATCCACCAGTTCGGCTTGCCGGCCAGCAACGGCGGGCACTTTTCCACCGCCTCGGCGAGCGGCTTCCCGTCAAGCGATGCCGCATAGCTGAGCACCGCAAAATCCTCCATCGCGAGCGGACGATCCTCGACCGTCTCGAACTCCGCATGCTGTTCGGCGATGCGGCCAAGTGCGTCCTCAACGTCCTTGTCCGCCACTTCGCGCTTCGCGAGTTCGAGCTCGATGTTGGAATAGTCCGGCAGTTCGAACTCCGGAGACGTCACCACGGTGGCCGTGAAACGCATGGACTTGTCGGGCGCGATCTCCACGCCCTCCACCTTCGACACGGTCAGCACGCGCAGGTTCTTCTGCTCGATGGCCTCGTTCATCGCCTGGCGCAGGAGCTTGTTCGTGGTTTCCTCGCGGATATCCGCGCCAAACTTCCGGTCGATCAACGCCTGCGGCGCCTTGCCCGGACGGTATCCCGGCACCCGGGCCATCTTCTGAAATTGCTTCGCGACCGCCTGCCACTCGCGCTCGACGCGCTCCGGCTCGAGCTCCACATGGAGCGTGGCAATGCAGTTCGGCTTGTTTTCAACGACGACATTCATGATTCGAGCCCGCCAGTGAAGCACACGCCCCCGTATGTCACAACCGCGAACCGCAGTTCGCTTGATGAAGCCGCCGATTCATGTCACTAAAAGCCCGTCGAATGCCGGCATGACACACACAAGCCAACTCCCAGCCGCCTGAGATGCGGACCATTCGCCTCTTCGTCTACGGCGTCCCCCTGGCGCTCGTTCTCCTCCTCGCAGCGGCGTTCGTCAACAGCACCCGCCTCACGCTCCACAAGAAGAACGAATTCACCTACGCGACGATTGCCGAGCCCACGCGGCTGAATCCAATCCAGTCGACGGATTCCGCGGCCAGCGAGGTCGAGGCGATGATTTTCGAGGGCCTGCTCACCCTCAACGAAAAGCTCGAGCTGATCCCCCACCTTGCTTCCGGATACGAGGAATACCAGCTCACGACCTTCATTTTCCGCTCCCCCGAAGCCGCGGCAGCCGCGGAGGAAACGCTGAATGCGGCGCGATCCTCGTGGGAGGAGTGGACGCTCAGCTCCATCCAGCGGGAAGGCGATCGCCTGATCCTGCGGCAGGACCTCCCCGGTTTCCGCAAATCCGAAGCGATCGCCGCGTCCCTCGATGCCGCATCGCTCGTTCCCCTCGAAACCTTCCGCGTGGACATTGGAGACAAGGCCCGGGAAACGCTCCAAAAATTCCGCGAAGCGCACCCCGAACTCACCGTTGAGCGCGAGTGGTTCGACTACAATCTGGCATTCGAAATCACCATCCGCGACGAACTCGACGCCGGCAGGAAACTGCGTGAATTCGTCGAATCACTCGGCATTGCGGAAGCCGGCGTGCGGTCGCTCTCCCGCCGCAACCTCCTCGCCGAGCCGGTTCTCCGGTTCAAGCTCCACGAGAACGTTCGCTGGCACGATGGCGCTCCCTTCACTTCCGCCGACTGCGTCTTCACCTACGAGTGCCTGGTGGACGAGCAGGTCGCGAGTCCGCGAAAGGTCGACTTCGATTCCATCCTTTCGGTCGAGGCGCCGACCCCGCACGAGTTCGTGGTGAAATACCGCACGCCGTATTCCCCGGCGATCCTGAGCTGGACAATGCTTCTCCTCCCGAAGCACGTCCTCGAAGGCAAGTCGCAGGAATGGTGGGCCGCGAACTTCAACCGGCACCCGATCGGCACAGGGCCGTTCAAATTCGACACGTGGAAAACCAATGAATTCGTCCGCGTTGTGCGCAATCCCGACTACTGGCGTTCCGGTCCCTGGCTCGATGCCATCGTTTTCCGCAGCATGCCGGATCCCACCGTGCTGCGTCTCGCATTCGAGACGCATCAGGTCGATCTCTACGAGGCCGTGCTCTCCCCGTGGGCGGTTCGTTCCTACCGGGACGACCCGAGATTCACCACGCTCACGGTCCCCTCGATGTCCTACAGCTACCTCGGCTGGAACATGCGCAAACCGATCTTTCAGAACGTGAAGGTCCGCCGTGCGCTGGCCATGGCGCTCGATGTGGATGCGATCATCAAATACCTCTACTACGGCATCGGCCAGCGCTCGACGGGCATTCTGATTCCGGAAATGTGGTTCGCAAACCGGGACATGACGCCCATTCCCTACGATCCCGAGCAGGCGAAACGGCTGCTCGACGATGCGGGATGGATCCCCGGACCGGACGGAATCCGGCGCAAGGACGGCGAGCGCCTCAGCTTCAAGATCATCACCAACCAGGGCAACGATGTGCGCAAGGACATCGCGACCCTGGCGCAGGATTCCTTCCGCAAGATCGGAGTCGAGGTGACGATCGAGATCTACGAGTGGGCCGTGTTCATCGAGCGCTTCATCAAGAAGCACGAGTTCGAATCCACCGTGCTTGGCTGGGTCACCCCACCAAACTGGGATCAATACCAGGTCTGGCATTCCTCCCAGACCGGCCCCGACCAGCTCAACTACACGAATTACAAGAATCCCGAGGCCGACCGCATCATCGAGGCGCTTCGCGAGGAATACGATCGTGACGAGATCGCGCGTCTCGCCAGTGAGCTGCAGCGCATGATTTACGACGAGCAACCGATGCTCTTCCTGATCTCCGGGCAGTCGCCGATGGTCGTCTGGAAGGACACGTTGCGCATCCGCCGCAAGGACGATGAGGGCCGGTGGATCGACACGCCGTTCGCTGTCGCCCCAGGGTCCTGGTATTACTTCATTCCGGAAACCTACCGGACGGATTACGCAGAAAGTCTTCCTTCGGACACGGAGGTCGTGAAATGACCAGCTTCCTCATCCGCCGCCTCCTCATCGCCCTGGTGCTGATGTTTCTCATCAGCCTCATCTCGTTTTTCATCATCACCCTCACGCCCGGCAGTCCCTACCCCTGGGGCGAGATGAACCCGAAGATCTCCCAGGCGGTGAAGGACAACTTCCGCAAGCAGTTCCACCTCGATGAGCCGATCTGGAAGCAATACTGGTTCAACATGCGGGACCTGTTCAACGGGAACCTCCGCAGCATCAAGGACGGGCGTCCCGTCCTCGGGCGAATCGGCGAGGCCATCCCCGCCACACTTGCGTTGAATGCGACGTCGATTGTCATCTCGCTCAGTTTCGGGCTGCTCTTCGGCGTGTGGAGTGCCCGGAAGATCGGGCGATGGCAGGATACCCTGCTCTCCGTCGTCATGTTTGCGCTGCTCGCGCTGCCCGGCTTCTGGGTGAGCTATCTCGCGATCATCGGGATCACGGAAACCTTCGGCACGCCGATCCTCGGAACCCACAGCTTCAGTCTCGAGTATCCCGACGCGATTTCGAAGCTGCTCGACTATGCATGGCATCTTGCCCTGCCGGCGACGATCCTCGCGCTCGGTGGCATTGCCGTCCAATCCCGCTACGTGCGCGCGTCGATGCTCGAATCCCTTCGTGAGGACTACATTCGCACCGCCCGATCCAAGGGCCTCGACGAGGACACCGTTTACTACAAGCACGCCCTCCGCAATTCGCTGCGCCCGCTCATCACCGGCATCGGCGCGCTCCTTCCCGCCCTGCTCGGCGGCTCGATCATCATCGAAACCATCTTCGCCTACCCGGGCATCGGCCGCCTTGGTTATCAGGCCGTGCTGGAACGCGACTACCCGCTTCTTGTAGCCCTGAACTTCATCACCGCAGCGCTGGTGCTGCTCGGCAACCTCCTCGCCGACGTGCTCTACGCCGTCGTCGATCCGCGCGTGAGGCTCGAATAGCCATGGACAACCGGAGCCCCGCCCAACGCATGCTTGCGCGCTTCCGGCGCGACCGGATCGCGATGATCTCCTCCGCGACCATCATCGTGCTCGCACTCACCGCGATCACGTTCTGGATTCTGTCGATCACGAACGTGCCATTTCCGGAGAATCCGAATGCCACGGACCTTCAGTCCAAGCTCCAGCCACCGAGCTTCGAACACTGGCTTGGGACGGACAATCTCGGCCGCGATGTGCTCTCCCGCATCCTGCACGGCTCCTACATTTCCCTGACCGTCGGGTTCGTTGCGGTCGCGGTGTCCCTGTGCATCGGCGTGGTCGTCGGCGCCGTGTCCGGCTATTTCGGAGGATGGGTGGACAACATCGTCATGCGCGTGGTGGACGCGATCATCTGCTTCCCCACGTTTTTCCTCATTCTCTCCGCCGTCGCACTGGTCGGTCCCAGCCTTCTGAACATCGTCATCGTCATCGGCCTTGTCAGCTGGACCGGCACCGCCCGCCTGGTGCGCGCGGAGTTTCTGACCCTGCGCGAGAGCCAGTATGTGAAGGCCGCCCGAAGTCTCGGCCAGGGTTCGTTTCCCATCATCTTCAAACACATCCTGCCCAACGCCGCGGCCCCGATCTTTGTCACTGCGGTCATCGGCATTCCGGAAGCGATCCTCACGGAGGCCGGCCTGAGCTATCTGGGCTTTGGTGTGCAGCCGCCGCAGGCTACATGGGGAAACATCATCGCCGACGGCAAGGCCTACATCCTCGACGCATGGTGGCTGATCGTGTTCCCGGGTGTGGCGATCTTCATTTCCGCCCTCGCATTCTTCCTCGCCGGTGACGCACTGCGCCGCGCGGGCAACTCGAAGTCCGAAACGCACTGATCTCATGGAAAAGCCAAATCCGCTCCTCGATGTCCGAAACCTGAAGATCCAGTTCGCGACCGAGGACGGTCTCGTCGATGCCGTGAAAGGCACTTCGTTCTCGCTCAACAAGGGCGAGACGCTCGCAATCGTCGGCGAAAGCGGCAGCGGCAAGAGCGTGACCGCGCTTTCGTTCACCCGCCTTCTGCCGGAACCACCCGCAAAGTTCGCCGGGGGCGAGATTCTCTGGAAGGGACAGGACGTCCTGAAAATGAATGCGAGACAGCTTCGCGCGATTCGCGGAGGCGAGATCGCCTACATTTTTCAGGAGCCCTCCACCTCGCTGAACCCCGTCTACACGATCCGCAGCCAGATCGCGGAGGCAATCCGTTTGCACCGCCCGGACGTAACGGACGTCGACGCCGAAATTGTGAAATGGCTCGATGCCGTGGGCATCGTAAATCCCGCGAAACGCATGCACGACTACCCGCACCAGCTCAGCGGAGGCATGCAGCAGCGCGCGATGATCGCGATGGCCCTGAGCTGCCAGCCCGATCTTCTTGTCGCGGACGAACCCACAACCGCGCTGGACGTGACGATCCAGGCTCAGATCCTCGGCCAGCTTCGTGAGCTGCGCACGAAGTTCGACATGGCGATCATCCTCATCACGCACAACTTCGCAATCATTCGTGGCCTCTGCGACAAGGTCGCCGTGATGTTCCGCGGGGAAATCGTCGAGTTCGGGACGGCGGAGGAAGTGCTTTCGAATCCGCAGCATCCCTACACCCGCGCGCTCATCGATTGCATCCCGAAGCTCGGCGCGAACCAGAAGCGCCTTCGCACGATCGATTACGCGAAACTCGCGTAACGGCGCCTCCCGAAACATCGAGCCCGCCGGTCATGGAGCAAACACTCCACGGCGGCGGGCGATGAAATGGTTCGAACCGGCGGCTAGAGCTTGCGATTCCAGGACGCGATGCGGTCCGCCTGATCGGCGAAGAGCCCGTCCGTGGAATCGAGGATCTCGACCCCGGTGATCGTGTCCCCCTGCGCGATCGCGTTGACGACATCCTGCCCGGACGTCACCTCACCAAACACGGTGTGCTTGTTGTCGAGCCACGGCGTCGGCACATGTGTGATGAAAAACTGGCTGCCATTCGTCTTCGGTCCACGGTTGGCCATCGAGAGGATGCCCGGCTTGTCGTGCCGGAGAGAGGGGTCAAACTCGTCCTCAAACGTGTAGCCAGGACCGCCCGCGCCAGTGCCGGTCGGGTCCCCGCCCTGGATCATGAAATCCGCAATCACCCGGTGAAACTTGATGCCGTCGTAATACCCGCGCGAAGCGAGATTCAGGAAATTCGCGGCCGTTACCGGCGTCTTCGAGGCGAACACTGTGAGGGCGATATCGCCTTTCGAGGTCTTGAGAAGGATGCGGATGTCTTCCATGGGGCGTTCACCATCCGGGCGAATCCACGCGATGTAAAGCACTCCGCGCGTGACAGCCTGCGCTGCGTGGTGGAATGGTTTCCCCCGTATGAAGACTCTCTCCCTGATTGTCGCAGCCTCATTGACCGTAGCCGCCTCCCTGCAAGCGGCCGACGAGGTCGCCGTGATCGAAACGAACAAGGGCGAAATGGTCGTCGAGTTCTGGCCCGACGTGGCTCCCAAGACGGTCGAGAATTTCAAGAAACTCGCGAAGGAGGGATTCTACGACGGCACGGCGTTTCACCGCATCATTCCCGGATTCATGATCCAGGGCGGCGATCCTCTCACGAAGGACGAGGCAAATGCCGCTCGCTACGGCACAGGCGGCCCGGGCTACCAGATCGAAGCGGAGTTCAACGATCGCAAGCACACCCGCGGCGTGCTTTCCATGGCCCGGTCGGCGGATCCCAATTCCGCAGGTTCGCAGTTTTTCATCATGCTCGGCGAAGCACCTCACCTCGACGGTGCCTACACCGCCTTCGGAAAGCTGATCAAGGGTGACGACACCCTTTCGAAGATCGCCGAGACGCCCCGCACGATGGGCAACGATGGCGCACAGAGCCGGCCCACCGAGCGCGTGGAAGTGAAGAGCGTGAAGATCGTTCCCGCCGACGAAATCACGAAGACCTCGGAGTAAGCCATGCCCTACGTCAACGTCCGCATTACCAAGGACGGCGTCACGCCGGAACAAAAGGCGTTGATCGTGTCCGAGATCACCGGGACGCTTCAACGCGTGCTCGGCAAGCGTCCCGAACACACCCATGTGGTCATCGACGAAATCGCCCCGGAAAACTGGGGATTCGCCGGAATGCTGACCACCGAATACCGCAAGAAGCAGGGCTGATTCGCCCGCACCGCATGTCATGAAAATCAAGATCGGCCTCGTCCAGAATCGCTGCACCGACGACCTCGATGCGAACTTCGCCGCCGCCGTGCGCGGCGTTCGCGAGGCCGCTGCGCGCGGCGCGAACATCGTCTGCCTGCAGGAGCTTTTCCGCTCGCTTTACTTCTGCCAGGCGGAGGACCACAAATACTTCGAGCTCGCGGAGCCGGTGCCGGGTCCATCCACCGAGGCACTCTCCGCTCTGGCGAAGGAACTCGGCGTGGTCATCGTCGCCTCGCTTTTCGAGCGCCGCACGGCCGGCGTCTATCACAACACGGCAGCCGTCATCGATGCCGACGGAACGTTCCTCGGGAAGTATCGGAAGATGCACATCCCGGACGACCCGCTGTTCTACGAGAAGTTCTACTTCACACCCGGTGATCTCGGGTTCTCCGCGTGGGACACGAAGTTCGGCCGCATCGGAGTCTGCGTTTGCTGGGATCAATGGTATCCCGAGGCGGCGCGACTCACGGCCCTCCGTGGCGCGCAGATCCTCTTTTATCCCACCGCGATCGGCTGGCATCCGTCGGAAAAGGAAAAATACGGCGAGCGCCAGCACAGCGCATGGGAGACCATCCAGCGCGGCCACGCCATCGCGAACGGCTGCTATGTCGCTGCGCCGAACCGGGTCGGCCTTGAGACGCCCGAGGGCGGCGACGGAATCGAGTTCTGGGGCCAGAGTTTCATCTGTGATCCCTCGGGGATCATCCTCGACAAGGCGCCTGCCGATGCGGAGGCGGTGCTGGTCACCGAAGTTGACCTCGGCAACGTGGACACCCAACGCACCCACTGGCCGTTCCTTCGCGATCGGAGAATCGACGCCTATGGCGAAATCGTCAGACGGTTGATCGACTGATTTGCAGGAATCGCTGGCCGATTGCCGCTTCCTGATGCTCCAGTCCGGAGCCAGCGCTCATTTTCAATGACCATCCAGCACGCGCGCGCTCACGACTACGGCCATCTCATTCGCCGCTGGCGGTCCGCATGCCGCGAGCGGCGCCTCCGGCTGCAGCCGTATTTCTCGGCCAGCGGGTTCGAGCTGTTCTTTGCCGAGACGCGCAGGCCCGATCCGGCAAGGCCGTGGGTTTATCTCTCCGCCGGCATCCATGGCGACGAGCCGGCATCCACCGAGGGCGCCCTGGAATGGGTCGTGACAAACCCGGACACCGTCGACGCGGTGAATCTCCTCGTTTTTCCGTGCCTCAATCCATGGGGGCTCGTGCACAACTCCCGCACCGACGAAAACGGCCGCGATCTCAACCGCACCTACCACAACGACTCCGTCCCGCAGACCGCCGCGCATCGCGGGCTGCTCGCCGGCCGCACGTTCGACCTCGCCCTCATGCTGCATGAGGACTATGACGCCAATGGCATCTATATTTACGAACTGCGCATCCGTCGCGACGCGTGGGGGGAGGATTTGATCCAGGCCGCGGTGCCCCACGTCCCGATCGACACGCGCCGTTCGATCGAGGGTCGCGGCAGCAGGGCCGGCATCGTGCGCCGCTCGATCCGCCCCGACACCATGCCGGAGCATCCCGAGGCGTTTCTCCTGCATTTTCAATGCAAGGCCCGGACGTTCACCATCGAAACCCCGTCGGAGGCGCACATCGACGCCCGCGTCGCAGCTCAGGCCGCCGTCAGCGAGCAAGCAGTGCGCCGAACCATCAGGGAAAGAACCGATGTTTCCGGAATTTACAAAAAGCGGACGCCCCGTATTTTCTCCCGACCGTGAATCGCGCCCCCTTCCAAGTTTTCCTCTTTTCCGGACTGCTTCTTTCCGCCGCGTTTGCAGACACCGTGAAGCTGAAGTCCGGCGAAGTCGTGGAGGGAACCATTCTCGAAGCGACGGCGAAGGAAATCGTCATCGAGGTCCAGTTTTCCGCGAGCATCAAAGACGTCCAGCGCATTCCCCGCAGCGATGTCGAAGGCATCGATCGCGCCACGCGGGACGAGGCCGAGTTCGCGGAAATCCAGAAGACCGCGAAGATTCCCGACACGGCGAGCGATCCCGCCGCCCATCGCGCACTTATCAACGAAAAGCTCAAGCCGTTCCTGAGCCGGTTCAGCTATTCCACCCGCGCGGCGGACGTGAAGAAGATGATCGCGCAGGTCGAGGAGGAGATCGCGCGACTCGAGCGTGGAGACGTGAAGATCGCCGGCGTGTGGTATGATCACGAGGCGTTCGAGAAGGAGAAATATCAGATCGAGGCCGATGAGCAGCTCGAGAAGATGAAGCAGGCGATGGCCGCCGGGGACTTTGTCACGGCCGCAAACCTCTTCGAAACTCTTCAACGCCAGTATCCCAACTCCGCCGCCTTTGGCGAAAGTGCTCCTCTGGCGGAAGAGGTCGTCCGCAAACTCCAGCAGCAACTGAATTTCGCCATCGCCAACCTTCCCCAGACCCTCACGGAGCGCAGGCAGACGATCGAGCGCGCACCGGCCGGCCAGCGTGCCGCGATCGAGCAGGCGATGCAGGCGGAGGAACAGCAGCTCGCAGCCGTCGCCGATGCCGCCCAGCGCGCGGGCAGGCGTTTCTTCAAGATCGTCCCCTTCGACGAAAAGGGGCTCAAGGTCATGGAGACGAACCTTCGCGCGTTGCAGCAGCAGATTGGCCAGCTGAACACGAGCGCGCTTGCCGGCCAGGCGGCACTGGCCCGTCGCGCCTCCCGCGAGCTTTCCGAGGGACAACTCGAAGCCGCCGCCGCATCCGTCACGGCGCTCCGCGAGCAGTGGCCGCAATACGAGGGACTCGCCCGTCTTGACCAGCGTCTGAAGGAAGCCGAGGCCGCCGCCGCACCGCAGGAGTAACGCCTCCGCCCGGCTCCGCGAGGAAAAACGCTTGCCGGGCCGCCGCACGCCCGTGCTGAATGCGCGCATGGCACGCGCCGCATCCATCGAACGCAAGACCTCCGAAACCGACATCCGCCTCACGCTCGACGTGGACGGATCCGGTGCCTCCACACTTTCGACGGGGATCGCGTTCTTCGACCACATGCTCACGCTCCTTGCGCGGCACGGCCTGTTCGATCTGGAAGTTTCTGCGAATGGCGATCTCGAGGTGGACTTTCACCACACGGTCGAGGATGTCGGCATCACGCTTGGCCAGGCCTTCGCGAAGGCGCTCGGCGACAAGGCGGGCATTCGCCGCTACGGCCACGCCTACGTCCCGATGGACGAAACGCTCGTTCGTGCGGTGGTCGACTTCAGCGGCCGTCCGTTTCTCGAATATCGCGCGCCCGGAGGCGTCGAGGCCATCAACGGCTTCTCGTTCCAGCTCGTCGAGGAATTCCTCCGCGGGTTCACGATGAACGCCGGGGCAAACGTCCACGTCGAGATTCTTTACGGTCGCGATGCGCACCACATGGCCGAGGGCGTCTTCAAGGCACTCGCCCGGGCGATCGATGCCGCGACGCAGTTCGACCCGCGCGTGCAGGGCATTCCCAGCACGAAGGGCGTGCTGTGAGGAAGTTGATGTTGAGAGTTCGAGGGCGATGGGGGAAACTCTCCTCTTCACCTTTTTCGACCATCGACTCACAACCACCAACCACGGCGACGCTTGGCGTCGTCGACTACGGGAGCGGCAACCTCCGCAGCGTTTGCAAGGCCCTCGAGGCGGTCGGCGCGCGCGTCCACCTTTTCTCCTCGCCGGAGGATCTCGAACGGATCGATGCGGTCGTCGTGCCGGGAGTGGGCGCCTTTGGAGACTGCGCGCGCAATCTCCGGGCCACCGGTCTTTGGGAACCTCTGCGCGAATGGATCGCCGCAGACCGCCCTTATCTCGGCATCTGCCTCGGCTACCAGCTGCTCTTTGAATCCAGTGAGGAAACCCCGGGCGTCGAAGGTCTCGGCGCGCTGGCAGGCACCGTCCGCCGTTTTCCTAACGACGGTTTGAAGGTGCCTCACATCGGTTGGAACCGCCTCCGTCTTCGCGAGCCTGTGGACCGGCTGTATACGGGCCTTCCCGAAGACCCTTCCGTCTATTTCGTGCACTCGTTTCACCCCGTGCCGGCGGACGATTCCATCGTCTCGGCGACCTGCGAATACGGCGCGCCATTTGCCGCAAGCGTCACGCGGGGCAACCTCAGCGCGGTCCAGTTCCATCCGGAAAAGAGCCAGCGCAACGGCCTCGCGATCCTGCGCAATTTCGTCGCGTCGGTTTCGTCCACCGGCATTTCCACATCAACTCCCGAAAGTCCCGATGCTGTTGCTGCCAGCCATTGATCTCATGGGCGGCGAAGTCGTGCGCCTGCGCCGCGGCGATGCCAACGAGAAAACCGTGTATTCGAGTGACGCGCCTGCGTTTGCCCGCAAGTGGCAGGAAGCCGGCGGGGACTGGCTGCACCTCATCGATCTCGACGCCGCATTCACCGGACGCTCGCACAATCTGGACACCGTTCGGGCGATCTGCGCGTCCGTGGACATCCCCTGCGAACTTGGTGGCGGCATGCGTTCGGAGGAGGCGATTCGCGCCGCATTCGACGCGGGAGTTTCGCGGGTGGTCATCGGCACCCGTGCCAGCGAGTCGCTCGATTTCGTTCGCGACATGTGCGACGTCTTTGGCGGCGACCGCATCGCGGTGGGCATCGACGCACGCGACGGCATGGTCGCGGTGAAGGGGTGGACCGAAACCACCTCGCGCCACGCGAGCGACCTCGCCCTTGAGGCACAGGCGGCAGGTGCGGGAACGATCATCTACACGGACATCGCCACTGACGGCATGCTTCAGGGTCCGAATTTCGCCGAACTCGAAAAGCTCCTCGCCCTGCTCGACTGCTCGCTGATCGCCAGTGGCGGAGTTTCGTCGCCGGACGACGTCCGCAAACTCGCAACAATGCCGGGGCTTTACGGTGCGATTCTCGGGAAGGCGCTCTATGACGGTCTGATTACCGGAGACCTGCGTCCCTTGGTGGCTTGACGAATTCGCCCCCTCGCTGCTTGCCGGCCCGGGGATTCGCCGCTAGGGTCGCGCTTCGTGAAGCGCCGTGATTTCCTCAAGTCCGCCCTTGGCGCCGCTGCGGTCGCGCCGTTTGCCCGTTCCGCCTTCGCCGCGGAGAGTTCCGAAGAGTTTCCCTTCCGTGCCAGCGATCGGGTGATTCTCGGCCCCAAAAAGATCGATTGCTCGCGCCTCTTCCTGGGCACTGGAAGCCACGGCTGGAACCACAGCTCCGCGCAGACCCGCGGCATGAGCGTGGACTCGCTGGCGCAATTTCTCATCGAGGCTTACGAGCAGGGCATCACATCGTGGGATTCCGCGGACCGCTACGGCTCGCATCCGCATCTCGCGCGGGCCCTCGAGCTCGGTGTGCCGCGCGACAAGGTCACGATTCTCACGAAGTCATGGGCCCGCACTCCCGAACAGATGCGCGCCGACATTCCCCGCTACCTTCGCGAGCTTGGCGTCGAGACGATCGACATCTTCCTGCTCCACTGCCTCGAAGATCCCAACTGGCCGAGAAACATGCGTGGCGCGATGGACGTAGTGTCGGAATTTCAGGACCGGGGAATCATCCGCACGAAGGGGGTATCCTGCCACTCGCTCGGTGCCCTGCGGGCCGCCGCGAAGGAACCCTGGGTCGAGATCGATCTCGCACGCATCAATCCCCGAGGTGTCGTGATGGATGCGCAGCCCAATGTGGTGGTTCCTGTGCTCGAGGAAATGAAAGCCGCGGGCAAGGGCGTCATCGGAATGAAAATCCTCGGTGACGGAAAAATCGTCAACGCGGCCGACGAAAGCCTTGCATACGTCCTCAATCTGCCCTGCGTGGATGCGGTCACGATCGGCTTTGAAAACGCCGGCCAGCGTGACGACATCGTCGCACGGATCGCCCGCACCCCGCGCGTCGCCTGACGCGTTATTCCTCCTGGGGCTCGGCGGACGGCGCCTGTTGCGCGATTTCCTTCAACAAAGTCAGGGCTTCGCGCAGATAATCCTGGGCGGTCTGCACGGGGTCCGTCACATCCTGCGGAACATTCTCGGAGAAGATGAGCGCCCTCGCAGCGGCGATGTCCTGCGCCACCACATCGAAATCCGCGGGATCGCCGCCATAGATCGCGGCGAAGATGCGGGCGATCGGCTGCGCAACCTCGGTATCCGGCGCTCCGGAGTGCTCTCGCGAACGCCAGCTCACCTCCTCGCGCGCAAGCGCGTCGGGATCGAAATCCCCGCCGACCTGCTTCTTGATCGTCACGAATTTCTGCGTGAAGGCCAGGATCGCGCGGTTTTCCTCCATCGGTTCGGGCGCCTCGCCTTCAACCTTGGGAAACGACTTTCCCAGCGCCTCAATGCCGGCCGCGTCGGTCTGTGCAATCCGGAAACTTGCCACCGGAGGGAACTTGTATTGCGAGCTGTAAATCTTGAATCGCGCCTTCAGCGCGTCGAACGACTTGCCGCGCTTTTCCGCCACCCAGGTCTTCACATCGAGGCCCGCGAGCACCGAGGGATCGAAGTTCTTGATATCAGGATTCCTTGGCCAGATCAGATAGACGATGAATGCGACAACAACGAGAAGGAGGAGCTTGGTGATCGGACGCATGGGGTGGACAACGGTTGCTCGCAGGATGCAATGGAGCGCCGTCTCGCGGCCAGCCATTTTTGCATTGCGGCCGGCCAATTGAAGCGACGAACCTCGCCGCATCATGCCCGCCATTCTCGATCTCGACAGCCTTGCCGCGGAAAGCGCCCGCCTTCGCTCCGAAGGCCGCCGCCTCGTCCTTACGAACGGCTGCTTCGACATTCTCCACGCCGGACATGTCGACTATCTCGAGCATGCGCGCGGGCTTGGTGACGCACTCGCCGTGGCGGTGAATTCCGACCGCTCGGTGCGCGAACTCAAGGGCCCGGACCGCCCGGTGAATTCCGCCGAAGACCGCGCCCGTGTCCTCTCCGCGTTGCGCTGCGTGGACTATGTGGTCGTGTTCGACGACCTGCGCGCGACGGAGGTCATCCGCGCAGTCCGGCCGGCGCTCTACGCAAAGGGCGGCGACTACACGCTCGACACACTGGACCCGGACGAGCGCTCGGCACTGATGGAAGCCGGGGTCGACATCCGCATTCTTCCCCTCGTGCCGGGGAAGTCGACCACCGCGATCCTCGAACGAAGCCGGAAATCCACAGGCTGAATCGCGCCCGAAGCGCGCGTCATCCTCCATACGCTCCGTAGCGGCGCACTCCCTGCCGCCACAGCCACCGGCTGAGCGCAAACAACGCCAGCACCCACCCCGCCTGCACGGCGAGCCCGAACCAGAGATCTCCTCCGCTCACCCGCCCCATCCACACTGCGACCGGAAAATACAGCTCGTAGGGAAACGGCGTGAGTTTCAGCACCGCTGCCACGCCGGCGGGCATCACATCGATCGGGAAGATCCGCCCACTCAAAAAATACTCGAAGGAGTAGAGGATGAAGACGAGCGTCGATATTTCCAGCACCCAGAACCCGAGCGTTGCGAGCACGTAGGCGATCAAAAACTGGATCGCCCCCGCCATCACCAGCGATGCCGCAAACGCCACCCACGTTGTCGCGTTTGCCGGGAGGTGCATGTCCCCGGCCATGAACAAAGCCAGTGCGATCACCGGAGGTGCGGTCATCACCAGATACACCGCGCGCGAACTCGCAAAGAGACTCGCCCGATACAGAAAGTAATTCACCGGCCTCAGCAGGAACGCGCTGATTCGGCCCTCCCGAATGTCCGCCGCAATCTGCCATTCGTCGTCCGTCGGACTCACCAGGCTCTCCACCAGCGTCACGGCGATGAAATAAAAGACCATCTCGCCGAAGGAGTATCCGGCAACCTCCGATCCGCTTGACTGAAAGACCGCTCGCCAGATCCAGATCGTCGCCGCCAGCGGGATCAAACCAAACAACGCCCGGAACAGAAAGTTCCACCGGTAAACGAAGGCATTCTGGATCCCGATGGAAAAAACCGTTGTATAGAGATCCGCCCGCCGAAACACGCCCCACGTCCTACACCGGCGGCATTCCGGCGCTCAAGCGCCGACGTCGTCGGGCTCAGGGCTCAGGTGCAACCGCGCAGGAGGAAGAGAACCAGGAGCACGGGAATCGGAACACCGATCAGCCAAAGGAAAATCCACCCCAGTTTTCCGCTCTCCCTCGCGTGCGGAAGATACCGGCGGCTGTTTCGCGCTCCGCGCTCCGGCGCTACTGTTTCCGCTTCGCCTCCCCCGCCCGCTGCAAATGCCTCCGGGTTGTCGATCGCCGCCTCCGCGGCCTTGTCTTCGGGTTTCCAGCTGTCCCTCATCGGATTCTCGTCCGTCGATTTCTTCATCGTTGTTCAGGGTTGTAGGACGACCTTCACGCAGTCGTCCTGTTTCTTGCAGAAGATCTCGTATCCGCGGGCGGCGTCGGCGAGCGGCAGCCGGTGGGTGATGATGTCGTCGAGCACGATGCGGCCGCCCTCCACCCAATCGATGAGGTCGTCGATGACGGAGTGCACCGTCGCCTGCCCGAAGTGAAGGTGCAGGCCTTTGTCGAAAATCTGCCCAACCGGGAAATTGTCGTAGGGCATGCCGTAGACTCCGACGACGCTGACATGACCTCCACGTCGCACGGCACTGATCGCCGCCTCGAGCGCCTTCGTGCTGCCAACCTGCATGTGAACGACGTTTGCGATCCGGTCCTTGAGGTTGCGGTTCGCTTCCATGCCAACCGCATCAATGCAGACGTCCGCGCCCCGACCTCCGGTCAGCGAGCGGATCGCTTCGCTTACGTCATCGTTCAACGCATTGAGCGTTTCGGAGCGTGCGGCGGTCCTCGCCATATCGAGTCGGTATTCCTCGATGTCGATTCCGATGACACGTTCAGCCCCGAGAACCCACGCGACCTTTTGCGCCATCAGCCCGACAGGACCGCACCCGAACACGGCCACGGTGTCCCCCGGCTTCACTCCAGCCCACACCGCGCCGCAATACCCGGTCGGGAAAATGTCCGTCAGGAAAAGAACCTGCTCATCCGTGAAACCTTCCGGCGCCCTGCGAGGACCGAAGTTCGCATACGGCACGCGCACATACTCGGCCTGACCGCCGTTGTAACCACCATAAAGATCCGTGTATCCAAAAAGCCCGCCGCCCTTCTGCTCGATGATCCCGCCCTCGGGTCCGTATTTGTCGGGATTCGATTCCTCGCAATGCACGGGAAGCCCGCACCCGCAAAAGAAGCAATGCCCGCAGGCAATCGGAAACGGCACGATCACCCGATCCCCATTCTTTACGGCGGTCACCGCCGGCCCAGCTTCCTCGACGATCCCCATGAACTCGTGGCCCATGACGATCGGTTTCACCTGCGGGAGAAAACCGTTGTAGATGTGCAAATCCGATCCACAGATCGCGGTGGAGGTCACCCGCAGGATGATGTCGTCCGGTTGCTCGATGCGCGGATCGTCCACGGTGTCGACACGCACGTCACCGGGCTTGTGGTAAACGGCTGCTTTCATGCAAGCCGATCGTCCGGCTGATGCGGTCCGCGTCCCCCGAGATCACCCTGAGGTGATTCCCGGATGCCTCAAGCTTTTGGGCGCAGCACCTGAAACACCCCGGACTCGACCGTGAGCGTGATTTTTCCGTGGTTTGGCGCGCCACGCGGCGGCCACGGCGAGTCATCCACATGCAGCGGCTGTCCGGTCCAGGCGAGTTCGATCCGCCGGCAGCGTTTCGCGGAAAACGGATGCAGCGCAGGCCCCTTCTCCACCAGTCGTTTCGCATATCTGGAAAACGCCCCGCGCTCCGCCTCGCCGAGGAGCACGATATCGAGTTCACCATCGCCGGGATCCGCATCCGGCGCGAGCCCTGCAAACGGCCCGATCGACCGGATATTCATCACCTCCACGAGGAAATACTCCCCGCTGAAGTTCTCGCCATCGATCCACAACCCCACAGGTGCCGACGGAAATTCCTTCGCCATTCGCCGCAGCAACTTCTCGGCGCGCTTTTGCTGTTGCTTGGGTTTCACCGCCTCGAGGCGCGCGAGATATTCCGCAAGCAGTCCCGTTCCAAATCCTTCGACGAATCGCTCTGCTCCCCACGGACCGTCAGCCACTCCGAGGTCCAGCTGCTTTCGATCCGGATCTCGCAACGCCCGCACGATCTCCTCCTCTGCGCGGTAAAGACTCAGAGTCCGCGCGATATTGTTGGCCGTGCCGAGCGGAAGAATCGACATCGGCACTCCCCTGCCGGCGAACGCCTGCGTCACCCGCCGCACCGTTCCATCGCCGCCTGCGGCAATCACGACATCGACCGGCTCTTTCGCGATTGCTTGAAGTCGGTCGCTCTTCGTGGTCTCGCAGCGCACCTCGTGCCCCTCCGCCTCCAGCCGCTCAACCAGGTCCTCCTCGGTGTGATCCTCCTGTCCGGCCGATGGATTGTAAATCAACGCGATCCGCATACGCAGGGACATCGCATCCACAGCATGCCGCGCGGGTATGCTCCATCTCCGCAGGGGCCGTTTCGTCTTCGGCACACGATCCCGGGACATGCGTATTCTGATATCGAACGATGACGGCATTTACAGTCCGGGGATTGCCGCGCTAGCGCGGATCGCATCGCGCTTCGGCGAGGTCCGGATCGTGGCTCCCAACGTGGAACAATCGTCGATGGGACACGCGATCACCGCCTCGCGCCCGCTCCGAATCCGGCACACGACGATCGGGGATTTCGATGCGTGGCAGGTGAACGGAACGCCCGCTGATTGCGTGGCGCTCGGCGCCCACCTCTGGGAGAAGGTCGACATCGTCTTCTCGGGCATCAACCTCGGTCCCAACCTCGGCAATTCCTGCTGGCATTCCGGGACCCTAGCCGCCGCCAAGCAGGCACGGCTTCTCGGCCTGCGCGGCATCGCGTTCAGCGCTCCTGCAGGAGACGCTCCTCCCGATTTCGGTCGTCTTGAACCCTACGTCACGAGCGTCATCGAACAGCTGCTCACTCGGCCCGACCTGCCTCTCGTAAATGTGAATTTCCCCACAGAACCCCGCGACATTCGCTGGACCCGCCTTTCCATCCGACTCTACGATGGCCATGTCGTTCCTTCGACCGATCCCATGAACCGCCCCATTTACTGGTTCACTGTCCGCCCCCTCGAAGCGCCGGAGGAAGGCACGGATCGCTGGGCCGTCGAGCACGGCTTTGTTTCCATGACCCCCCTTCGCCTCGATCTCACGGACGAAGCCGCGCTCACACGCTGTCTGGCCCAAGCCCCCAGCTGAGAAACATCCCATCACGAGCCATTCACAAAATCCGTTCACCCGATGAGCACCCTGCCCCGTCCCGAAGACCATCGCACCGCGGATCATCCCATCGAGCCGGTCATCCTGCGGCGATGGTCTCCCCGCGCAATGAGTGGAGAACCGCTCGAAGACCGCGAGATCCGCATGCTTTTCGAAGCCGCCCGCTGGGCGCCTTCCAGCTACAATGAGCAGGAATGGCGGTTTCTTTACGCCCGTCGCGACACTCCGCAGTGGCGAACCTTTTTCGATCTGCTCGTCGAAGGAAATCAGGCCTGGTGTCATCGCGCCGCGCTGCTCGTGCTTATCGCTGCCAAGCGCACGTTCACCCTCAACGGGAAGCCAAACTCGGTCCATCTCTTCGACTGCGGCTGCGCGTTCGAAAACCTGGCGATTCAAGGGACTGCGATGGGGCTCATCGTTCACGCCATGGCCGGCTACGACCCCGACAAGGCACGAATCTCACTCCGCCTTCCTGACGACTACGTGCCCGCGGCCATGTTTGCGGCAGGCCGGCCCGGAAATCCTGAGGAACTTCCGGAAGGTTTCCGCGAAACCGAAATCCCCTCAGGCCGCAAGTCTCTGGAGGAGATCACCTGCGAAGGCCCTTTTGCCTGGCACAAATAGCGTCACAAAAGCACCGCAATCGCTCCCCTGGCGTTCGACCACCTGAGTCTTGAGGAGAGATGGGTTGGCTGGGACTCGACCCCAGAACCAATGCCTTAAAAGGGCAGCGTGCCAGGGCCTTGCCAGCATCAAAGACCCGGCCGAGAAGGGTGGCGACTGCCATCGCATTGCTGGGCAAGAATGGCAAAAAACTCATTCCGACTCTCGACCAGATGGCGAACAATATGGAGAGCGTCGAGACGCTTTCCGCATCACAGATTCGTCAGATCGAGGCGTTCAACGACTGGTGGACGCGTCTTGACCGCAGCATCAAAGCTGCAGGTTGGCGTTCTCCGGCATTCGTTCAAAAGACTCTCACCACCTCGAACACACGATCACGAACGAGTTGCCTGCAAATCTCGATGACCGTTTCAGCGCCCCATATCGGCACAGGGAACCCTGGCGCAGTTCGGGCCTCTGCTTTCTTGATGTCGTTCGGCAGGAAGTGGCAGAGGGGCCAATATGACCAGTGTCCGTTCTCGTGCGCTCCGACGTAGCAGAGGCGCGAAGGATCGCCCTGATTTATCCGCACTTCGTAGCTGATGTCATAGACAATGATCCATGCGGGAAAGATCGCCAACCAGTCGGATATACGGGCCGCATCACCGCGACTATTGCACCCGATCGCGGATACCGCGACGGCGGCGCTGAGCCAAAAATCAAAACACCCCGCCGGCAGCCTCACAGGGCCGTGGCGGGGCGTTTTCGTGGAGGGATGGGCCAGGCAGGGCAGTCGGCGCGAATCAATCCACAGGCGAATTGGTTCAGCGAGATGCCCCGAGCACGAGCTTTCAGGTTCGCGGCCTCCAACACTTCACGATTCCACGAACCGCCTTCCTCGACCACCTTGCCGTTGCACGTGATCTTGATCGGAACGCGATCCGCGATCGCGCGCAGGAAACTCCATGACAACGGCGCTATCGGCCTCGGTGTAGGGTCCTCCGTTCTCCATTGCCTCCACAACGCGACGAACTGCGTCGCGCTGCTCCGTGGTTATACCTATAAAATCTATTTTATTGGTGAAAATTGGGGTGAAGTGGTGCAAGTTGGTGCATCGTTTAGACGAACTTGAGTGAACCTGAACGAAAGTCCGCCATGATTGCCCTTCCAAAATGGATCCGAGTTCAAGCCAAAGAACTGCGGGAGATTCGCCTCGGTCAGCGGCGCGTTACGTCCGACGAAGCTCGCAAGCAATGCTTGCGGCTCGAGTCTGCAACAGTGTTCACCGGGCAGAACGGCTCGCGCTCATTGAATGGGCGGCGGAAAGTAACCGCATCCTAGAACCAACTTTCGTCGAGCAATTCCGGCATGTTTCGTCTGGTGCGGAACATGCCGTTTTTCACGACCAGTGCAATGCGCTGGCAATCAAGGCGACCCATCCAAATCGATTTGGCCACTCGGCTCGCGGGGATGGAACACCTGCGACACCGTTAGAATATCTTCGACGTCTGGGATGGCACAATCTCTTGTTCGGCGATGACGTCCGGATTCTTGGAGTCATCCTGGATGAAGGCAATATTGAGATCGTGACCTCTCAGCCGTGGATCGTGGCTGATCCAACGCATTTCACGACGCTCGACGAAATTGACGCCTACTTCGCTGGATTGGAATTTGTCCGCGTCGAGCTGACCCCGGACGTTCCGCTTTATTTTAGGCGCAAGCCGGCTGTCGTGATAGCGGATGCGCATCAGCAGAATGTCCTCACGACTGAGGACGGCCATCTGGTCCCAATCGACGTTGTTGTCGGAGTTCCGAGCCAGCAGTTGCTGGCCCAAATGGAAGAAGAGTTGGATCGTCGACGCGCTAACCCTGGCAACAGTTGAATCCCTGAAGGAAAGATGCGCACCATCCGGCCATCGCGCATAATTTTTAATCTTCGCCCTCTCGTCACGTCATCAGGACAATCTGCGCAGTCACGGACCTCATTCCGACGCCAAAAAACCGTTGGCACTTGTGCCAATAAAACCCGCATGATTGGCACATTTTCGCGATTTATGGCGAGGAATCGCGAGGAATGAAAAGCAAAAAAACGGCCGTAGATCCTTTATTTATCGGCTTCTCATAGTAATTGAAGCTGTGGGTTGGCTGGGACTCGAACCCAGAACCAATGCCTTAAAAGGGCACTGCTCTACCATTGAGCTACCAACCCGAAAGAGCGTGAGAAGGTAAACGGCGCCTCGCACGTCACGCAAGCGCACAATTCTACTTCAACTGCGCGACCGCGTCCTTCACTTCCTGCGCGTGGCCGTCCGTTTGTGCGTTCAGCGACCGCCAGACGACCGTTCCGTCCTTGAACAAAAACGACTGCCGCTTCGCCATTCCCATCGGCAGGGTCGGCACCCCGAACGCCTCGATCACCGCGCCCTCGGAATCCGCGAGAAGCGTGAACGGGAGACTGTATTTTTCCTTGAACTTCTTCTGCGCTTCCGGCGTGTCTCGACTGACGCCGATCACCGTCACTCCAAGTCCCGCCAGGTCCGCGATCGAATCGCGCAGTGAGCAGGCCTGCGCCGTGCAGCCGGGAGTGTCGGCCTTCGGGTAGAAGTAAACGAGCGTGACGCCCTCGCTGCATGTTTTCGCGAGATCCACGGGTGTGCCATTTTCATCGGGGGCCGTGACATCCGGCACCTTTGCTCCGACCTCGAGCGGCTCCGCGCGAAGGTTCATTCCCAGCATCGAGCACAGGGCGAGGAGAATCGCGGAAATTTTCATCGCGCCACGATAGCGGAAATCCGCGCGCAGGCTTTGATTTTTTTCGGCCCCGCCCTAGCGTTGTCGCTCCCATGAGTCGCGTCCTTGCCAGCATTGTCCTCGCCTCGCTCGCTGCGATGGCCGGCTGCGGTCGCGTCGAGCAGGCACCGCAGGTCGGCTCACCCTCCATCCTCGCCGACGAGGCGCGGGAACGTGGTTTGAAGAACCTCTTCGTCAATCCTTCCGCTCAGGCCGTGGTTGCGGGGGCGCAGCCGTCGGATGCGGACGCATCACTGGCGGCAACCGCGTGCCGGAATCCGTCCGAGTGGCGAAAACTCGATCGCGACCGGCGTTTCGACGGAGTGCTTCTCACCGGATCGCTCGCGGAGTTTCAGCCCCTCCTCAATCACCTCGCGGAATCGCCGGACTTTCGCGTCACCCTCGTGAATCACTGGGGCGTGCTTTTCACCCGTCAGCGCCCCGAGCCCTACAATCCCCCTTCGCCGGAGAAGGTCGAAGCGGACTCCGCGGAAGCGCGGCCGGTCATTCTTTCGCAAACCGCACTCTTCCTCGATGGCGTTGGTCTTCGCCGTGAAGCCACCGCATACATGGAAGCCGCGCTGCAAGCGGCTCCCGACGATCCGACCGTGCATGCCCGGGCCGCAGCGCTTGCACTCTCCCGTGGACGAAATCGCGAAGCCATCGAACGCAGCGACGCTGCATTGAAGATCGATCCCAGTCATGCCGGCGCCCTCGAGGTGAAAGCCTCCGCACTTGCAGGGGTCGGAGCCGCCACCCTCGCATGGCAGACCGCCGAGCGTCTCCTCAACGCAGCTTCGCCGGATGACATGCACGTCCTCTACCTGCACGCCCGGCTCGCCAATGCCGCGGCGGCCTACACCCGGGAACAGGATTCCCTCGAACGCCTCGTGAAGCTTGCCGAAGCCCGCGGTCTTCCCGCAGGCGACTACCGCGTGTATCTCGGCCAGTGCTATGCACGCCAGGGGCTCGCCCGGCCTGCGCTCGAGCAGCTCGAACTGGCCGCAAAATCCCCGGGTCTTTCGGAGGACCAGCAGGCCGACATCGCCACGGCCATCCAGACCGTCCGCAAACACGTCGGCGATCTCTCGCGATAACCGGTCGGAATCCCACTTCCGTTCCCGCCAGCAAGCATCTACGAATATTCAACCTATGAAGTCGAAACGCCCCGCCGCCTCGATGCGACCTCACTCGTCGATCGTTCTCGACGGCCCCCACCGTGCGCCGAGCCGCGCCATGCTTTACCCGGTCGGATTTACCGAAAAGGATTTCTCCAAGCCGCAGATCGGCGTCGCCTCCACGTGGAGCATGGTCACCCCGTGCAACATGCACATCGACCAGCTCGCCCGCGAGGCGGCTGCGGGCATCGATGCCGCGAATGGCAAGGCCACGATCTTCAATACGATCACGATCTCAGACGGCATCTCGATGGGCACCGAGGGCATGAAATACTCGCTCGTTTCGCGCGAGGTCATTGCCGACTCGATCGAGACCGTCGTCGGCTGCCAGGGCTACGACGGATTCGTCGCCATCGGCGGCTGCGACAAGAACATGCCCGGGTGCATGATCGCGATCGCGCGCCTCAACCGGCCCGCGGTGTTTGTCTACGGCGGCACGATTCTTCCCGGCTGCATGAACGGCCGCAACCTCGACGTCGTTTCCGTGTTCGAGGCGGTCGGCCAGCAGGCCGCGGGAAAGATTTCCGACACCGAGGCCCGAGCCGTCGAGAGTTGCGCCATCCCGGGGCCGGGTTCGTGCGGCGGCATGTATACCGCAAACACGATGGCATCCGCCATCGAGGCGCTGGGATTCAGCCTGCCGAACAGTTCCGCGCAGGCGGCCGTGTCGAAGCACAAAAAGGACGACTGCCGCAACGCCGGAGCCGCCGTGATTGAAATGCTCCGCCGGGGCATCAAGCCGTCCGACATTTTCAGCAAGGAGGCGTTCGAAAATGCGATCACGGTCGTCATCGCGCTCGGCGGATCGACCAACGCCGTGCTTCACCTCCTCGCAATGGCACACGCCGCGAACGTGAAGCTCACGCTCGACGACTTCACCCGCATCGGCAAACGCACGCCCGTGCTCGCCGACCTCAAGCCCAGCGGCAAATACCAGATGAGCCAGCTCTGCGAGATTGGCGGCATCATTCCGATGATGAAGGAACTGCTTTCCGCGAAGCTCCTTCACGGAGATTGCCTCACCGTCACCGGGAAGACGCTCAAGCAAAACCTCGCGCCTTTCAAACGCTATCCGAAGGGCCAGCAGATCATCGCGCCGCTGAAGAAGCCTCTCAAAAAGGAGAGCCATCTCGTCATCCTGAAGGGCAACCTCGCGCCCGAGGGAGCCGTCGCGAAAATCAGCGGAAAGGAAGGCGAGCGGTTCAGCGGAGTCGCCAAGGTTTTCGAATCGGAGGAAAAGGCGCTCAGCGCCATTCTCGAAGGCCGGATCAAGGCCGGCGACGTGATTGTCATCCGCTACGAGGGACCGCGCGGCGGCCCCGGAATGCGCGAAATGCTTTCGCCGACCAGCGCCGTGATGGGTGCCGGCCTCGGCAAGTCGGTCGCGCTGATCACCGACGGCCGCTTCTCGGGCGGCACGCACGGGTTCGTGGTGGGACACATCACGCCGGAGGCGTTCGAAGGCGGCCCGCTCGCCATCGTGAAGGACGGAGATCCCATCACGATCGACGCCGTCAAGCGCACGCTCGATCTCGGCATTTCCAAGGCGGAAATCACCCGACGACTCGCGAAGTGGAGAAAGCCGCAGCCCCGCTACCGCCGCGGTGTTCTCGCGAAATATGCCTCCCATGTAACAACGGCCTCGCTCGGCGCGGTCACGGACGCCGGATTCTGAGGTTCACATGGCCGCATCCACCGCGCGCGACCATCTCGCCGTTTCCGGCCTGCCGGCCGACTCCGCGTTTCACACCGCGCAAATCTCGATCAGCTTCGGCGAGGAAGTCGATTTCGCCGCGCTGCGCAGCGCATGGGAAGCCGTCGCCGCAGCATTCCCGTCGCTGCGCTCATCGTTCGACGAACAGGGCAACCCCGCAGTCGCGGACGCGCCGTCGGTCGCATGGACCGAACACAACTGGCAGGCCTCGTTGCCCGCGGATCCCGCGGCCGAATGGCAGCGCATCGTGCAATCGGACGCCGCCACGGCCGTCGCCTCGGCCGGAAACCCTTCCTGCCGGGTCGTCGCCATCCGTCTTCCGAACGGCCACGGCCACGCGCTGTGGAGTTTCCATTCCGCATTGCTCGACGAAAACGCGGCGTCCGCCGTCCTCCACACGTGGCTGGCGGTCTATGATTCGATTCGCACGGGAGCGGGCGTCCCGGAACTGACCGTCTCGGAAATCACCGCCGAAGCACCGTCCGACGAGGCATGGAAGGAGTCCTTCGAGGGATTCACCCCGACGCCTCCTCTGATCGTCCTCCCATTACCCGCGAAGGACGAGGATCGCTCCGTGCGTCGATCCATCTCGCACACTTTCGAACGCCCCGACCGCGCGGAGTTCGTCGACGCCGCTGCAAAAATGGGAGTCGGCCTCGATGCCATGTTCGGTTCCATCTGGGCATTTGTCGTCGCCCGCGCGACAGCCTGTGACGAAGCACTTCTCCTGGAGCTTTCATCCGTCTCCTCCGGAAACCCGGAGCGCACCGAAACCCTCGTCGCACGTCGTCATCGCGTCGAGGCATGCTCGACGCCATCCAATCTGGCAAAGGCATTCGAGAACGAATGCGCCGCGCCGGCGCCTCCCCCACCCGCTGAAGCCGCTGCAGCTCTCGGCATTTCGTCCTTGGAACCCGCAGCCGCGTGGATCTTTCGCGAACACACGCTCAACGACCGCCTCCAGCTCGCGATGCCGCGCTGGATGGGCGCGGACGCCAAGTTTTCCTGTCGGAGCGCGGCGCCGATCACGCTCCGCTTCGTGGCAACGGATCGTCCGGAGCTCTCACTCGACTATGCACCCGCCGCGCTGTCGGACGATGGAGCGCGGCTGTTGTTTGACCTCTACCGCGCCGTGCTTGCCGACTTTGTCGCAGACCCGTCGCGAAAGCTCTCGGCCTACGCGCTGCCCGCCGCGGAAGGAATCGTGGTCGGGCCCGATCTCCCGCCGACCTTTCGCTCACTCGTTCCACAGCGGCTTCACGAGATGCTTGCCGACGTCGCAAGCGAGGCACCGGACGCACCCGCGGTGCAGTGCGACGGCGAAACAATTTCCTTTTCGAAACTGAACACGACGGCGAATCAGATCGCGCGGCATCTTCGCAAGCGCAGGATCGAACCGGGAACAAAGGTCGCCGTCTCCTCCTCACGCTCGCCCCAGTGGGTCGCGCTGCTGGTGGGTGTTCTTCGCGCAGGGGGCATCGTGGTGCCCGTGCCCGCCGGAACCACCGAAATCCCCAAGGAAGCGGGATTCCTCATCGTCGACGCACTGCCCGCGGATCACCCCGCGAACGATCGCATCATCGATCTCACCGCGGATGCCGCGGCGATCCAGTCCGAAAAGACACGCGGCATCCAGACGGACTCCGACGCAGCGGCTCCCGCCGCAGCATGGCTGGTCGAAGACCATCTCGAGACCTTCTCGCACGAAACGCTCGTCGGCGCCTACCGGAGCGCGGCCGCTTTGACGGGTCTCGCCGCAGGCGATCGCGTTCTCCAGTTTTCCCCCACGGGCACCCCGGCGGCCATCGAGGAAGTGTTCACCACCCTTCTCTCCGGTGCGACGATTGTCCTCCGTGGCGACGATCGCTGGCGGACGCGCACCGCGTTCCAGGAGTTCATCGAAGAAAACGCGATCACGACGCTCTCGATTCCCTCCGCGTTTTTCAGCCAGTGGATCCATTATCTTTCCGAGCTGTCGCTCAAGGTTCCCCCGACGCTTCGCATCGTCACCGTGCATGGCGAAATCGCACCCACCTTGCCGGCACGATGGCGGACTCTCTCGGAATCCGCGCAACTCCTGTTCCGCTTCCCCTGTGCCGCGGCAGGTGGACTGTCGCTGGCCACGTCGAATCCGGACGGATTTCTCCTGCCGGCTCCAGCCTGCCACGTGCGCATTGTAGACCGGTGCGGACTGCCGGTGCCGGGCGGACTTCCCGGGCGGATTGAGATCACGACCGGCGACGCCGCCTTCCGATCCACGGGCATCGACGGATTTCTCTCGCCGGTCGACGGAATCCTGCCCCGCGAAATCCTTCTGCCTTCCGGTTCGACTGCTCACACCGCGCAAAGAATCCGCGCCGTTGCGGCAAGCCACCCCGCGGTCTTCGACGCCCATGCGGAGCTGCGACTGCTCGATGGCCGGGACCAATGGTGCCTCTGGATCGTGCCGATCTCGTCCGACGCCGGGGAACCTCACGACTTTCGTGAATGGCTCGCCTCGCGGCTGCCGGATCCACCGCGCCGGATTCGGGCCGTCCCGCGGCTGCCGCTCGGCCCCGACGGGCTCGTTGATTCCACCGCTCTCGACGAGCTGCTCCCCGATGACGCCGTCGTCGCTCCCGCGCGCCGTGGCTCCGAGGAGGAGGAGCGCCTGCGCCAGGCCATTTCGCGCGCACTTGGGGGACGCAGCGTGGATCTGGACGAAACGATCACCGATGGTGCCCGCAAGCCGCAGACCGCCGTGCGCCTGCACGAAGCGGTGTCGCGTATCGAGCCACGCGTGACTCCGGACGATTTCGCCCGCGGCTTCTCCGTCCGGTCGCTGCTGCGAATGGTCCGAGGCCGTGAGGTTGCCGACACGGGTGACACGTGGAGTCCGATCACTCCGATTCGCGCCGCCGGCAATCTGCCGCCGATCGTTTTCGTTCACGATCTGGAAGGCAGCGCCCGGATTTTTGAGCCGCTTGCCGCGCACCTTGGCGACCACCAGCCTTGCTTTGCGCTCACCGCGCGCGGTCTTGCCGATCCGCAGTCGCTCCACCGCTCCATTCCCGAAATGGCCGCCGCATATGCCGATGCGCTCCTTCGCTTCGATGCGACAGGCGCGTTCCGTCTCGTTGGTTTCGGCTTCGGTGGACTGGTGGCCTTCGAGATCGCGTCGCGCCTCCATACCGCCGGCACGAAGGTGCCTCTCGTCGTTCTGCTCGCGACAAAGCCTCCCTTCGGAAGGTCTTCGCTTCTCGGCGGCGGCTGGAAACGATCGCTGCAGGGACTTTTCGGGCGAAAGCCATCCGCAGAGCCCACGCAGCGGCAACGCCGCTTGCAGGAATCCCCGGTTTACCAGGCGAACCAGCAGGCCGCGCAGGATTATGCGCCGGCCGGCGCATCCGATCTGCCGATGCACGTCTTCGTGCCAGAGCACGATTTCGAGGCGTTCCCTGCGGTTGAATCCGGATGGAGGAAACTTTGTGCCGACGCGCGGTTCTATCAGGTCCCGTGCGCTCCGGCGGAAATGCTCGAGGAGCCGGCGGTCGAGGCGATTGCCGAGGCGGTCGGCGCCCTGTCGAGCTCCGGCAAGGTCGAGGTCGAGTAAGTCACGGTCGCAGCCACAAGGTGGGGAGGGATTCCAGCAGGATCCTCCTCACCTCGGCGCGACGAACCTTCACCGAACCGGAATCCGCATGGCAACGTGCCAGCGTTTTCGCGCCGATCCGCAACGGAATCACGCAGGCAAACCGGACACGCCCGACACCCACCGCACGGACCCAGCGCCACCCCGCCTCGAGATGATCGAATGCGAGGCGCCGCACCTCGTCGAACCGTTCCGCAGACACGTAAATCCGATCGTTCGCCGCGTCCGCCGCGCGGTCCCGCAGGATGTTCACGAGTTGCAGGCCTTTGCCGTATCGAATCGCATCGGCGGTCATCTCGCTGCAATCCCGTTTTGAAAATTCCGGCAGCCGATCCGCGCAAAGCCGGGTCCAGAATTCGCCGACGCATCCGGCGACGAGAAAAACGTATTCATCCAGCTCCTCCGGCGACAGCGGGTCCGATCGGTCGTCGAATCGCGTGAGGTCAAACAACTGTCCGCGCAGGATCCGATCCCAGACCCACTCCAGGCGCTCGCGGTCCGGCGAGGCCTTCGCAAGTGCAACCAATTCCGGCAGCCTGCCCACGAGCACACGCTCCGCTTCAGCGGTCTGCTGCTTCGCAAGTTCCGCCACAGCCTGCGAGTCGATTTCCCCCCTGCGCAATCCCTCGAGGGCGCTCCGTCTCGCATCCAATCGCGCTGCGGACGTGTCCGCGATGGAATCAGACGCACGCGCCAGCAAATAGCCCAGCGCAATCGTCTCCCGAACCGGAGCCGGTAGCAGACGGATCGTCAGGTAAAACGATCGCGACACTTCGCGCAGCAGCCGCCAGTCCATCCCGCTCACTCCTGGCCGGACAACGGAACCTTCACCGTCTCGATGCTTTCCTCCGCGGCGTTTCCAAGCCCCATCTGCGCGGCGCTCTCCACGTGCGTCGCCACCTTCGCGATCGGCGGCAGCTTGTTCGCCACGCGATACTCATCGATAAGACGCAACGCCGTCGCGTCGATCGCCACCGGGTCCCGGCTCGCGTAAATCGAGAGCGTCTCCCGCACGAAATTCGGATGCGGAAACGGCCCGCCTGCAAACTGTAGCGAGAGCGCATCGAGAATCGTGAGCACCACCTTGTCTTGAACCATGGGGTCCGCGTAAATCTCCGCGAGATACGGATCGCCGAAATGCGGCTCCTTCGTGAAGCGCCGCCAGTTATCGACGTTCCACAGCGTCACGTTCGCCAGCGCGCCGTTGATGCCCGTCATGAAACTGTCGCAGAGCGACGGCACGTTCACCACCTTCGTCACCCGCTTGCTCAACACCGTCGCGTAAAAACTCGAACTGCTGAGCTGCGCGCCGCTCGAGAGCCGATCCACCAGTCGATCTCCGCCCTGAGGTTCCCCAAACCGGCTGTCCCCCCACACGAGCCGCCCCAGCACCGGAGCCGTCAGCACCGCCTCCCGGTCGTAGCCGTTTGTGGGATCGATCCATTCCACGCGAAAATCCGGATCGCGCTCCGAATATCCCGCCGCCTGCAAGTCCTCGCGATTTCGATCCCAGACCACGATGCGATCCGCGGGCACACCGGCGCTCTGCAATCCCCTCGCCACCGCTCGCACGACTGCCGGATGCGTTCCCGCCAGCGCCCCGGGCGCGGCCGCCACCTTGATGCCCACTGTATCCTCGGGAGTAACGAGCGATTGCCAGGCCTCTCGAACCGACTTTTTCCCGGTCGCGGCCATCACCACCGCATCCACCATTTGCTGCACGACCGCGTCGTTTGGATTTCGCGCGACATCCAGCGCGCGGGCGCTGGTCGCGACAAACACCTGCGACTTCGCCGCGACCGCGCGGGCCACCGGGATCTCCTGTGCGAGCAGATCGTCGATGTTCTCAGCGGCGCGACAGACCGTCGCGAGAAGGACTATCGTCAACGCAAGGAAACGAAACACGGCGCGAAGTGTCGACTGCCCCGCAGACCGTGTCAAACCGGGCGAAAACCCATTGCGCCTGCGAGTCCGATGTCCGAGCCTTCCCGTGTGATCGAGCATCTCTACGCGCACATTCCCTTTTGTCCGAAGGTGTGCCCGTATTGCAGCTTCTACAAGGAGGCGAGCGACCGGAACAAGACCCGTGCGTTTCTCGAGGCGATGCTTGCCGAAGCGGAAAAACACGCCGCTGGATTGCGTCCGCGCACGATATTCTTTGGCGGCGGCACGCCCAGCGCCCTGAGCACGTCGCAGCTGGAATTTCTTCTCGGCGGTCTGCGGGAGCGCATTGATTTTTCGAACGTCGTGGAATGGACACTCGAGATGAACCCGGCGACCGTTTCGCTCGAGAAAGCCCGCGCGCTTCTCGATCTCGGAGTGAACCGGATCAGCATGGGCGTCCAATCGTGGAACGAAGATCTGCTGAAAACGCTGGGCCGCGTTCACAATGCCGCTCAGGCCGATCGCTCGTATCGCATCCTGCGCGAAGCCGGCGTGCCAAACGTGAACCTCGATCTCATTTTTGGTGTGCCGGGCCAGACACCCGCGATCTGGCGCGAATCGCTCGAACGGACGATCGCGCTCGAGCCGGACCACATCTCCGCCTACTGCCTCACCTACGAAGAGGACACTGAGTTTTTTCTACGACTGCAGCGCGGGGAACTGCGACCGGATGAGGGCCTCGATGCCGATCTGTTCGAGATGACGATGGACATCCTCGGTAGCGCCGGCTACGCGCAATACGAGATCTCGAACTACGCACACCCTGGCCGCGAGTGCCTGCACAACCTCGCCTACTGGAACGGCTCCGACTACCTCGGTCTGGGGCCCAGCGCCTTTTCCACCGTTGGCTCGCGCCGATGGAAAAACGTCAGCGACACCGCGGAATACACGCGCCGCATCCAGTCGGGTGAAGACGCCGCGGACTTCGAGGAAGCGGTCGATCCTGACACCCGACGCGCGGAGCGGCTCGCCTTCGAGCTTCGCACCTCCAATGGGATTCCCGATTCCGCGGAGTGGCGCGATGAGTTTCAGCGGCTTCAATCCGCAGGATATCTCGAACGCCACGGAGACCGCTGGGTGCTGACCCGTTCCGGTCGCATGGTCGCCGACGCGATCGCGGAAACCTTCGTATGATTCGCTTCGACGCGATCGTCGTCGGTGCTGGACCGGCGGGATCCGTCTGTGCCGCGACACTTGCCCGAAAGGGCCGGCATGTTCTCCTGGTCGACCGCGCGAAGTTTCCCCGCGACAAGGTCTGCGGCGATTGCCTGAATCCATCCGTCTGGCCGGTTCTCGAACGGCTGGAACTGCACGAGCGGATCCTCGCCCTACCCCACGCAAAGATCGATACGATCGCCTATGAGGCAATCGGCGGCATACGCGTCCGATTCCGGGTGCCCGACGACCCATTTCCCGAAATGACAATCAAGCGTCGCGACTTCGACGCAAGCCTCGTCGCGCGGGCGGTCGAACTCGGCGTCGACTTTCGCGACGGCGTGAGCGTCCTTCGCGTGAGCGAGGGATGGAAAATCGAAACCGACGCCGGGACCTTCTCCGCTCCGGTTCTCGTGGCGGCGGATGGCAGGAATTCCTTCATCGCACGCGCGACAAACCGAATCGGACCCGCGCCGCGGGATCGCGTGGC
The DNA here is from genome assembly GCA_937901895.1 of uncultured Spartobacteria bacterium. GTDB lineage: Bacteria > Verrucomicrobiota > Verrucomicrobiia > Chthoniobacterales > JAATET01 > JAATET01. Next base: position 31,075 of record CALGTD010000137.1, on the reverse strand, counting down.
ACTCCAATGCCACGGTCCGAGACCGAACGACCACGGTTCCGAGGTGCGGATGTTTTTCCGAAAGGACGGCTACGGCGGCACTGCCCTCCTGAACGAACGCGAAATCAACCTCTGTCTGGTCACAACTCCCGAACGGGTCGAATCGGTTCGCACCGCCGCGATGCGGGATTTTTCCCTTCCAGACCATGTCGAATGGCGGACGATTGCGCCTCTGAGCCGGGAGGACGCGAGTGATGTCGCTCGTGACGGATTGTTCCTCGTCGGCGATTCGGCCCGGGTCGTCGAGCCATTCACCGGCGAAGGCATCTACTACGCGCTGAGGTCCGGCGAACTGGCCGCACTGGCTGTTGTTGAAAACGACGAAGCCGGCTACCGCCGCCTCCACTCGGAAATGTATCGCGGCCGGCTGTGGATCAATCGTCTCGCGCGCCTCGCCGTCACCCATCCGCGGATCACCTCCGCAGCCATCGCTGGCTCACGCGTCCTTCCGCTGCCGCTGCACTGGCTCACGCACCGCGTGCTGCGGGTGTCTCAGACGTAGGAAATCTCGGGACCTCCCACGGAAACCAGTCCGTGTTTGCGAAGCAGCGCGCCATACAGGGCAATGGCCTGCCTGGCGGAGTCGCCGAGATCGAATCGCACGTTCTCGGTCAGATAGCGCAGGGTGAATTCCGGATCGGCGCTGTCGCGTGCGATCGCCCCCCGCGCCGCCACGCCCAGCGTCTTCACTCTGCGCAACAAGTCCGCGAGACGCGCCGCCTCCGGCTGGCCCTGCCGGATCACCCAACACGCAAAGACGAACGGCAGTTCCGTCCGGCGCAACCATTCCTCACCGAGATCCAGGATCCGCCATTCCGCAGCCTCCGGCGAACGATGAAAATCGATCGCCGGATCGCCGATGATCAGGCGCGCCTGGTTGTCGTCGACCGGACTCGCGGTGAACGTGACATCCCCCTGGATGAACTCCGCAAAAAGACACTGCAGCAGGTGGCTCGAAGTGCGCGAGTTCGGATCGAGCGCCACCGATTCCAGTTCCTCCACCGGCTCCCGGCTCGCAAGAAACACACTGAACACCTCGCCTTCGCTGGCAATCGCGATGTCATCGGCAATCGTCGCGGATTCCCTCGACACCGCTTCGAAGACCGGTATCAGCGCGGCGTCGAGCTCTCCACGGGCGAACCGGTCCGCCAGCTTCGCTGGAACGTCGAAGATCAGGTCGTCCGCAATTCCATACGTGAGCGGAGCGGCGTTGAGATACGGCACCGATCCGATGCGGAACGCCGCCAGTTCCTCCCGGATCCGCGCAAGTTCCCCGGCGGCGTTTTCCCCCACTGCGGTCGCACTCAAGCTGCCCGACGCGTCGCCGTCGAAGGGATGCGCTCGTAAAAGGTGTTTCGTTGCATCGGCTCGCGCCCGGCCTCGCGAATGGCCTTCTCGAGCGCGTAGACCGTCTGTTGCTGCGGGGTCGTCGCGCCCGCCATGTGGAAGATCTTTTCCTCGATGATTGTGCCGTGCAGATCATCCACGCCGTAGTTCAACGACACCTGCGCGAGCGGCAGGCCGAGGCTGATCCAGTAGGCGGTGATGTGCGGGATGTTGTCGAGGTAGATGCGGCCGACCGCGAGGTTTCGCAGTTCCTCGACCGCGGTCGCATGAGGAATGTCCTTGAGCGCCGGGCGCGCACCCTCCGGCTCGAACGCGAAAGGAATGAACCCCGTGAAACCGCCGGTTTCGTCCTGCAACTCGCGCAAGCGGCGCAGGTGGTCCACCCGATGACGCGTCTCCTCGATGTGGCCATAGAGCATCGTGCAGGTGCTGCGGCCCCCGATCTGGTGCCACACGCGGTGCACCTCCGCCCACTCCTCGGCGGTTTCCTTGCCGCGGCAGATCTTGTCTCGAATCTCGGGATCGAAAATCTCCGCGCCGCCGCCGGTGATCGCGCCCAGGCCATTGTCGCGCAGCAGCCGCAGCGTGTCTTCGAGCGGCATCTTGAAAATGCGATCCGCCAGATGCCGGATCTCGACGGCGGTGAATGCCTTGAGCTGCAGCTCCGGATCGAGCGCCTTCAGCGTGCGCAACAATTCGAGATACCATTCCGGTCGCAGCGTCGGATGCAGACCGCCGACCATGTGGATCTCGGTGATCCCTTCGTCCAGCGCCTCACGCACGGTCGCCTCGATCTCGGGGATCGCCATCTCGAAGGCGTGAGGTTCCCGCTTCTTCGCACCGAACGCACAGAACTGGCACGAAAGCAGGCAGACGTTCGAGTAGTTGATGTAGCGGTTGTGGATGTAGGTCGCGACGTTGCCGTTCTTCCGCTCGCGGACGATGTTCGCAATCGCGCCCACGCCGTTCAGGTCCCGTGTGTCATAAAGGACGACCGCATCGGCGTCGGAAATCCGCTCGCTCGCGGCAACCTTTTCGTAAATCGGAAGCAACTCCTTGGCTAGCAGCCGGGTATTTACTGGCATGGCTTCCTTCTACAATGGCTCGCCCGCGCTAAGGAGCAAGCCGGATTCTGACCCAGTGCGACTGCCAATCCCGGTTGCAAAATCCCGAAACCCGGAATTATGTGCCCATAGCGGCATGTATTCTTTTGTTTCTCCCTTGTTGTATTCGCGCCTCGTCAGACCCGCCTTCGTCGCTGGATTGCTGGGGCTTCTGTCAATTTCCGCTCACGCCCAGATCACTTTGTGGGATGCGCCGGCTCCCCGTTCGTCGGTTGCAGCCGCACGGGCTGCAGTCATCGCCGACCGCCGGTCGGAGATCGTCAGCGGCCGGTCGATGATGGATCTTTCGAAGATCCCCGCACAATCCGCCCTGACCATCCCGCTCGTCGGTGGGAAAAAGGCATCAGGCAATGTCACGTTCAAATACGCAGACGGCTCCGGAGACGAGACAGTTGCGGGAGTCCTGCCCGATTCCAGTCTCTCTGGATTCTCCATTCGCAGGCAGGGAGCAAAGGTGACGGGTGAGGTCCGGCAGTATTCGACCCGCAAGGCTTACAAGATCGAAGGATGGACCTTCGGCGAAATCGAGATCACGGAGGTCCCGCTCGACACCGTCCTGTGCGTGGGGTATCCGGTCCGCGCTCCGCTGGCAGGGCCGCCGTCCCCCTCAGCGGCGCCGGTCGCAAAGGCACCGCCCATTCTCGAGAGCAATCCGGATGCGCCCTTCGTCCTCCTGATCGATTTCGATGGCTACAAGAATTTCCGCGATCCCGGTTGGGAGGGTGGTCGCACGATGACTTTCGATCCTGCCAAACTGAACGAGCAGCAGATGGCGCAGGCGTGGGCTGCGGTCGCGGAGGATTTCCGATTCCTGAACATCAACGTGACGACTTCGGAGGAGGTGTTTCTCAACACCCCCCCCTCAAAGCGCGTTCGTTGCGTCGTCACGCCGACGAACTTCGCTCCCGGCAGCGGAGGCCTCGCGCTGATCGGCACCTTCGGCTCTGTGGACAACGCCCGCACCGACGTCAGCGCGGTCTGCTTTTCGTTCAACAACGATAATCCGAAGGTCGTGGCCGACACCATATCCCACGAGGTCGGCCACACGCTGGGGCTGGGCCACGACGGCACAAAGAACCCCAATGGATCCACCAAGGACGATTATTTCGGCGGGCACAACGGCTGGGCGCCAATCATGGGCGCCGGCTACAGCGCTCCCGTCACGCAGTGGTCCAAAGGAGAGTATCTCAACGCCAACAACACGGAGGACGACCTCCAGATCATGGCGAGAAAGGCGAATATCGGCTTCGTCGCCGATGACGCGTCCGATGCCATCGATGGCGCTGACAATATCTATGCGCCCACCGGCACCGTCGAACAAACCGGCGTGATTTCCACAACCACCGATGTCGACGTTTTCCGTCTGCCGCTGGATGGGGGGACGCTCAATATCACGGCTTCGCCGGCCGAGTTTTCTCCGGATCTGAAAATCCAGCTGGTTCTCGTGAACGAGAAGGGGAAGGAAATCATCGCCTCCGACAACACGACGTCCGAACTCTCGGCCAAACTCAGGAAGGCAAATCTCCCGAAAGGAAAATATTACCTTTTCGTCCGGAATTCCGGTTACGGGGATCCCCTCACCAACGGCTACTCCACTTATGGCAGCCTCGGTTCCTACACGATCTCGGGGACGATTCCCGGCCAATCGTTCCCCGCAGGCAATCTCCAGCCCGACGTCATCGTGGGAACGGGCAATGCCGCGGTGGGCGAGGGCCTCTTCGGTGCATTGAAGCAGGAGTATCGCGTCCTGTATGGCAAAAAGAAAAAGATCAAGATCAAGGGGGCGATTTCGAACATCGGTTTGATGGCGGAGTCCTTCAAACTGCGGGCGTTCGGCAAATTCAGCGGCCACAAATACACGATCTCGATCAAGGGCGAGGACGTCACGAAGGCGATCAAAAAGGGCCGATACACAACCCGCGTTCTGAAACCCGGGCAGAAGCTCCGGCTCGACATGGTCTTTGTGCCGAAGCGCACGATCCGCAAGACGAAGACCCTGTTCATCGGCGCAACCGCGGTCGGGGACAAGGAGCGCATGGACCGTGTCGCGATCACGCTGGTTCCGGGCCGCTAGCAAGTTGAGCGACCGCTGAAGGCGGTCGTTGCGCCGCCGCAGGGGCGGGTTAGAGTGGACGTTCATGCCATTCGAACTCGCCTCGAACTACCAGCCGCGCGGGGACCAGGCGCAGGCGATTGAGAATCTGACGCGCTCGATTCTCGCCGGGAACAAGCACCAGACCCTGCTTGGGGTCACGGGCTCCGGCAAGACGTTCACGGCGGCGAACATCATCCGCGACCTCGACCGGCCGACGCTGGTCATGTCGCACAACAAGACGCTGGCCGCACAGCTCTACAGCGAGTTCAAGCAGTTCTTCCCGCGCAACGCGGTCGAGTATTTCGTCAGCTATTTCGATTACTACCAGCCCGAGGCCTACATTCCGCGGTCGGACACCTACATCGAGAAGGATTCCTCGATCAACGAGGAGATCGAGCGACTCCGTCTTTCCGCCGTCAGCTCGCTGCTCTCGCGCCGCGATGTCGTCATTGTCGCCAGTGTTTCGTGCATCTACGGCCTCGCGTCCCCGGAGGATTTCCTCCAGATGCTCGTCACGATCCGGCAGGGCCAGCAAATGACGCGCGAGGCGTTCCTTTCGAAGCTCGTGGACATGCTCTATGAGCGGAACGACATCGCATTCGAGCGCGGCAAGTTCCGGGTCCGCGGCGACACCGTCGAGGTTCATCCCGCCGACAAGGACGACCGGGCGATTCGCGTGGAGTTTTTCGGAGACGAAATCGACCGCATCAGCGAGTTCGATCCCCTCACCGGCGACGTCACCGCCCGGCTGACGAACCTCACGCTCTTTCCGGCGAAGCAGTTCGTCACGCCCTACGACAAGCTCAACGCCGCAATGCGGGCGATCCGCGAGGAACTCGACGAGCGGATCATCTGGTTTGAAAAGCACGGCAAGCTCATCGAGGCCCAGCGCATCAAGATGCGCACGGAGTTCGACCTCGAGATGATGCAGGAGATGGGTTTCTGCAACGGCATCGAAAACTACTCTCGCCATCTCAGCGGCCGTCCACCGGGCTCGAAGCCGTATACGTTGATGGACTTCCTGCCGGAGGACACGCTTCTCATCGTCGACGAATCGCACGCCACGATCCCGCAAATCGGAGGCATGTATGCCGGCGATCGTTCACGCAAATCCGTCCTCGTCGAGCACGGCTTCCGCCTCCCCAGCGCCCTCGACAACCGCCCACTGAACTTCGACGAGTTCATGGGCATGACGAACCAGATCGTCTACATCAGCGCCACCCCCGGCGCCTTCGAGTTGCGCAACAGCGTCGTGGGAAACACGGCCTACATCCCGAATCCCGACAAATCGTTCACCGAACAGAAGGATGCATCCATCGTCGCAGGCGCGGATTTCCGCACCGCCGCGCAGGGTGTTCTCGACGTTCACACTCCCGGCGCGCCGCTCGTCGTCGAGCAGATCATCCGCCCCACCGGACTGCTCGATCCAAAAATCACCGTGCGTCCCCTCGCCGGTCAGATCGACGAAACGATCGAGCGTTGCCGTCAGGTCATCGAAAAGGGCGAGCGCGCGCTGGTCACGACGCTCACAAAACGCACCGCGGAGGATCTTGCCGACTACCTGCGGGACATCGGTCTGAAGGTTCGCTACCTCCACAGCGACATCGACACCATCGAACGCGTCGAGATTCTGCGCAGCCTGCGCGCCGGCGAATGCGACGTGCTCGTCGGGATCAATCTTCTGCGTGAAGGCCTCGACCTGCCCGAAGTTTCACTCGTCTGCATTCTCGATGCCGACAAGGAAGGCTACCTGCGCAGTCAGACATCCCTGATCCAGACGGCGGGCCGCGCCGCGCGGCACGTAAACGGAGAGGTCGTTCTTTTCGCGGACGTGATCACCGGCAGTATCCGCTCGCTCATCGAGATCAGCGAATACCGTCGCGCGCGCCAGATGGCCTACAACAAGGAACACGGGATCGAGCCGAAGAGCGTCGTGCGCGCGGTGCAGGAAAGTCTGCACGTCATCCTCAAGAACGCGAAGGAGGTCGAGAAATCCATCGTTGCCGAGACCGCACCCGACTTCGACCTTCACGAACTCTTGCAGGAACTCGAGCGGGACATGGCAACCGCCGCCGCAAACCTCGAATACGAACGGGCCGCCCTCCTTCGCGACCAGATTGCCGAGCTCAAGGCCGGCGGAGGCATCGATCGAATTTCTCCGCCGAAACGTCCGGTGAAATACAAGGCAAAGCGCCGGTCACGCACCTGAGCGCTCCCGCCCTCACGTCACGAATCAGGAAAGCTCCTTCGCGACGAGGAGGCGCAGGCAATCAGTGGCATACGCCGTCGGATCGTCCGAGTGGAGCAACCCGGTCACAATCACCACGCGTCGGGCACCGGCGGCAATGATCTCCGGCAGATTCCCGAGCTTCACTCCGCCGATGCAGAAAACCGGAACCGGTGAGGCGGCCTGGACCCCGGCGATGTGTTCGAGGCCGATCGGCGTGTATTCGGGCTTTGTGGGCGTCGCGAACAACGGACCAAATCCAATGTAGTCGGCCCCCTCGTCCCATGCGGCCCGGGCTTGTTCAACGCTGTGCGTGGATCGTCCAACGATCCGCCCTTTCCCCGCCGCCTCCCGTGCAGCGCGGATCGGGCCATCGTCCTGTCCAATATGGACGCCATCCGCCTCCACCTCGGCGGCAAGATGCGGATAATCGTTCAAAATGAACGGCACGCCGGCCGCGCGGCAGCGGAGCGCAAGATCACGACCCAGCGAGACGATTTCGGATTCGGAGGCACGCTTGGCCCGGAGCTGCAGCACCTGCACTCCAGCCGTCAGCAGCCGGTCGGCCATTGCGAGTGCATCCGCGGTCGCTACATACCCAAGGTCCAGAATCCCGTAGAGCCGCGCCTGCGACAGGACGGCGTGCGGATCGCGAACGGCGGAGCTCATCCGACTTCCAGCGACTCAGAATTCCGGAAGTCCGTCCGCGAGCATCTTCTCAATGAACGCGGTGGAGTATTTTCCGGCGCGGAAGTCCGAGTTGCGCATGATCGCCTGCTGGAACGGAATCGTCGTCTTGATGCCGGTGATCATGTATTCGCCGAGCGCGCGATTCATCCGGGCAATCGCCGCGGCACGTGACGAGGCGCTGCAAATGAGCTTGGCGATCATTGAGTCGTAGTTCGGCGGAATCGGATATCCCGCATACGCGTGGGAGTCGATGCGGACGCCGCGGCCGCCCGGCGCGTAGTAGAGCGCGATCTCACCGGGACAGGGCATGAAGTTGTTGAACGGGTCCTCCGCATTGATCCGGCACTCGATCGAGTGGTGGCGCGGCTTCGCATTCACGACGTAGTCGGAAAGATGCTCGCCCGCGGCGACCTGGATCTGCGCCTTCACGAGGTCGCATCCATACACCTCCTCGGTGATCGGGTGTTCGACCTGGATGCGGGTGTTCATCTCCATGAAGTAGAAGTTCCCGTCATCATCGACGAGATACTCCATGGTTCCGGCATTCGAATAGCCGACCGACTCCGCCAGCTTGATCGACGCGTCTCCCATGCGCTTGCGAAGGTCCTCGTCCATGAGCGGAGACGGACACTCCTCGACGATCTTTTGATTGCGCCGCTGGATGGAGCAGTCGCGCTCTCCGAGGTGAACGATCCGCCCATGCTCGTCGCCCACGATCTGGAACTCAATGTGATGCGGATTCTGGATGAACTTCTCGATGTAAACGGCGCCGTTGCCGAAGGCCTTCTCCGCCTCCATGCGCGCGCTGTGGTATCCCTGCACGAGGCTTCCCTCGTTGTGGGCGATCCGCATGCCACGACCGCCGCCGCCGGCCACGGCCTTGATCATCACGGGAAATCCAATCTTGCGCGCAATCTTCAGGGCCTCGGCCTCGGTCTCCACCGTCCCGTCGCTGCCGGGCGACACGGGGACTCCGGCCTTCCGCGCCGTGTCTCGGGCGGTGTTCTTGTCGCCCATCAGGCGGATCGCATTCGGTGACGGTCCGATGAACTTGATGTTGCAGCTCGCACAGACCTCTGCGAAGTGCGCGTTCTCCGCGAGAAAGCCATATCCCGGATGGATCGCGTCGACATCCGCCACCTCGGCAGCGCTGATGATGCGGTCGATCTTCAGATAGCTTTCGGAACTGGGCGCCGGTCCGATGCAGATCGCCTCGTCGGCAAGCTGCACGTGGAGCGAATGAAGATCCGGCTCGGAATAGACGGCGACGGTCTGCACGCCGAGTTCCTTGCAGGCGCGAATGATCCGCAGCGCGATCTCGCCGCGATTGGCAATCAGGATTTTCTTGAACATGCGCCGGTTACTTGACGCGGAAAAGCACCTGGCCGAACTGCACGGGCTTGCCGTTTTCCGCGACAACCTCGGCGATCACGCCGGCAACCTCGGCCTTGATCTCGTTCATCACCTTCATCGCCTCGACGATGCAAACCACCGTATCGGGGGTCACCGTCTGGCCGACCTCGACGTAGGGCGGCGCATCGGGGGATGGAGCCGAGTAGAACGTGCCGACCATCGGGGAGGTGATTTCCTTGAGGTTCGAAGCCGCAGGCGCCGCCGGTGCGGGAGCCGGGGCCGCAGGTGCGGCGGGTGCGGAAGGGGCCTGCAGCGGGGCGGCGTATTGGACGATCGGCTGCACGCCGGCCCCGGCCATCTCGAGCGTGATCTTGAACCCCTCCTTTTCCATTTTGAAAACGGCGAGGCCGTTTTTCTTCATGAGGTCGATCAGAGCGCGAATTTCTTTGATATCCACTTGGCGGAAAGGGTTGAGGCAGGAGGTCTTTTTCGCGTGTGGGGTCGGGTGGGTCAAGATTTATGGGGAATCCACCCCCGCACATCGGTGCTCCGGATTCACCGCATGGTGAGCGCAGGAGGTCACCATGGAGGTTCCTCTGAATCCGCCAATTGGGTCTGACCCGGTTGCCGCCGGCCCTCCCTCCACCGCGGCCTTTACAAAGCAGACGCATCTGGCATGGTTGCCAGTTCTCCATGCAAGTCCTGCTCTACTTTTTACTCACGCTGCACATTCTCACGTGCCTGCTGATCGTGCTTGTCGTCCTCATGCAGCGCCCTCGCAGTGAGGGCCTCGGAGCGGCCTTCGGCGGGGGAATGACCGAGAACATCTTCGGCGCGCAAACCACGCATGTCCTCGCGAAGTTCACGACCTGGCTCGGCGGCATCTTCTTCCTCCTGACCCTTGCGCTGGCAATGGTCTATGCGCGCATCAATTCCAACGAGACCGCCATCCAGCGCCAGCTCCTCGAAGCTCCCGCACCGGTCGAAACTTCGGCAACGCCCGCTCCCACCGCCGCACCCGAGCCGGCCCCGCAGGCGGCGGAACCCGCTTCCGGAGAATCCGCGCCGTCCAATCCCGAACCCGGGACGGTCGCTCCCACGGATCCCATCGTGCAGCCGGCGGCACCGGAGGCACCCGCCGCATCGACGGATTCCGAAGCCCCCGCGTGGGAACCCGTCCCCGCGGAAAACAACTAGTCCCTCCAGCCAGTGAAAGTCGCACGGACGGTTGCCTCCATCCGGGCATTCGTTCGCCGGGCCGGACGCCCCGTCGTTCTCGTGCCGACCATGGGCGCCCTGCACCGGGGTCATGCGGAGCTCATCCGGCGCGCGCGCCGGCTCGCGGGACGCGACGGCAGCGTCGTCGTCTCGATCTTCGTCAATCCCACGCAGTTCGGCCCGAAGGAGGATTTCTCCAGCTATCCGCGGCCGGAAAAGGCGGACCTTGCCCTTTGTCGGGAGATGGGAGCCGACGCCGTCTTTCTCCCGCCGGTGGAGGAAATGTATTCCCTCGACGCGTCCGTCTTCGTGGATGAAAGCCGGCTCTCCAACGGCCTCTGCGGAGCGAGCCGCCCCGGTCACTTCCGGGGAGTGTGCACGGTCGTCGCAAAACTTTTTCTCATCGTGCAGCCGGACATCGCCGTCTTCGGCGAGAAGGACTGGCAGCAGCTCGCCGTCCTTCGCCGGATGGCGCGCGATCTGAATTTCCCCATCCGCATCGTGGGTCATCCCACCATTCGCGAGCCGGACGGCCTCGCCGTCAGTTCCCGCAACGCCTATCTCACGCCTGAAGAACGCGCCGTTGCCCCCGGTTTCTTCGCCGCACTGAAGGCCGCGGCCGCGCGAAAATCCCCCGCAGCGATTCTTCGCGAGGCGGAACGGCGGGTCGCAAAAATCCCCGGCGCCCGACTCGACTACGTCTCGCTCGTGGACTCGGAAACTCTCGAGCCGGCGCGAAACCTCTCGCGCGAAACAACCCTCGCCGCGGCCGTGTTCCTTGGTCGGGCCCGTTTGATCGACAACATCCAGATTCCCCCTCGGCGATGAAGGCATTCGATTTCGTCGTCGTCGGCAGTGGCATCGCGGGTCTGTCGTTCGCGTTGAAAGCCGCGTCGCGTGGATCGGTCGCCATTGTCACGAAGCGGGCGCTCGTGGATTCGAACACCGCCTGGGCGCAGGGCGGTGTGGCGTGCGTGGTGAGCGACGAGGATTCCTTCGAACTCCACATCCGCGACACGCTGGAGGCCGGAGCCGGACTCTGCCACGAGGACGCCGTGCGGGCCGTCGTCACCGAAGGTCCTGAACGCATCCGCGAACTCATGCAGCTCGGCCTGCATTTCGACGAACGCGAGGACGAAAACGGCCGGCGGGAACTCGATCTGGGGCGGGAAGGCGGCCATTCCAAGCGCCGTGTCCTGCACGTGCAGGACGCCACCGGCCGCGAAATCGAGGACACCCTTGCCGCGCGCGTGAGGGAACATCCGAACATCACGATCCTCGAGCACCACATGGCCGTGGATTGCATCACGACCGGCAAGCTCGGCTATGCGATGCAAAACTGCTGCGTCGGCCTCTACGTGCTCAACGAGGCCACCGGCGAGGTCGAAACCATCCGCGCAGAGACCACCGTCCTCGCCACCGGCGGCTGCGGGAAGGTCTATTTGTATTCGACGAATCCCGACATCGCGACCGGCGACGGCGTGGCCATGGCCTGGCGAGCGGGGGCGGTAATCGCGAACATGGAGTTCATCCAGTTCCACCCGACCTGCCTTTTCCATCCACAGGCGAAATCCTTCCTCGTCACCGAGGCGGTGCGCGGCGAGGGCGGCATCCTGGTCGACGCCCAGGGCCGCCGGTTCATGGAACACCACCACCCGCTGGCCGAGCTGGCGCCCCGCGACATCGTCGCCCGCGCGATCGACGCGGAGATGAAGCGCACGGGCAGCAAGTGCGTGTTCCTGGACATCACTCACAAGCCCGCCGACTTCATCCGCAACCGGTTCCCGACGATCCACGAAACCTGCCTGCGACTGGGCATCGACATCGTGCGCGAGCCGATCCCTGTCGTTCCGGCCGCCCATTATCAATGCGGCGGAGTGAAGACCGATCTTCACGGCGAGACGAGCGTGCGCGGACTCTTTGCGATCGGGGAGGTGGCCTGCACCGGCCTCCACGGGGCCAACCGGCTCGCCAGCAATTCCCTGCTCGAAGCACTCGTGCTCGCCCACCGCGCCTTCGAAAAAGCTTCAAAATCCCGTCGCGAACCCGTGGCATTCGACCTTCCGGAATGGCGTCCCGGTCAGGTAACCGACGTGGACGAACTCGTCGTGATCTACCACAACTGGGACGAAATCCGGCGCCTCATGTGGGACTACGTCGGGATCGTCCGCACCGACAAGCGCCTCCAGCGCGCCGCCGCCCGGCTGCGAAACCTGCACGCCGAGATTCAGGAGTTCTACTGGAACTTCAAGGTGACCACCGATCTCCTCGAGCTTCGCAATCTGGTCACCGTGGCGTCGCTCATCGTGGATTGCGCCCTCGATCGCAAGGAAAGCCGCGGCCTGCACTTCACGCTCGACTACCCCGAAACCGACGACGCGAAGTTCCTTCGCGACACGTCGATGAGACGTTCCTGACACTTGCGCACGCGCCAGCAAACGGCACATTTCCCCTTGCCAAACGCCCCCTCAAAACCGATATACCCCGCCTGATGCGATTCAGGACCCCTCTGCTCGCAGTAACAACGACGGCTTTCGCTGTCCTGTCCGGCGTTTCCGCAAAGGCGGAATCGTCTCTCTCTTCTGCGTCGGAGTTTACCAAATACGCGATGAAGCTGCGGGAAAACGCACTTCTGAAGATCGAGCCGCCACCGGTCTCGTCCAGCGTGCAGGGGTTCCGCGCCCCAGGGTTCAACAAATACCCTTGGAAGGTCGGCATTGTCACCACGGTCTTCTGGATCGGCGAGAAAGCCACACCGAACAACCCGGTCCCCAATCACAAGAGCTCCTGGGACCCCGCGTGGGCCAGGAACTACGGCGGTTACGATGATCCCGATCCCTCCAACCGCCGGAATTTCATTCCCAAGGGATTCACCCCCCGGCAGAACCCCTTCTACGTCGCCCTCCCCTACAACGACGTCACCCGCGGAACGACGAAGCCCGAGTCGCGCCGAGTGATCCCATGGTTCCGCGAGGCGCATGAGCGTCCCGGGAAATCGGTCTGCAAGGGGCGCTGGGTGGCCATCCGCCACAAGGGTCGCATCGCCTATGCGCAGTGGGAGGACTGCGGCCCCTTCCGCACCGATCACTGGCAGTATGTCTTCGGCAACGAGCGTCCGAAGCCGAACCTGAATCAGGGCGCCGGCCTCGACGTCTCTCCCGCCGTTCGCGATTACCTCGGAATGAAGGGCAAGGACATCTGCGACTGGAAATTCGTCGACTTCCGCGATGTGCCGCCCGGTCCGTGGTCGAAATACGGGGACAACAACACGTTTGTCCTTCAGAAGCGCGGCGAGAACCTCTTCTATGCCGACCGCAACAACGCGGTGAGCGCCCGGGCACGCAGGTAGCCGCGGCCCGGAACGAGCCCTCCCGTCCGAAAAACGCGGGAGGTCAATCCAGCACCGCGATCGCCTCGATCTCGACGTCGAAATTCAGCAGGCCCGCCCCGAGCGTCGTGCGCGCCGGCTTCGCATCGCCGAAGAACTTCGCATAGACGCCGTTCATCTCCGCGAATGTCTCCGGCGTGAGAGGTTGAAGATACACCCGGCAGTGAACGACCGATGCCAGCGACGCCCCGGCCGTTTTCAACACCCGCTCGAGATTGGTCAGAACGATCTCCGTCTGCTCCGCGACCGTCCCGCGAACAATCCCGCCCTTCGACGGATCGTAGGGAATCTGGCCGGAAACGAAGAGATAGCGCCCGTCGCCAATGATCGCCGGGGTGTAGGGACCAATGGCGGGCGGGCCGCCGGGAATGTTCGAGAGAAGTTCGCGTGGCATGGCGTGCGTCTTACCACGCGGCCGCCTCACTCGGCGAGTGCGCGATCGAGCGGTGTGCGAACCTTCTCTCCGCTGATGCGATGGAAATACGCCTCAGCCTCCGCCCGACGGCCTGAACGCTGGAGCGCGCGAAGATACGTCTGCCGGAACAAATCGTCCTGCGCGTCGCTGCCACCGATGCGGGTCATGTCCGGCATCGCCGGATCAAGCAACTCCGCGGCGTGGCGTGCGTCGCCGCCGGCAAACTTCGCTGTCGCTTCCACGACGGCGCGCCCCGCACCCGCCCAGACACGGCGTCCTTCTTCATCGTCGCGACGGCTCCGTTCACGGACCGTCTCCAGACACTTCTCCGCGGCCTCTCCTCGGCCTGCACGGACAAGCGCATAGACATGATGGGCACTCAGGAACGGCATGAAAGCCTCATCCACCCGCGCCTCGACATGGTCAGCAATCCCGCCCCACTCCGCGTCCATCGGATGCCCTGCCAGCTCCATTCGCCACAGCAATGCGATCGCATCGATCTGTTCGCCGACCAGATCCGGAGCGAATCCCCATACATGCCGGCGGTGAATTTCCAGAGCGGCATCCGCGTTCATTTCTTCCAGATGCAGCAGCGCGAGATGCCAGGCATCATGCGAATGGATCAGTCGCTGGCAGTTCTCCAGTTCGGGGAGGAATGCCGCCATCCGCGCCTTTCCTTCCTCCACGCGCCCCTGACGAATGAGAACGTGAGAGAGCGCATGCTGCGCCCATGCATTGCGCGGCTCGATGGAAAGCGAGCGTTCCGCCGCGGCCTCCGCGACATCGAAATCTCCGCAAAGCTCCGCCGCAAACGCTTCCATTCCGAGAAAATCCGGATCGTCCGCGTTCGCCGGGCGAATCCGCTCCATGTGCGCTCGAAACCGTGCGCCCATGTGCTGCTGGCCAAGCACGTAGTATAAAAACTCGGCAAACTTTGCGCTCAGCAGATCCGCCGCCCACCGGGAGGTCAGATCCTCCAGCACTTCCACCGCCCGCAGAAACTCGCTGCGCGCCCAGAATGTCAGAGCAGCGTGCAGCATCCGCTGTCGCTCGTTCGCCGCCTGCAGATCCACGGCCGCCAGATGTTCCGCACCGGCGGCGACGGACGGGTTGGTCTGTCCAAACAGGCAGAACGCTCCCGCCAGCAGGCGAACCATCGGCGACGAAGGACTGCGCTCCGCCGCCGTGAGAATCTCCTCGACGCCGTTCTGCAGACGCAACAGCCGGGAGGTGAAGTGATTGATGGCCTCGACCTCGTTGCGGTCGGCGTCGCTCAGTTCCAGCCCGCGCGCGTCGGCGATCATGCGGGGATTTTATGCGGATTGCGCCGCCGCTCCAATGCGTTTCGCGCCTAGAACGGCTTCGATTTTTCCGGCAGGCAGACAGTTCACGACGTCTTGGCGGGTCAGCCAGCCCTTGCGGGCCAGACGAACGCCGAACGCCAGATCCTGCAGGCCGCGCGCGGAATGCGCATCGGGATTGATCGAGCACTTCACGCCCTTTTCCTTCGCGAGCGGCCACCAGCGCCAGTCCATGTCGAGACGGCGCGGATTCGCGTTCAATTCGATGATCGTCCCGGTCGCGGCGGCGGCCTCGATGATCGCCGGCACATCGACCTTGTAGGGTTCGCGCGTGGTCAGCAGGCGTCCGGTGAGATGGCCGAGCATCGTCACATACGGATTCTCCATCGCGCGGATGATCCGCTTGGTCATCTCCGCCTCGGTCATGGTGAACGACGCATGCACCGACGCGACCACGAAATCCAACGACGCCAGCACCTCGTCGGGAAAATCCAGAGTGCCGTCCTTGAGGATGTCGCACTCGGTGCCTGCAAACAGCCGGAAGCCGTCGTAGCCGGCGTTCAACCCTGCGATGCGCGCGCGCTGGTCCGCCAGCCGCTTCGCATCAAGCCCGTTGGCCTGCACCGAACTTTTGCTGTGATCGGCGATGCCGAGATATTCCAGTCCGAGTTCGATTGCCGCCTCCGCCATCTGCTCAAGTGTCGAGCGGCCGTCGCTTGCGGTCGTGTGCGTGTGGAAGGTTCCCCGCAGATGATGCACCTCGATGAGCTGGGGTAGTGTTCCGTTGGCGGCGGCATCGATCTCCCCTCGATCCTCGCGAAGTTCCGGCGGAATGAATCGGAGCCCCAGCGCCCGGTAGATATCGGCCTCCTCGCGCACGTCCGGGATCGGCTCGCGCAGCTCTCGGCCCTCCGCGACACTGAACCGGTATTCGTTGAGCGACCATCCGCGCTCGAGTGCGCGCGAACGGAGGCGGACGTTGTGCTCCTTGCTCCCGCTGAAATACTGGAGAGCGAACGGAAACTCCGCGTTCGACACCACGCGGAGGTCGCATTGCATGCCGTTTTTCAACACGACGCTCGTCTTCGTCGCGCCGGCGGCGAGGACACGCTCGACCAGCTCGTGTCCGGCAAAATCCTCGCTCACGAGCTGCGGCTCCTTCGTGGCGACGATGAGATCCAGGTCATGAACAATCTCCTTCGAGCGGCGGAAACTCCCCGCAACCTCCGCACGAGAGACCTCGGGATGGGAGCGAAGATCGTCGAGCAACCGCTGCGCGATGGGCGTGGTCTCTCCAAGCAGAAAGACGCCGGCGTTTCTTTTGCGATGCTGGATCGCGGCGAGAATGTTCGCGCACGATTTCGGCCCGAAGCCGGGCAGTCCCGCGACGCGTCCGTCTTCGCAGGCTCTCGCAAGCGAGGTGATCGAGGAAATCCCAAACGCGTCGTATAGCGCCTTGATCTTCTTCGCACCCAGTCCCTGGAGCTCGAACAACGTCAGGATGTCCGGCGGAAACGACGCCCGCAGCTCGTCGTATTGCGGGAGGCGCCCGGTTTGCACGAGCGTGGTGATTTTCTCGGCGATGGCCTTTCCAATGCCATCGATCTCGCCGATGCGGCCTTCCGCCACGAGGCGCTCCACCGGCTCCGGAAGCGTTTCCAGGGCGCGCACGGCGTTCGCGTAGGCGCGGACCTTGAATGGATTCTCTCCCTTGAGTTCGAGCAGGCGCCCGAAGTTTTCGAGGATTCCGGCGATCTCTTCAGCGTCCATGCGTTCAGTTTGCGTAGGTTTTGACCCGGTTTCTCCAGCCGGGCAGCCATTTTGCTTCATTGCGGGCCTTCGGGGAATTCGCCACGCGGCGCGTGAGCACCTCATCGGCGGCCTTCGAAAAGGCGGCCAGGGGAGGCCCGTCCTTCATCGCCTCGAGCACCTGAAGCAGTCCCCACCCCTGCCCGTTGTAGCGCTCGGACGGATTCGTTCCCTCGCCCTTGAAATTCACATAATCGATGAGCGCATACATTCCCATCGGCTGCGCGGCGACGCGCTGAAAATTCGCGCGGATGCGGTCACGGTCCTTTTTCGGCGCGGCTTCCAGCATCTTCGGCAGCGCCTGCTCGAGCCTCTGCGCGCAGAACCGGGCCTGGAGGGCGATCGTCGATGCAAGCAGGGAACGCAGCTCCTTCATGCGCGCGCTGCTGGCGTCAGCGAGAAACTGCGAACGCGACGTCCACGGGCACGGACCGCGCATCCATTGCGGAACATCGACGCCGTTGTGCGCAAGATAAGCCGCGAGCTTCGGGAAGCTTTCCTCGAACGGTCCGCGATGCTTCCCGTGATACCAGATGAAATGACCGATGCCGACCGAGGCGAAGTCCTCTCCGGAGTTCCACGAGGTCAACCCCTCGACCGTGCCGGCACACTCGTTCTGCCAGATCTTCTTTCCGATCTTCAGCGCATCGGCGTCGGAGATGGCCGCTGTGGCGACGGCAAGCTGCAGCGCAAGAAACGGCAGCGCGAGAACAAGACGGATCATGCCGGAATCGTAGCGCGCCAGGCCGCGCCGTCAGCACGTTTCTCGACTAGCCGGACTGATCCTCGTCCATGTCCTCGGGTTTGATCTCCGCAGGCTTTCCGGGGGCAAAGACCGTCTGCAAAACCTTTCCAATGAGCGGGGCCGCGTGCGAGCCACCGCCAGCTTTCACTCCCGGATCCGCCTCGTAGACCGCTGCAAATGCGAAGCGGGGATTCTCCGCCGGTGCGAACCCGGCAAACCACGCGGCGGTGCGCTGATTCTCCTTCGGTCCCCACTGCGCGGTGCCCGTCTTCCCCGCAACCCGGATGCCCTTCACCTGGGCGCGCCGAGCGGTGCCGTTGCCGCCTTCGGTGACGGCCACGAGCGCCTCGCGGAGTTCATTCATCACCTCGGGCGTGATCGGAAGCTGCTCACGAATGCGGTCGGGATAGGCGGCGACCACCTTGTTGTCGAGCGTCTGGATCTGCTTCACCAGGCGCGTTTGATGGAACGCGCCGCCGTTGGCGATGATGGCCATTGCCTGCGCCATCTGCAGTGGTGTGATGAGGATGTCGCCCTGGCCGATGCTCATGTTGGCGATGTCGCCCTGCATGATCGGCCGCTTGTGGACGCGCTGCATGTATTCGTCCGTCGGGATGTTCCCCGCCGCCTCGCCCTTGAGTGGCAATCCCGTGCGCTGGCCAAGCCCGAGGCGCTGGGACCACTCGATGATCGGCTGTTTGCCCATCTTGAGCCCTGCCTGGTAGAACCAGGTGTTGCACGACTGCTCGAGCGCGCGACGGAAGTTCAATGAACCCGCGCCCTCCTTCTTCCAGTTGCGGAAGACGAAGTTTCCAACCGCGAGGGACGGCGGGCAGTTGAATTCCGTATCCTTCTTGATCTTCTGGGACTCGAGTCCGGCAAGGCCGACGAACGTCTTGAATGTCGAGCCCGGCGGATACTGCGAGCCGTAGGCACGCGGAAGCAAAGGCACGGACGGGTCCTTCGCGACGATCTCGTAGGCCTCGGGGTTGAACAGCGGAACAAAGATCTCGTTCGGGTTGAACGTCGGCCACGACGCAAGCGCGAGGATCTCTCCGGAATTGGGGTCGATCACGACAATGGCGCCGCGCTTGGTGTTCTCGGCAAGAACCTTCTCGCACAACGCCTGGAGATCGGCGTCGATCGTGCTGATGACGTTGTAACCGGGCACCGGCGGCTGCGCGACACGCTCGGATGTCTTTCGGCCCTCGGCGTCGAAGGTCACATGCAGCACGCCCGGCTGGCCGCGCAGTTCGTCGTCAAACACCTGCTCGAGGCCCGCGCGCCCTTCGCTCTCGGGAAAGATCAGGTCGTTGTTTTCGATCGGACGCAGCGAAAGCGGGGCCTGCCTCCCGACGTAACCAATGACATGCGCGGCAAGCGATGCCTCCGGATACATGCGGACGTAGGTCTGCCGCAGGATGAGTGACGGAGTGACCCCCTGCGCGACCACGGCAAGTTCCCTCGGCTGGAGGTCCTCGATAATGTCAAACGGCAGGACGCCACGGTTCTTGTAATGGTCGATCACCGCCTTCTCGCGCAGCTCGACGTCGCGGCCGAGCAGTCCCTTCGCAAGGGTGGTCTGCTGCCGGGCAAAAGCGAGCACCTGCTCGTCGGTGAAATCAAGGGGGGTCGGAAAACGGATCGCGAGGTTGTAGCTGATCCGACTCTGCGCAAGGGGCTTCCCGTTCCGGTCCGTGATGAGGCCGCGCGGCGCGGGGATCCCAAGCTGCCACGTCCGCGCCTGTTTCTGGGTCTCCCACGTGGGCCGGGGATTTTCGACAACCTCCCCCCCTTCCTGCGCCTGCAGGGACGAAGCGATTAGGACGGTGACGAGGAAAAACGCGGAAGGCTTCATGGAGAGCGGTTCCAATAGCTAAATCAGCCTTTACGCGCGCGCAACCCGCATCCGTCGCCGCCTTTCTCAAGACAGGGTCCGATCGCATGCGACAATTTCCAAATCTCCCGCCTGAAGGATTCAAATGTCGTGGAATACACGCCTCGAGGGAACCGCACTGCCGTGTGTGCACGGACATTTTGGCGACATTTTTCCGCATGCATGCGGAGCGGAACTTTGACAGGATCCCGCCCAGCCGCTGTTGATGCTCATTTCCCCCAGGTTCCCGGGTCGTGATCCACATCACGCCTGTCGGGCTCGAAGGAGAATGCCACCCCCGCGGTCGCGGTGAACGACCGCCCGTTTCCAATCACATCCACCCATGAGCAAGTCTCCTCACGTCTTCCCGATCGGCCGCACCGCCCCGCAGTTCTCCAACGCATCCGGCAGTCGCACATTCGTGAACCGGTCGAACTTTCCGATCCTCCAGAACCTCTCGCTCTACAAGCTGCGCCTCGAGCCGGACGCCTTTCGCGAACCGCACTGGCATGCCAACGCGCACGAGCTCGCCTACTGCCTCGCCGGCCGCTCGCTCGTCACGATCTTCAGCAACGGGAACCTTCACGACACATTCACGATCGACGAGGGCGAAATGTTCTTCGTCCCGAGCGGCTACCTGCACGCGATCGAAAACGTCGGCGACAGCGCCGCGGAATTCGTCATCGCCTTCACGCACCACGATCCCGAGGACTTCGGAATTTCCGGCGCGGTGGGCTGCATGACTCCCAGCGTGATGGGCAACACGTGGGGCCTGCCGGAATCCGCCGTCGCCGGTCTGCGCTACTCGCCCGAGGACATTCTCATCGGCAAGACCGACGGCGCAGCGGTCATCCCGCCGGGAGCCGCGTTCGCGAGCCGCTACAAGATCGCCGCTGAGGCGCTGCCGGCGATGATCAACAATGAGTTCGGTTCCGCCCGCACGGTGAAAAAGCAGTTTTTTCCCGGTGCTCGAAAACATCGCGATGTTTTCGCTGCGTCTCGAAGGCACGGGCATGCGCGAGCCGCACTGGCACCCGCAGACCGCCGAGATGGGATACGTCCTCCAGGGCCGTGCGCGCATGACCATTCTCAGCCCCGGCGCGAGCCTGGATACCTACGAACTCGAGCCCGGCGACATGTATTTCATTCCGAAGGCGTATCCCCACCACATCGAGAATCTCGACGGCGGGGAGGTCCGGTTTCTCATCTTCTTCGACCAGGCGACTCCCGAGGACATCGGCTACACCGGCGGCATCGCGGCCTATCCGCGCCGCATCGTCGCGCCCACGCTCGGCTGCACCGACGCGACGCTGCCCGCGATCCCGTCCACGCCGTCTGATCTCATGGTGGTGGGGAAGACCAATCCCGTCGCGAACTAGCGCGCCGGGCATCTTTCACACCGCACTGATGACGCCGGCCCGGCTTTCTGCTAATCCACACGGCACCATCGCATGAGCCCTCCCGCCTACTCGGACGGTCACCCCCTGGACAAGGTCCACTACCGGGAATACAAGATCCTGCTCAAACCCGAGCGGTTCTTCCGACCGGAGCGTCTGGAGGAATACTGGCGGATCCTCTGCGACATCGCCGACCACTGCGGCGTCGGCGTGGAGACACGCAAACACGGGTTTCACCGGCTCGTGCGCGAGGTGTTGTTTTACGATACGGACAACTTCGACCTCTACCGCAACGCCTTCATCCTGCGGAAGCGCACCTTCTACAAGGATGGCTGGCCCGAGGCGGATCACGAGCTGACGGTCAAGTTCCGTCACCCCGACATGGAGGCGGCGGCACGTTCCGACATCCACCCGCGCATCGAGGGCGAGAGCCGCATCAAGTTCAAGGAGGAGCTGCTTCCCCTGCGCGACGAGATCGGCGGGATGCGCAGCCTCTACTCCCACAACTGCGTGCTCACCACGCCGAAGATCGTCCTCGATCGTGGCCTTCAGGACATCGCCCAGGTCTTCCCGGCGATGGCGGACATCGACGTCTCGCCCGAGACAAAGATCAATCTCGTGAACAACGTCGCCGTCGAGGAAGTCGAGGTCGAGCCCGGCTACTTCGACTTCGGACACGGCTACGAGGCGAAGGCGACGATCGCCGTCTGGCGGAATCGCGCGTCCGAAACGTCGCTCGTCGGAGAGTTTGCCTTCCAGGCGAAGTTTCACCGGCTCGACGACATCCACCACAAGGCGAAGGCGCTCTCCGAGAAATTCTATCGCGCCGTGCAGACACGCGCCCCCGAGTGGGTGCAGCTCGGCACCACGAAGACCGCGATGGTCTACAAGATGGGCGGCAGGGCCGCGCCGGATCACGAGTAGCGACGCGACCGGTCGATGGACATTCCAGACAGCAATCCGGAGCCGGAGAAGCGCGACGTCGGCGCTTCAATGCCGGATTCATCCGCACCCGCCGCCGGCCAGCCGAAGATCTCACTTCGGGAAATCTTCCTCACGTTTCTCGCCATCGGTGCCACGAGTTTTGGCGGAGGCGTCGTCGCCTATCTCCGCAGCAGCCTCGTCGAGAAGAAGCAATGGCTGAACGACGACAGCTTCCTGGAAGTGCTCGAAATCTCCCAGACCCTCCCCGGCCTCAACGCGACGAACATGGCCGTCCTCGTCGGCGACAAGCTCCGCGGCTGGCCCGGAGCCGTGGCGGGATTCCTCGGCATGCTCCTGCCCGGGGCGACGTTGATCCTCATCCTCGGCATCGTCTACGCGAGCAACGCGCACAACGAAACCCTCAACGCCGTGCTCAAGGGCGTCGGCGCTGCATCCGTCGGCCTGCTGCTTGCGGTCACTTTGCAGATCGGCCGTCGCCAGCTCGAGCACCGGCTCGATGTGGCGATCGTCGCCGTGACCCTCGTGCTCGTGAGCTTCGTGCACGTGATGCTTCCGATCGTCCTGCTCACCGTCGGACCGATTGCAATCTTCCTTTACCGGCCCCGCACGCATCTTCCGCACAAGGCGGACGATCACACCTACGACAAGCGCTCGACCGACTGATGAACTTCGGCTCCCTTTTCTCTCTTCTGTGGGTGTTCTCGGTCCTGTCGATCATGGCCGTGGGCGGTGGCACCTCCGTGCTTCCCGCGATGAAGGACTTCACCGTGGAACTGCAGCATTGGGTGAACGAGGATCAGTTCCGCGACATCTACGCGCTCGGGCAGCTCGTCCCGGGGCCGAACATGCTCATGGTCATCGTCATCGGCTACCACGTCGCCGCGATCCCGGGTGCGATCATCGCCTTTCTCGGTTTCTTCGTTCCGAGTTCCCTCGTTGCGGTTGGGACCGGACGCGTCTGGAACCACTTCGAGGGTTCGCCGTGGCGCACCGCCATTCAGCGCGGCTTCGCGCCGATCGTGGTCGGTCTCATGCTCGCCGGCACGATCTCCATCGCGCGCACCGCCATCACCGGCGACAGCGAGCAAATCCAGATCTGCCTCGCACTCGCCGCGATCGTCTTCGTCATCCTCTATTTCGGAAAAAAGATGAACCCCGCCCTGCTCATTCTCGCCGGTGGCGTGGCGGGGTGGATTTTTCTTCGTTGAACATTTGTCCGCGCACCACGAGCCCGGGAAGCGAACTCCCGGCATGCACAGCATTTTCTACATTATCGGCGTGGTCGTCGTGCTCGTTGTGGTCCTGAAGCTGCTCGGACTCTACTGAGCGGCCCTCAAGTCCCTTTGGACTCACCGACCACCTGCCCAAACCCGATGTCGTAGCCATCGAGATCCTGGATGCCAAATTCCCGGCATCCATACGGCTGATCGCACGGCCCATAGTCGATCTTCGCCCCGCGACTCACGAACTCCGCGTGCAACGCATCCGCGTCGCTCACCCAGAAATAGGCGTTCCACAATTTTTCCGACACCCTCCAGTGAGGCACGACATGCGCGGGATCGTCGGCCTGACGCAGCATGAGATACATTCCGTCGCGGTGCAGGATCACAAACGCAGGCGGTTCTCCGAAGAACTGCTCGTAGCCGAAGCCCAGCGCATCCCGGTAGTGGTTCGCGGCTGCGACGACATCGCGGACGAGCAGCACGGGCGCGCTCGCGGTCAATCGAGCCGCCGGTCCCTCGCGCCAGCCAGGAACCGAGGCGGCCAGCTCGCGCTCGAACCTCGCTTCGAGTCCTGTGGCATCGGGCAGCGTCCCACTCATGGGAACACTCTCGCCGCGGCGGACGAACCTCGCGAGGAAAACCCTGCGATTATCTGCCCGAGGCAGCAGCCGCGAATTCCTCGGGAAATTTCGCGAGGAAGCTCTGGGTCGGCCAGGAGCAGGCTTCGCCGAACGCGCAGACCGTGCGGCCCGCGATGTTGTCGGCAACGTTCTTGAGCACGGCGGGATCCTCCGCACGACCACCACCCGCCAGCATACGCGTGGTCATCTTCGACATCCACAGGCTGCCCTCGCGGCACGGTGTGCACTGACCGCAGCTCTCGTGCGCGTAGAATTGGTTGAGGTTGTTGAGCGCCCACACCATGTCGCGGGAGTCGTCCATCACCATCACGCCGCCGGAGCCCACCATCGTGCCGACGGAGGCGAGACTCGCCGCGTCCATCACGACGTCGAGCATCGGAATCTCCTTCTCGACCATCGAGCCATCGGCGGCCTTGGTCTTGACCTTGTAAATCTCGTCGGCGCGCATGACCTTCGCCGAGCTGCCTCCGGGAATGACCGCCTTCAACTTCCGGCCGGGCTTGAGACCGCCGCAGATGTCGAAGATCAATTCCCTCAGCGTCACTGCGCCGGCGGGAAGTTCGTAGAATCCGGGCTTCATCACGTCGCCGCTCACGCACATCGTGCGCGTGCCGCCGTCGCCGGGCGTGCCCATCTTCGCGTATTCCTCCGGACCGAGCCGCAGGATGTGGCTGACATGGCACAACGTCTCGACGTTGTTTACGATCGTCGGCGACATGTAGAGGCCGAGCACCGCCGGGAAATACGGAGGCTTGATCCGCGGATACGGGCGCTTGCCCTCGAGCGACTCGATGAGGCTCGTCTCCTCGCCACAGATGTAGGCCGCGGCGCCCTGATGCACGTAGATGTCGCAATCAAAGCCGCTGCCCAGAATGTTCTTCCCGACGAAGCCCTTTGCCTTCGCCTCCTTGATCGCATTCCACACGATCCTGGCCGCGTGCGGGAACTCGCAGCGGATGTAGATGTAGGCGAGGTTCACGTTCAGCGCCCACGCGGCGATGAGCAGCCCCTCGATGAGCTGGTGCGGATCGTTGTGAAGAATGTAGCGGTCCTTGAACGTGCCGGGCTCCGACTCGTCGCCGTTAACCGTGATATAGTGCGGCTTGCCGTCGTCGCGCTTGATGAAGCTCCACTTCACCCCGCACGGGAATCCCGCACCGCCGCGCCCACGCAGGTTGGCGGCCTTGACGGCGTCGACGATTTCCTGCGGTTGCATGCCGAGCGCCTTCTTCAGCATCTCGTAGCCGCCGGCATTGAGGTAGGTCTCGATGTCGGGAGACCATCCGGGCTTGCTGATGCGCTCGAAGATGATGCGGCGCTCCTTCGGATGCGGGGCGTGAATCAGGGACATTTCGGTCGAAAAATGCGGAAGGTCTGAAAAAGTCGGGCGCTCTACGCCTCGTCGTATTGCTTTACGATGCGCGGAACATCGGCGGGCGTCACCTTCTCGTGAAGGTCGTCGTTGATCAGGCACACGGGTGCAGTGCCGCAGCTCGCGAGGCATTCCACGAACTCGACGCTGAATTTCCCGTCCGGGCTCGTCGGCGGCGCATGGCCGTAACCGTGGTGTTCAGCGTTCGGATCCACTCCCGTGGCCTCGCAGAATTTCTCCCG
Organism: uncultured Spartobacteria bacterium; assembly: GCA_937901895.1. GTDB lineage: Bacteria > Verrucomicrobiota > Verrucomicrobiia > Chthoniobacterales > JAATET01 > JAATET01. The sequence continues at coordinate 5,628 of CALGTD010000137.1, read as the reverse complement.
GAGTTCGTAGGAACCCGCCATCGCGCAGGCCAGGGTGCGGCAGACGCGGATGATCGTCTTCCCGGCCGCCTCCCGGCGGAACCACGGGTAAAACGTCACGAGTTCGTAGATGTTCACCGGCGTGAGATCCAGCTTTGCGGCGATCCACTCGATGCCGGAATCGTCGATGAACCCGAAGTGATTCTGCCAGAGGTGAAGAAGCGGAAGCGATGCGCTGCGCTTGGAAACCGGGTAATGGCTGATCGCCTCTTCGATCTCCGCCAGGAGGTCGGCGGGTATGTTGTCAGCCTGTCTGGAAGTCTCCGTGGTCGTCATCTGGCGCGTGCCATCATCCAGAAATTTCCCCATGCGTCCATGCTCATTTTCTTCGCACAACGACAACGCTCAGGAACGCGTCGCTACGTCTTGCATTTCGCATGACCACGACCGCGAAACCGTGCATTCCGCCATAAAAATCGGCAGTCCGGCGCGCTAGAGCGGTTTCCCCATACCCCTTCTTTCCAAGGAGATATGCGCAGTTTACCCCCCTCTGGCACGGCCATTGCAGGGTATTGTTGAAACCACCCACCCCATGAATCCCCTGCCGCTCTCGCTTCTCCTCGCAGCCATCGTTGCTGCATTCGCCCTTTCGAGCTGTGTGTCCGTGAAGAGCGAGGAACCGGTGACGCGCACCACCACGACCGTCGACACCCCGGTGTCTTCCGGAGCGAGCGTGACCCGCACCACGACCACCTACTGACCGCCATGTGCGACCTGGAACTCTATCGTGACAAACGCGAGTGCTCGCTCGCGGCATCGGCCGGACTCCGACGCGAGCCTTCTCTGCGGGAACATGCCCCCGAGGAACTGCGGGAGGAGACCGGGTTCGCCGCAATGGTCGCGGTCGCCCTGAGTCGCTGGAATCCCTTTCCCCGCCTCTGAGCGGGCTGCCACTTTCTGGGGTCTCCCGGCCTGAGGAGCAAGCGCTCCGAGGGCCGGGAGTTCTTTTATCCGACCGGCCAGTTTACCGGTCGCACTCGCCCATCACGAAGTCGATGCTGCCAAGCACGCTGGCGACATCGCTCACGAAATGGCCGGGCAGAATCTTCGGAAGGATCGAGAGATTCACGAACGATGGCGCGCGAATCTTGAGGCGATACGGAACACCTCCGCCGAGACTGTAGATGTAGAATCCCAGCTCGCCCTTGGGATTTTCCGCGCCGAAATACACCTCTCCCGGAGGAGCGTCCGCCCCCTCGGTGACGACGATGAAGTGGTGGATGAGTTCCTCCATCTTCGTGAGCACGTCCACCTTGTCCGGCAGCGTGCTCTTCGGGTCGTGCCAGTTGATGGGACCCGAGGGAAGCTTGTCGATGACCTGCTCGAGGATCCGGATGCTCTGCCGCATCTCCTCCATGCGCACGAGATACCGGTCGTAGGCGTCGCCGACCGTGCCGATCGGAATCTCGAAATCGTATTTTTCGTAGTCAAGATACGGCTGCTTGCGACGGAGGTCGTGCTCGATGCCGCTGCCGCGAAGGTTCGGGCCGGAAATCGCATAGGCGATCGCGTCCTCCTTCGTGATGATTCCGATGTCCTTCGTGCGGTGGATGAAGATCGGATTTCGCGTGAGCAGCTTGTCGAGTTCGTCCAGCGAACCCTTCAGCCCCTCGACAAATTCCTTGAGCTGCGGAATGAACGTCGGCGGCAGGTCGCGCGTCTGTCCGCCCACGCGCGTGTAGCTCGTGGTGAACCGCGCGCCCGTGAGCTGCTCGACGAGGTTGTAGATCTTCTCTCGCTCGGTGAAGGTCCAGAGGAACACCGTGGTCGCGCCCAGATCCATGCCGAACGCTCCAAGCCCCAGCATGTGGGAGGAAATGCGGGCCAGCTCGCAGCAGATCACGCGGATCGCCTTGCCTCGCGGCGGCAGCTCCCAACCCATCAGTTTTTCCACCGCGAGCGCATACGCGACGTTGTTCGCGATCGGGGCCAGGTAATCCAGCCGGTCCGTGTAAGGGACGAACTGGTTGTATTGCATGTTCTCCGCGATTTTCTCGTCGCCTCGGTGCAGGTAGCCGATATCGGGCGTCGCCTTCGTGATGAGCTCGCCATCAAGCTCCAGCACGATCCGCAGCACGCCGTGCGTGGCGGGGTGCGACGGCCCCATGCTCAGCGTCATCGTCTCGCCCAGCAGCTCCCCGCCCTCCTGCGCTTTTTCCAGGCTGTGCAGGCCGCGAGCCAGCGTGTCGGGTTGTTCAACGATCGTCTTGGACATTCTTGAGCAGGCGCAAAATTTCGGGAAAAATTTGAAACCCGGCCGACTTTGTGAAAAATTTCACAAAGTCCCGTGAATTCCCGTCCACCATCGTCAGCCAGTGGGGAAAAAGCAAGCCTGCCCGTGGTCGTTGTGATCGGCGGGGGCTTCGGAGGACTGAGTGCCGTTCGCGCACTGAAGGGGGCCCCGGCAAGAATCCTCCTGCTCGACCGAAGCAACCATCACCTCTTCCAGCCCCTGCTCTACCAGGTGGCGACGGCGGGCCTGTCCCCCGCCGACATCGCCAAGCCAATCCGCTCCATTGTTCGGGAACAGGAAAACGTCACGGTGATTCTCTCCGAAGTGAAGGAGATCCGGCCCGACGAGCGGACGGTGGTTACCGCGGACGGTCCGATTTCCTACGATTATCTCATCGTCGCCACGGGGGCACGCCATTCGTATTTCGGTCACGACGAATGGGAGCGATTCGCGCCCGGCCTGAAGAGCCTGCACGATGCGGTCGACATTCGCCGCCGGGTGCTGACGGCGTTCGAGCAGGCGGAGAAGACGCAGGACGGGGAACTGCGGCGGGCGTTCATGACGTTCGTCGTGGTCGGCGCGGGACCCACCGGCGTGGAAATGGCGGGCGCCATTTCGGAACTCGCCCGCTGGACGCTTGCCCGCGACTTCCGGAACATCAATCCGCAGCAGACCCGCGTGCTCCTCGTCGAAGCCGGACCGCGTGTGCTGCCCGCCTACACCGAGGCGCTCTCCGAAAGTGCGAAACGGCAACTCGAGCAGAAGCTCCATGTGGAGGTGCGGGTCGGCGATCCGGTCGAGATGGTTGACGCGGAGGGCGTAACTCTCAAGAGCGGCCGCATCCCCGCGCGCACCGTCGTCTGGGCGGCCGGAAACCGCGCCTCGCCGCTTGCCGCGCAACTTGGCTGCGAGCTGAACCGGGCCGGATGCGTGATGGTCTCGCAGGATCTTTCCATCCCCGGTCATCCCGAGATCCAGGCAATTGGCGACATGGTCGCGATCAAGGACAAGGCCGGCAGACCCGTTCCCGGAGTCGCCCCCGCGGCGATGCAAATGGGCGAGCATGCCGCGAAAAACATCCTGCGAAGCCTGCGCGGAGAGCCAGCGAAGGACTTCTGGTATTTCGACAAGGGAAGCCTGGCGACGATCGGCCGGCATGCCGGCGTTGCCGATCTGAAGGGCCTGCGCTTCAGCGGCTGGCCGGCATGGCTCGCATGGGCGTTCATCCATCTCTACTTCCTCATCGGCTTTCGTAACCGCGTCTTCGTCTTCTTCCAGTGGGCATGGGCGTATTTCGCCTATTCCCGCGGCGCACGACTGATCTCCGAGCCGCCTGCGGAAAAGTGACACGCACCGGCGCGGTGGCCCGCGATGTCCCTGCGTGAATCGCCTTCTTCCCGCGCTCGCGCTTTCAACGCTGCTGCTCACCGGCTGCACCACGGTCCCGGAGGTCGGCGGATGGTTCGACGGCCCTCCCCGCTCCGGCCGCCGGATCGTGATCGACCTCGGCGATCAGCGCGCCTACCTCTACGACGGCAGCCGCCTGCTCGCGCAATCGCCGATTTCCTCGGGCCGTGAGGGCAAGAACACGCCGACCGGCACGTTCAAGGTGATTCAGAAAAGTCCGAACCACCGTTCGTCCATCTACGGAAGCTATGTGCGCGACGGCCGGGTCGTGAAAGCGAACGTCGACAACCGCCGGGACCGCCGACCCGCCGGCAGCAAATTCGTCGGAGCGTCCATGCCGTATTTCCTGCGCTTCACCGGCGCCTACGGCCTCCACGCCGGCCATGTCCCGGGCCAACCCGTTTCCAACGGCTGCGTCCGCCTGCCCAATTCCCAGGCGCGCCGATTCTATCACGCCGTCGCCCTCGGCACGCCGGTGATCGTCCGTCGGTAGCGGTTCTCGCATAGGCGAATCGGCCGGTTTCTCCGCGGGCGTCGACGATTCATCTTCCGCCGCCGGCCTCGCTCGCCTAGCGTATCGGCTCCCATGCTTGAGGATATCCGGAAAATCCTGTTCCACGAATCCACGATTCTCAGCCGGCTCGATGAACTCGCCCACGAGATCACGGTCGACTACCAGGGGAAGGACCTCACCGTCATCGCCATCCTCAACGGCAGCTTCATCTTCATGGCGGATCTCCTGCGCCGCGTGCCGCTCCCGCTCCAGGTCGATTGCCTGAGCGTGTCGAGCTACCACGGCACCAAGACGACCGGGACGGTGAACTTCCGCCAGTCGCAGCTTGCCGATTTGCGCGACCGGCATGTCCTCATTCTCGATGACATTCTCGACAGCGGCCACACGCTGCACGCGATCCGCGAACGCCTTTCCTCCGGCGGCGCGCTGAGCATTCGCACCTGCGTCCTTCTGCGCAAGCGGGTCGAGCGCGAGCAGGAAATCCACGCCGACTACGTCGCCTTCGACATCCCCAACGAGTTCGTCGTCGGCTACGGCCTCGACTACAACGAGAACTACCGAAACCTCCCCTTCGTCGGAGTGCTGACCGACGAGGCGATCGAACGCGGCAAAAAATGACGGTGCGCGTCGAGTTCTACTCGATCCTTCGCGATCTCGCCGGCTGCGAAGAGCGGGAATTCGACATCGAACCCGGCGCAACGATCGCCGACCTTCTCGCGAAAATCTTCCGCGACCTCCCGCAGCTCGAGGAGTGGGACAGCCGCCTTCTCCTCGCGGCCGGACTTGATTACGTCGAACGCACCCACGTGATCCAGCCCGGCGAGATCGTCTCGATCATGCCCCCTGTTCAGGGCGGATAGCCGGCGGTTTACCGGATGCAGCGCCGATCAGCCGAACCTTGCCGATCCGCTCCCTTTCAGGCTGAGCGCCCGGCTGGCACGGCAGTCGCTTTCCACGGACCCACACCATGGATATCCCCCTGAACGTCCTGCGCGGACTCCTCGGCATCGCGGCCTTCCTCGCGATTGCCGTCGCGTTCAGCGCAAACCGCCGTGCCATCCAGTGGCGGCTCGTCGCCGTCGGAATCGCGCTGCAGATCGTCTTCGCCGTCCTCGTCCTTCACGTCCCACCGGTCCGTTTCCTGTTCGACGCCGTCGGCCATTTCTTCGTCCAGTTGCTGTCCTTCACGAAGGAAGGCACCTCCCTTCTCTTCGGCTGGCTGACCCGTCTCGCGGGCGGCAATGTCGACGACGCCGCGTTCACCGCCGGTGGCCCGATCTTTGCGATCACCATCCTTCCCTCGATCGTCTTCTTCGCCGCCTTCTCCTCGCTCCTCTACCGGCTCGGCATCCTCCAGCGCGTCGTCTACGCGATTGCGTGGGTCATGTCGCGGACGATGCGCCTCTCCGGTGCGGAAACCCTGAACGCCGCCGCA
>CALGTD010000136.1 GCA_937901895.1 uncultured Spartobacteria bacterium | reverse complement strand
GCGGAGAACTATCAATTTCATCGTTATGAAGCTAAAAGAAGTCAGAATTAAAAACTTCAGAGGATACAGAGAAGAAAAGCGAGTGCCGATTGATCCCAATATCACAGGTATCACAGGCAGAAATGATGTCGGGAAATCCACCATCTTGGAGGCTTTGGACATCTTTTTTCCGAGCGGAGAAACAACAATCGATAAGGACGATTTCAATGTTTTGGGACCCGATGACCCAGTTGAGATCCGATGCATTTTTGACGAGCTGCCATCCGAGATCGTTATAGACGAAGCCAACATAACGACACTCGCGGAGGAACACCTCCTGAATGCCAATGGCGATTTAGAAATATTAAAGCGATACAAGCGAAGCGCAAAAGAGCCTTCCATTTACATCGTTGCAGACCACCCCACCAAACCCGGCGCTGACGACCTACACACTCTGAAGATCACTGACCTCAAAAAGCGGGCGAAAGATCTTGGGGTGAGTGATACAGAAGTCGCCGACGCTAGAAAGAGCGCAAGTTGGCGTGCGGCTATCTGGGCCAAGGCGGGGGACCTCGAGAAACAGGAACGCGAGTTGGAGATAGGGAAATTCGCCACCGACTCGAAGACGATTCAGGATAAATTATTCCGGCAACTTCCCCTTTTTGCTCTCTTTAAGTCCGATCGCGAAAGCAAAGACAGCGATCCGCTGGCTAAAGACCCGATGCAAAATGCGGTAGCCCAAGCCAAGGAGGAGCTTCGCGCTGAAATCGAAAAGATTCAGGCCGAAATTCAGAAGCGTGTGCTGGATCGCGCAGAGAAAACGCTGGAGAAACTCAAAGAAATGGATCCCGCTCTAGCGTCGCAGCTTGTGCCACGTTTCAAAAAGGCTCCGGCATGGACATTTGATTTTTCGCTAGACGGTGAAGATAGCATTCCGATCAACAAACGAGGCAGCGGCGTTCGTAGATTGATTCTGCTTAACTTTTTCCGCGCCGAAGCGGAGCGGAAGGTAGAAAATGACCAAGCGCCGTCTGTGATTTATGCATTTGAGGAGCCGGAGACTTCTCAGCATCCAACGAATCAGGAGATGTTGGTGCGTGCGTTGATTCAGCTTGGCCAGCGCAGCAACTGCCAAGTTCTAGTCACTACACATGTTCCTGCGCTCGCTGGATTGCTTCCAATCGAAGGACTACGGTTTATCGAGAAGAAGGAAGGTCGGCCCGAAATTCGGCACGGATCAGATGATGTCCTCTCAGACATCGCTGATTCCCTAGGTGTTCTTCCCGACCCTAATGCATCCAGCGCGAAGGGCTTACTTCTCGTCGAAGGAGCAGGAGATGTCGTTTTTGTCCGTCACGCTGCGACCAGACTGAAGGACGGCGGACACATACCGCTGACGCCGGAAGAAAAGGGTATTCTGTCGGTCATCATTGGTGGCTGTGGGAATCTGAAGCACTGGCGCACCAAGAAACTCGCTGATCAATTTGGAATTCCGTGGGCAACGTTGCTTGATTCCGACTTAGGAACGCCTGAAGAGCAAAAGAACCGAGCAGCTATTGCAGAGCTTAGGGCACTTGGAAAGAAAGCTTATATCACTCGAAAACGGGAGCCCGAGAACTACATTCTTCCAGATGTAGTCGCTCCATTCATCAAAGTTGGAGATGAGGTTGCATACTCTGACACCGATGACGCCAAGAAAATTATTGGAGTGGCAACGCTGAAGAGGCCGGAGGACGTGCTGGAAAAGTTTTGGCCGCTTATGAACACCGAGCAAATTCGGCGAGCAGAAAAATATGTGGATGATGCAGGCAATGAACGTTTTGAATTAACCGAAATTCTCAATGACCTCCTGACTATGGTTTGAACTATGTATTCTCCTAGATTACCACCGAAGACTAACTCGCACAGCAGTGCCTCAGCTGGTTTCGTAAGGGTGGAAGGGAAACGGTCTTCGGTCCAGGCACCGCGCACGATGGCGTCTTCTCGGATTGGTGAATATCGCAAGATGACCCTGAAAGCAGTAAATCCATCGGGATCCGCATGGAATACCTAGGGTTTGATCGGTATATCGGCGCAGTATATGAAGGTGACGTTAATGACGGCCACCGAGTGATTCCGCCTCCCCTCCTTGCCCCGATCCGCTTTTTTCACGGCAAAGAGTTATCGCCAATATCGACTGTGGGTAACGAGCTTGCTACTGAGATTTTCCGCGAAGATGATTTTGATGCCGTTACAAAAGTAAGGCGCGGACGTGTCTTCAAACTGCGCTCATGCGCTCAGCCCCACGAATGGCATGTTTCCGATCCTTATCGGCCGCACCTGCCAAGGACGCAATGGGGGGCGGGCACCACTCAATGTGTCTCATTGGGAACCTATGAGCGTCATTGCCTGCAAGGACTTGCCGATATTTCGGCGTTGGCAATGCCGGCTGTAGCATTGGGCTGGGAACCTCACATCACGTTCTGGAAGGTCATTAGTATAGAATGCAACTTGGTTGGCACCCCGGTGCTGTCACTCCGCGCTCGGCATTCCCTCGGTGACACGCCCGAAATCCTAGAGGAGAATGTGCCCCCTAAGCTTTTGAAAGCTCTCGTCGAAGTAATCGAAAAAGTTGAAGCCAGCACGAACAGGCTCGCTGCTGTGGACGTCATTGATCGTTGCCGGAGCGCGCTGTCGGTGGCTTTCGGGTTCAAAGCAGGCGACATGAGTAAAGATCTAAGCCAATCCATCGACGGCTATCTCCAAAAGGAAAACGCCGGCAGGGAGAATCTTTGTAGTTGGTGCGGACGAATCGTCGCTCGGCTTCACTCACGCGGTAAACCCAATGAGCAAGTTGGCAAAGGCCTGCGTCCACCGACCGAGAGCGACGCGGATCTCGCGCTCAATTGCCTAAAAACCGTCCTCATCGAATTTGGCTGGGCTCGATAAAATCATGATCACCGAAGACCAACTCGAACAACAGTGCCTCGGCTGGTTCCGCGACGGCGGCTGTTTTAATCCAAAATAACTCCCGCTATGCCCAAAAAGAGACCAACCCACCGTGAACTGATGGAGTTAGCGATCAAGGTAATGAACGAGTCGGTCGCGGAAGGACGCGATGACAAGAAGGTAAGCCCTCGGGTCGGTGCCGTCATTCTAAAGCCTGGTGACGAAGTCGAGACAGCCTACCGCGGCGAGCTGCGCGAAGGTGATCACGCAGAATTCACACTTCTGGAGCGGAAAAATCGGGCAAACAAAT